>NZ_LSJI01000192.1 GCF_001557235.1 Phenylobacterium sp. CCH9-H3 | reverse complement strand
AACCTGAACCGCCGCGGAATGCGCGCCGTCAGCTCCCGTTCATAGCCCCATGAGAGTCGTCGTGCGGCTCACCGCCCTCATCGTCTACATGGGCGCAGGCGCGCTCATCGGCGTTATGATCGGGCGACTGCTGCTCATCCCCATCGCGGCCGTCGCCCAGATCGACAACACCCTGAAGTACGGCGTGACCGTCGCCTTCGGGCTGCTGGGGATCTTCAGCGCCGGCGGCTGGTGGACCGCCAGATTCGGCGGCTACGGGCCAGGTCGGGGGGTCGACGGCTCAGCCCATTTCGCCGACGAGCGTCAGGTGAAGGACAGCCTCGGCGGCGGCGCAGGCCTGATCGTCGGCCGCGAGAACCGGCGCGGCGGAAGGTTGTTGCGCTACGCCGGCCAAGCCCACCTGCTGACCATCGCCCCGACTCGCTCGGGCAAGGGCGTGGGCGCCATCATCCCCAACCTGCTGACCGCCGATCGCTCGGTCCTCTGTTTCGACCCCAAGGGCGAGAACGCCCGCATCACCGCACGCGCTCGTGGCCGGTTTGGCCCGGTCTATGTGCTCGATCCCTTTGGGATCTCCGGCCAACCCTCGGCCGCCTTCAACCCGCTCGATGGCCTGGAACCGGACAGCCTGGATCTCGCCGAGGACGCCGCCCTCCTCGCCGACGCCCTGGTCCACGATCCGCCCGGCCAGGTCGGCGAGGCGCACTGGAACGACGAAGCCAAGGCCCTGATCGCCGGCCTGATCCTCCACGTCGTCACCGTCGAACTCGGCGCCGATCGCAGCCTCGCCCGCGTCCGTGAGCTGCTCACAGGAGCACCCAAGGAATTCCGCGATCTGCTGGCCGACATGCAGGCCAGCCCCGCTGCCGGCGGCCTGGTGCGCCGGGCCGCCAACCGTCACCTGGGCAAGAGCGAGCGCGAGGCGGCCAGCGTCCTCTCCTCACCGTGTTCCTGGTGCTGCCGCCGGATCGGCTGAACACCCACGCCCGCTGGCTGCGCCTGCTGGTCGCCCAGGCGATCGGCGCGCTCGCCCGGTCCCCTGCCCTGCCGCCGCCGGCCGTGCTCCTGCTGCTCAATGAGTTCGCAGCCTTGGGCTACCTGGAGCCGATCGCCCGCGCCTTCGGCTGGGCGATGGCGGGCTGTTTCGGCAGTTGAAGAAGGCGCTGATGGAGCGGGCCCTCGGGGCGGAGCTAGCACCTCGACGGCCGCGCACCTGGCCAAGCGCGAGCTGCTGACGCCCGACGAAGTGATGCGGCTAGGCGCGGCGCTGGAAATCCTGCTGCGCCAGGGCCAGGCGCCGGTGATCGCCCGCAAGGTCCGGTACTACGACGACGAGGAATTCCAGCGGCTCTATAGCCAGGGGCCAAAACCCCGATAATTCACCCCGGATTCCTACGGGCGCCGACAAATCCAGAGGCCGCGGCGAAGCCGCGGACTATCGGGGTTTTGGCCCCTGGCGAGGCCGTGACCACAGGAACGCGCCAGGAGGGCCGGCGAGGCGGCGATGGGCCGGGGATACCGGAAAATCGCGTTTGGCCGCTCCAGGGCCCGCTCTCGCGCCCTGTGGGGCTGTTTCTGCCACCTCCTCCCCTCGCCCGGCTCCAACCGACGAAAATGCGAGGCCTTTTTCGAAAAGCCCTTTACGGGGCTGGCGGCCGTGTTGACGGAGCTGGTAGGGGCTCGAATGGCTGAAGTCTCCTCTCATGGGAAAACTTGTCGGCCGTAGGCCGACGCCGATTGGGGGATGCCGGGTGGGAGGATCGCGTTAGCGATCCGGGGCGGAGCTGCGTAGCAGCGGAGCGAGCCGGCGGGGGCGTAGCCCCCAAGAGGCGGTGTTTTCCATCGTCTTTTTGGAGGTGCGCAGGCCGTTAGAAAAGAGTTTGTTAGTAGAGGGAAGTTAAGAGGTTAAGCCGAATCGAAGGGGAAGAAAACGACTAAGAATCAAATACTTATGAAGGCGGCGTGCATTCGATACCACGCTATTTTGCATTCATTCCCACGAGGGGCGTGCACTTGATCCCACGATCGTGACTGCATCCGATGCCACGTGAGTCTGTGGATAATTTCCTGCATTCGTTACCACGAGAGCGCCGGCACCTGAAACCACGAAGGGCGTGCATCCGAAAACACGATAGCTCCGCACCTGAAACCACGAGCCTCCTGCGCCTGAAAACACGGGCCGAGTGCATCTGAAACCACGGGGTTGTGCCCGCTGAGCTCGCACCAGGCCCCAAGGGCGCGTCTCAGTTGTGGACCTGACGACCAGAATCGCCCTTAGATACCGCTCTAGCAGAGCTTCGCGACCCTCCTCAAAGTCCTGATTCGCACGCACCTGCATTCAAAACCACGACCCGACCGGAGGCCGGCGTTTGGGGCTCGCGCTATCGCTTAGGTATCCAGGTCAGGGAGACTGAGCTGGCATGGCTTTTCTCCGCGGTCGATCTGGGCAGCCCGAGCGTCCTCGGCCGCGATGCGCGCCCGGCGCGCCATGGCCGCCTTCTGTTGCTTCAGCTCCGCGGCCATTTCCGCCAGGCTGCGATCGACAAAATGGACAGCTTCGCTGCCGTCCTGGGTCTTCGTGAGGGTCACGCGATAGCGTGGCAACTGGCCCTCCGACCCCTCGCGAAGGGCGAGCTTGCGCACCCGGATCGCGAAGTTCCGGACGACTTCCTCACTGCCCGCCTTCTGATGCAGCGTGCGGATCTTGCAGGTCCAACCGTCCGGCTGGTTTCCGGCATGCTTGCGGGCGATGCGGTAGATCGCTCGTTCAACGCCGCTGGTCAGGAGGAAATACTCGCGGTCGAGAGTCAGCACGCCGCCGGCGCCTAGCAGGCCGTTGTACAGCCAGCGGGGCACGGTGAGCGAGATCGACTTCAGCTGGTCGGGATCGTCCTCGCTGCTGCCCTCCCCTTCCGTGTCCTCGATCCACTTGAACGCGGCGTACTTGCGCCGCCCGGCCCGGATATTCGTCTCGACTTCGGTGTTCCGCAGCCGTCGCAGCGCCGCCATCAAATCCCGGTAATCCGCGCCGCTCGTGCCGCGCGCGATCCCCCGCAGCAGCTCGTAGGGCGTGGTATAGATTGTCCGTTCGACGTTGTTCTTGCCACGATCGCACTCGGCCATGATCCGAGAAATGCACCAGATCAGGATATCCGCGTCCCAAATCGTCGCCATGCCGTACGCGGGATGCGGCATCACCCGCACATAGACCGACTTGTCCTCGTTTTCGTATTCGATCGGCTTGTTGCGCTTGCGCTTGGAGAGCGAAAAGAACGGCCGTTCCATCATGTCACGGCTATCTTTTGGCGCGTAATCGACCAGCTCACCGATAAAGAAGTCGCGGATAGGATGCGGATCGGGACGCTGCGTCATGGCCGGCCAGCTGCCGTTAATGCGGCCTCCAGCGCCGCCAGGGCCTCCTCGAGGGTCTCGCCGAGCCCCCACCCTTGCGCATCCGCGATCGCGTAAAATCGGCTCAGGCAGTCGTCGGTGACCTTGACGTTCAGTTGCCGGTCCCGGCCGGTGCGCCGGCGGCGTAATCTCGCTTCCTGCGCCACAGCCGGTTGCGATGGCGCAGCGCTCGCCGATGGGGAGGACGTGGCCGGCGGGGTTGGC
>NZ_LSJI01000191.1 GCF_001557235.1 Phenylobacterium sp. CCH9-H3 | reverse complement strand
GCCCCCGCCCGATCTGCTCGTGCGGGGGTCCAGGGCCTATTCCGAGTCCGCCATGGTCATGTCGGTGTCGCCGGACGGTCTCAGCGCGCTCACCCTGCGGTTCTGCCGTTTCCCCGTGGAGGGTCAGACCTGGCTCTGGTGCCACCTCTTCCACGAGGGCCGCCTCTACGCCTTCACCCGCCACGATCTGCCCTGCGGCGGCGAGCGCCTCGCCGGCGCCCAGCTCGCCCAGTACCGCGCGACCCCCATGGCGGCGGAGCTGGTCCGCGTGCGCCGCGGCGGTCAATTGCCGGCCGTCCGCCTGGCCGCCGAGCTCAGCTTCCACGAAAGCCGCACCGCCCCGCACGGTCCTGGCGGCGTCCCCGGCCGGTTCAGCGGCCAGTTCCTTGCGGTCAGCCCCCTTGGCAGCCAGGTGCTGGAGGGGCGCGAGGAGGTCTATGGCTGGTGCAGCGCCGAGGTGGAGATCGGCGGGCGCCGTTTCGTCCACGAGGGCCTGGCCAAGTACCACGAGCAGCGCCAGGAGGCCGCCCGCTTCGACGCGCCGTTCTGCTACGGCTTCCTGGCCGGCGACGCCATGAACTGCACCGCCCTGCTCCACGCCCGGGGCGCGAGCGGCGGCTGGCAGATCGACGGCGTCGAGACGGCGCTGGCCGACATGGTGCTCGACCGGCCCGGCGACGAGCGGACGGCCTCGTGGAAGCTGAAGGATGGATCGGCCCTGCCCGGGCGGCTCACCGCCCTGGTCCGCTATGAGATCCCGGTCTACGACCGCCGCTGGAACGGCAGCTTCGTGCAGGGAACCTGCGCCGGCCGGCCGATCGTCGGGGCGGTGAACGACTGGGTCATGGGTCCCGACATCTATGCCGCGGCGCTTGCGCGTGCGTCGCAATCCTAGGATGCAGCCGGATCACCACCATTGCTTGCGGATTGACCGCTCCGGATTCGAGGCGCAGACTCTCCTCATCGCCTGACTGAGACAGGCGGCAAGGGCGCGCCCCGGCGGCCCACTTGGTCTCCGCTTCTCGCAGGCGGGGCCCGGCGAACTTCCGGGGGACGCCTCTGGCGTCTGCCGCAGCCTGGCGTGGAGCTCAAGAACTCCACCAAACAGGATTGCGAGGAAGTCTCATGCATACCGAGCCGCATACCGGCGAAGTCCGTCATCACAAGCCGAAGCATCTGGCCGAGAAGTTCGAAGGCATGATCGGGGTCGTCATGGTCGCCGCGATCGTCCTGCTCGCCATCGGTCTGATCTACGGGATCATGACTACGGGCAGCACCGAACCCAAGTGGATGCAGTAAGGGCTCAGACCGCCCTGGCCAGCACCAGATCGTCATAGGTGTTGGCGCCCACCTGGAACTTCCGCACGCCCGCCTCGGCGAACCCCTGGCGGGCGTAGAAGGCGATGGCGCTCGCGTTCTCGCCATAGACACCCAGCAGCACGCGCCGGGCGCCCAGCGTCTTCGCGGCGTCGATGGCGGTGGCCATCAGCCGCGCGCCGACGCCGCCGCCCTGGAAGCGTGACAGGAGGTAGATCCGCTTGATCTCCAGGTCCCCCGGCCCGGTGGGGACCGGCAGATCGGGCGGGCAGAGCATGACGTAGCCCACGGCCGCGCCCAGGCCCGCGACCCCGGCCGCCCAGAACCTGTACGTGCCCGGCTGCGCCAGCCAGGCGGCGTAGCGCGCCTCGCCGTGCTCGTGGCTGCAGTGCGCCAGGATGTCGGCCGCCGGCAGGACGGTCGCATAGGTCTCCAGGAACGTCGCCTGGCCCACCAGCGCCAGCGCCCCGGCATCCTGCGGACCGCAGGGTCGGATATCGATCTGCATAATCCCTCCAGCGGCCGATCCCCCCGGCCAGGGCGTCCGTCCGCCCCCGCAGGCGGATAGCCCGGATATGGCGCGCGGCGAAGGGGCTAGGCGGGCGCCGGCCAGCGCGCTACCACTCAGGTTATCAACGATAAGGGGAGGGATCGGATGGCAGGTCGAGTGAGCGGCAAGGTTGCGCTCGTCACCGGCGGGGCCAGCGGCATCGGCCGCGGCTGCGCCGAGAAGCTGGCGGCCGAAGGTGCGTTCGTCGTCGTCACCGACATCCAGGACGCCCTGGGCGAGGAGGTGATCGCCGGCATCCTGAAGTCGGGCGGCAAGGCCGAATATCGCCACCAGGACGTCACCGACGAAGACGCCTGGGCCGAGATCGTCGACGGGATCAAGGCGCGGCACGGGCGCCTCGACTTCCTGGTGAACAATGCGGGCATCGGCATCGGCGGGTCGATCCTGGAGATGACGCTGGCCAACTGGCGCCGGCAGACGGCCATCAACCTGGACGGCGTGTTCCTGGGCACCAAGCATTCCATCCCTCTGATGCGCGCCTCGGGTGAGGGCGGCAGCATCGTCAACATCTCCTCGGTCGCCGGGCTGAAGGGTTCGGCCAACCTCGCCGGCTACTGCGCCACCAAGGGCGGCGTGCGCCTGTTCACCAAGGCCGTGGCCATGGAATGCGCCAACGCCAGGGACGGCATCCGGGTCAACTCGGTCCATCCCGGCCTGATCGAGACGCCGATCTGGACCACCGTCGGCGAGGCGGTGAACCCCGGCGCCAACGCCCCGCCCGATCTGGACGCCATGTCGGCCATGGCGGTGCCCCTGGGCGTGAAGGGCTGGCCGGAGGACATCGCCAACGGCGTGCTCTGGCTCTGCTCGGACGAGAGCCGCTACGTGACGGGCCAGGAGCTGGTGATCGACGGCGGCCTCACCGTCCGCTAGACGCGCCGGATGACTGGGACCCTGCACGTGATCTTCGGCCCCTCGGGCGCCGGCAAGACGGTTTACGCCCACGCCTTCGCCCGCCGGGAGAAGGCGGTGGCCTTCGTGCTGGACGAGTGGATGGCGCAGCTCTTTGCGCCCGACATGCCCCAGCCGATCGAGTACGAGTGGATGATCGAGCGCGTGCAGCGGTGCGAGGCCCAGATCTGGTCCGTCGCCGCCGGCGTGCTGGCGACGGGCGTATCGGTGATCCTCGACATCGGCCTGATGCGCAAGGACGACCGCGCCCGCGTGCGGGAGATCGCCGAGGGCGCGGGCCTGCCCCTCCAGTTCCATTTCGTCACGGCGCCGGTCGAGGTGCGGCGCGCGCGCGTGGCCGAGCGCAACGTCATCCGCGGTGAGAACTTCGCCATCGAGGTCAAGCCCGAGCACTTCGAGTTCATCGAGGGCGTGTTCGAAGCGCCCGACGCCGACGAGCTCGCCGGCGCCATCGTCAGCGAGAGCGCCTGACCGGCCTCAGTGCTGGAAGGTGGGGTAGAGGTGCGCCGGCCAGGTGGCGTCGGCCGCCCGGTGGTAGGCCTCGCGCCGGGTCAGGCGGGCGTTGTATTCCACCAGCACCGGATGTTCGGGCAGGATCTTCTGGTAGAACAGCCGCGAGACGGTGCCGCCCAGCACCACGTCGGCGGCGCTGAACCGGTCGCCCAGCAGCCACTTGCGCGACGCCAGCGTCGTCGTCAGCGCCTGCACCATGTCGTCGAACGCGCCGAAGCCCACGTCCGAGCCCGGCAGGTCGATCTTCTGCGCGTGCAGCGAGGCCACGGGATCCACCACGGCCGTCGCATAGACCATCCACTTCAGATAGGCGCCGCGATCCTTGTCCTCGATGCGCGGCGCCAGGGTCCCATAGCTGTAGCGGTCGGCCAGATAGATCGCGATGGCCGGGTTCTCGCTCACCACCACCTCGCCGTCGGTCAGGGTCGGCACCTTGCCCGCGGGGTTGAGCTTCAGATAGGCCGCCGACTTCTGCTCACCCTTGCGGATATCCACGGGCTGCACGTCGAACGCGACGCCGATCTCCTCCAGCATCCAGTAGGCGGTGAACGCCCGGCTGCCCGGCGAGTGATAGAGGGTGATCCCGCGCTTGGCGGCCATGGCGTACTCCTGAGGTCAGGCACAGGTAGTGCGAACCTCCGCGATTGGCGAGGCGAAGGTCCGTCCGGGTTGGTTCGGGCCGACGTGGCGCGTCGCCGGCGGCCGGCTTCTGCCGCCAACCCTTGATTTTTGCGGCGCACAATCCTAGCTTCTTTGCCCCCGGGTCGCATTCGCCCGCGGCCGGGGTGGGGATCACCAAGGCGAACCTCGAGTCACGATGGAAAAAGTTCCGATGACCGTCGAGGGCTACAAGGCCCTGGACGAAGAACTGAAGCGTTTGAAGACGATCGAGCGGCCCGCCGTGATTGCGGCGATCGCCGAGGCGCGCGCGCACGGCGATCTCTCCGAGAACGCCGAGTATCACGCGGCCAAGGAGCGCCAGGGCTGGATCGAAGGCCAGATCGCCGACATCGAGGACCGCATGGCGCGGGCCCAGGTGATCGACGTCTCCAAGCTGTCCGGCAGCCAGGTGAAGTTCGGCGCCACCGTCTCGGTGGTCGACGAGGACACCGAGGAGGAGGCGCGCTACCAGATCGTCGGCGAGCACGAGGCCGACGTGAAGAGCGGTCGCGTCTCGATCACCTCGCCGATCGCCCGGGCGATCATCGGCAAGGAGACGGGCGACGTCGTGGAGGTCATGACCCCCGGCGGCGGCAAGTCCTACGAGATCACCAAGGTCGAGTGGGTCTGACCCCCGC
>NZ_LSJI01000190.1 GCF_001557235.1 Phenylobacterium sp. CCH9-H3 | reverse complement strand
CCGCAAGGCTCCGCCGGTCCACGCGCCCTGGCCGCTCGCCCCGGCCCTAGGGTGGCGCCGCTAAGGCGCGGACTTTCCAAAGTCTCTGGGGGGGAGGGCGGTCAGTCACTCGAACGGGCGCGGCCGAGAGAACAACATAAGGGGGGCGATGGCCCCACTCGCTTGACGAGCGCGACCGGTTGGTGCCACCTGAGCTAAGCTGTTGCGGGGGCGCTGATGAACAGCAGGACTAAAGCTGACTGCTGCAAATCTGCTGGCCAGACAACACCCCAAGATGGGGCGGTATCTCTTTATCCTCGTTCAGCAGAACCTTTAACACACCTATTGTGGGAGGAATGTTGTGTGCTGCAATGGCTCTAAGAATCAAACTCCGGACGTGGTATTCGATGGACTAAAGTCTGCCGGAGTCTCCTTTCGAGATGGTAGTATTGTGGGTATCGGCGTTTTTGTAGTTCCTGCCCCTGAACGCGGTATATTGGAGTACCGCGTAGTTCATGTGGAGGGGCTCTCGTATGATGAAACCATGAAGCGGGGTTCTCATTGCGAGGCCTTCCAATGGATTCCACAGGGCGTCACGTTCGAGGCTGAGGGCCGCAGCTTCAGTATCGAGAAGACAAGTGACCTCGAAGCGTTGGCTAGCTTTTGCAATGACTCTTGTCGTGGGGGCTGCCCAATGGGGTGCGTCTGCTTTACCGGTGACGTACGCTGCCGCCAAAATTGGTAGCAAGAGAGCGGTAGGCCGCGACGCCTATCGCTCTAGCGCATTCCTTCAGCCCGGATCGAGTCGGAGTTCGTCGGCGTGTCTGCGATCCATTCCACAGTGCAGCGGCATTGGTTCGGGCGGATGCATCCTCCAACGTCAGGTGTGAGGACGGTCGTGCTACACAAAATTCTAGCCAGTGCCTGTGTCGCGCCCTTCTTGTTTTGGGCGTGCCCATCTGCGTCGCAAGAAAAGTCGAAGGGGCTTGATTGTTCGTGGACAATGCTGACCAGCATACCTTACCAGAGCGGCAATTATACACTTAGCGACAATGATGAATTTTCGTTCAAGGAGCGATTTCTTATTCGGTTAGACGAAAAGAAGATCTATTCAAATAGAGTGAGAGGCGAGCTTGCCGTTCACAGGTTTGAGGAAAGCGTGATTGATTTTACTCAGGATTATACGTCTTTAGCTGTAGTAGATTTCCGGGGAGATCAGATTGATCTGGGGGCTGTCGCAGTGAAATTCTCTCTAGATCGCATATCTGGAGACTTTTCCGCCACGCTGCCGCTCAAAATCGGAGACGCTAAGCTATCCTTCAAATCCGGCAGCTGCTCGATCAGGCGCTTCTTTTAGACTTCGTGACTTCCGTTCTGTTGTCGGTTTGGACGAAGATCAGCAATGGGTCGAACGTCGCCTTTGATTTGGCGGCCAGGAGCGGACCTCGCGGCGGCCACGGAGAACTCGCAGCCTGTTGCGCGGGCAGGATGTGAGCCTCAGACTTCGCGGATGAATGCATGTCGCGCTGCGGTTGTCGGCTGCGTCGCGGTTCTGGCGATGGGGTGGGGCGGTCGAGCTTCGGCCGTGCCGCCGGTCCTGGCGCCGCCAGCCGCGCAGGCTGTCGTTACGGCCTATATCGACGCGATCCGAACCAACGATGCGGCAGCCTACGCCAAGCTGTTCGCCCCCGACGTCAGGATCGTTTCCGACTGGCCGGCGGGGGCGGATCGCGCGACGTGGCTGCGGGCCGTATCCGCGGAGTTCGCGCCGACGCGGACGGTGCGGTTTCTGGCCGTCTTCTCCGGCTTTGCGCGATTTGACGGACAGCCCGCGACGCGCGTGCTGGTCGTCCAGGAACTGAAGGATTGCCGGCCCGGCATCGTCGAATGCTTCGGTCAGTTCCGCAGCGAGACGCTGTTCGTGCGGGGAGGGGCGATCGTCGGCCTGGAGCGGGCCGGGTTCACGCATCGACGGCTGGAGCCGGGCGGATGGACGTTCTCCGCGCCCTGATCCCGCCGCCTTGACCCCGCCGCGCGAACACGCGACCCCTCGGGGCGGATGCGCCGGCTCTTCGACTTCCTCTCCAACATGGACCCCAGGGTGGCGGACCCGCAGGCGTCTCGGCCGTAGCGCCTGACGATGCGTGCTCGCCTGCGGGCTTAGCGGCGCGAGCCCGAGGTTCGCGCGGCGGACGCCCTCGACGGCGTCAGCTCGGATGGTGTCGAAGGCGTACTCGAGCAAGCGCTGGCTGCGCGTTCTGTCTCCCCCGGCGGAATGTCACGCGCCGCATACGGTGGTCGTTACCTGTGAAAATGCAACGACACATTGTGGCCGTGTTGCGGTCGAAAAGCCGAGCGGATCGACCGCCAAGGTCGTCCGTGGCCGCCAAGGGCCGATGAGGAGAGTTGCATGAAGTCGTTGTTCGCCGGACCTATCGTCTTGGCCGTGGCGGGCGTCGCCGGCGTCGCCGAGGCGCAGCTCGCCTCGCCCAGCCTCTACGGTTCCGTCGGCTACAACCGAAAGTCCGACAGCGACCTGAGCACGGT
>NZ_LSJI01000019.1 GCF_001557235.1 Phenylobacterium sp. CCH9-H3 | reverse complement strand
GCGCACGGCCGAGGAAGCCTACCGGCTCACCCGCCTCGGCTACGAGGGCGGCAAGCTCGACCTTGTGGAACTGCTCAACGCCCAGCGCGCGCTCGCCGAGGCGCGCGCCCAGACCATCAACGCCGCCGTCGAACGCCTGAGCGCCCAGGCGGGCCTCGCGCGTCTGGCCGGCGCCACGCCTTTCGGAGATCCCCGGTGAGACAAGACAAAACCCGACTGTACGGCGGCGTGGCCGCCGCGATCCTGCTCGCCGGCCTGGGCGGCTTCGGCATCGCCAAGCTGGCCGGCGACACGCCGGCAACGGCCACACCGGAAGCCGAAGAGCATCACGAGGGCGAGGAAGGCGCCGTGGAGATGACGGCGGACCAGGTCAAGGGCGCCGGGATCCTCGTGCAGCCGGTCTCCGTGGGCGGCTTCGCCAACGAGGTGCTGGCCCAGGCGACGGTGGAGGCCGCCCCCAACGGCCAGGCGGTGCTGACGGCGCGGGCCGCCGGCGCGGTCACCCGCATCTACAAGCGCCTCGGCGATCCCGTGCGGGCGGGCGAACCCCTGGCGATCGTCGAGAGCCGGGAGGCCGCTCAGATCGCCGCGGACCGTTCGGTGGCCGCGGCGCGGGCGAGCCTCGCCCAGAAGCAGCTGGCCCGGGAGAAGCGCCTGTTCGAGCAGCGCGTGTCGGCCCGCCAGGACTACGAGCAGGCGCAGGCCGAGGCCGCCGCGGCCAACGCCGAGGCCCGCCGCGCCCAGGTGGCCTCCGGCGCCGCCAACGTGACCTCCGACGGCCGCGGTGTGGTGGTCTCCAGCCCCATCGCCGGGCGCATCACGGCGGCGCCCGCCAGCCTGGGCGCCTTCGTACAGTCGGAGACCGAACTGTTCCGGATCGCCGACCCGCAGCGGATCGAGGTTCGCGCCGCGATCAGCGGCGCGGACGCCCCGCGGGTCTCGCCCGGCGATCGGGCGGTGGTCGAACTGGCGGACGGCCGCGCGATCGAGGGGCGCGTGCGGTCGATCACGCCGTCGCTCGACGCGGAGACCCGCACGGCGACCGCCGTGCTGGACCTGCCGGCCCTCGGCTTGCAGCCGGGCCAAACGGTTCGGGCGCGGATCGTCCCGCAGCGCGCCAGCGCCTCCAAGGCGATTGTCGTGCCGGACGAGGCGATCCAGAGCGTCGAGGGCCGCGACGTGGTCTTCGTGCGCACCGCCAAGGGCTTCCAGGCGCGCCCGGTCACGGTCGGCCAGCGTAGCGCCGGACGCGCCGAGATCGTCAGCGGCCTCACCGCCGGCCAGGTGATTGCGGCGCGCAACGCCTTCCTGCTGAAGGCCGAGCTCGGGAAGGGCGAGGGCGATGAGCATTAGGTCAGTCGCATACGCGCTCGCCGCCGCGCTTGCCGTGGCCGCCGGCGGCTGCGCCACGGCGTCAACGTCGGATGACGCCACCGCCGTCGACCTGGCCAGCGGTGGCCATGTCCGAATCCTGAGCGCCTATCTGCGCGCGGGCCCGGACGAGGCGGTCGTGCGCGGCATGGTCCGCGCGGACCCGCTCTGGCGTGGTCCGGTTTCCGGACACCTCCACATCGCAGCCTACGGCCGCGACGGCGAGGTCCTCGTCCGCCGCACGGCCCGGTGGTCCGGCCGGCTGTCGACGCGGCCCGGCGCTGCTTCGGTGGCCTACCAAGCCAAGCTCGGCGTCCCGCGCGCCCAAGTTGACCGCCTCGCGGTGGCCTACGCGCCGGGCGTGCACAAAGCCTCGGAGTCATCCCAATGATCGCCGGTCTCATGGCCCTTTCCGTCCGGGCGCGCTGGGCGGTCGTGTTCTTCATCGCCATCGTCTCGGCCATCGGCATGTGGCAGCTCACCCGGCTGCCGATCGACGCGGTGCCGGACATCACCAACAAGCAGGTGCAGGTCAACACCGTCGATCCCGGCCTTTCGCCGGCCGACATCGAGAAGCGGGTGACCTTCCCGATCGAGACGGCGCTGGCCGGCATCCCCGGCCTGGAGAGCACGCGCTCGGTCTCGCGCAACGGCTTCTCCCAGGTCACGGCGGTCTTCAAGGAGAACGTCGACCTCTACTTCGCGCGGCAGCAGGTCAGCGAACGGATCTCCCAGGCCCGGGAGAACCTGCCGGAAGGCCTGCAGCCGCAGATCGGCCCGGTGACCACCGGGCTCGGCGAAGTCTTCATGTACACGGTCGACTTCACCAACCCGGGCGGGAAGGGCGCCAAGGTGCGCGACGGCCAGCCCGGCTGGCAGTCGGACGGCAGCTACCTGACGCCGGAGGGCGAGCGGCTCACCGACGAGGTCTCACGCGCGGCCTATCTGCGCACCGTCCAGGACTGGATCATCAGTCCGCAGCTCCGCACCGTCCCGGGTGTGGCCGGCGTCGACTCCATCGGAGGCTTCGAGAAGCAGTACCTCGTCGAGCCGGACCCGGTGAAGCTGAACGCTTACGGCGTGTCCTTTTCCGACCTGGCGAAGGCGCTCGAGGCGGCCAACCTCTCGGTGGGCGCAAACTTCCACGAGCGCGCCGGCGAGGCCTACCTGGTCCGCGCCGACGCGCGAATCCGCTCGGCGAACGAGATCGCCAATGCCGCGATCGCGACGCGCGGCGGCGTGCCGGTGATGGTCAAGGACGTGGCCACGGTCCGCATCGGCGGCGAGCTCCGCACGGGCGCGGCCAGCATGAACGGCCACGAGGTCGTGGTCGGCACCGCGCTGATGCTGATCGGCGAGAACAGCCGAACCGTCGCCAAGGCCGTCGGCGAGAAGCTGGAGACCCTCGAGAAGTCCCTGCCGGTGGGCGTGGCCGTGAAGCCGACCCTGGACCGCTCGAAGCTGGTGAACGCGACGATCGCCACGGTGCAGCGCAACCTCTTCGAAGGCGCCGTGCTGGTGGCGATCGCGCTCTTCTTCCTGCTGGGCAACGTCCGGGCCGCCCTGATCGCGGTCCTGATCATCCCGATCTCGTTCCTGATGACGGCGATCGGCATGAACACCCTCGGCGTCTCCGGAAACCTGATGAGCCTGGGCGCCCTGGACTTCGGCCTGATCGTCGATGGGGCGGTGATCATCATCGAAAACTGCCTGCGCCGGCTGGCCGAACGCCAGCACCACGAGGGCCGCCTGCTGGACCTGCGCGAGCGGCTCGAGGAGACTATGCTGGCGTCCCAGGAGATGATCCGCCCGACCGTCTACGGCCAGGCGATCATCTTCCTGGTGTTCGCGCCGCTGCTCACCTTCCAGGGCGTGGAGGGCAAGACCTTCTCACCCATGGCCATCACCCTGATGCTGGCGCTGGCGGCGGCCTTCATCCTGTCGCTGACCTTCGTGCCGGCCATGGTGGCGCTGCTGATCCGCGGCAAGGTCGCGGAGAAGGAGGTCTGGCTCATCCGCAAGGTGAACCAGCACTACATCCCGCTGCTGCATCGCGCCGTGGCCCGGCCCTGGCCGTTCATCGGCGCGGCGGTGGGGGTCTTCGCCCTCGCCGGATTCGTGTTCACCCTGCTGGGCCAGGAATTCATCCCACAGCTCGACGAGAAGAACGTCGCGGTCGCCTCGCAGCGCATTCCCTCCACCTCGCTGGAACAGTCGCTGCGCATGCAGCGCGGCGTCGAACGCGCCATCACCAGCCTGCCCGAGGTTGAGCTGATGTTCTCCAAGACCGGCACGGCCGAGGTCGCCACCGACCCCATGCCGCCCAACATTTCCGACGGCTTCGTGCTGCTGAAGCCGCAGAAGGACTGGCCGAAGGGCGTGAAGACCAAGGAGGACGTCATCGCCCGGATCGAGGCGAAGACCGGCGCCCTCATCGGCCAAGGGTATGAGCTCAGCCAGCCCATCGAGCTTCGCTTCAACGAGCTGATCGGCGGGGTTCGCGGCGACGTGGCCGTGAAGATCTATGGCGACGACCTCGAAAAGATGACGGCGACGGGGACCCGGATCGCTGCGGCTTTGTCGTCCACCCCAGGCGCGGCCGACGTGAAGGTCGAGCAGGTCAGTGGGGCGCCGACCCTCGACGTTCAGTTCGACCGGGCGGCCATCGCGCGCTTCGGCCTCACGGTGGAGGAGGTGGCTGATACTGTGGCCGCAGCTATGGCGGGCCGGGAGGCGGGCATGCTGTTCGAAGG
>NZ_LSJI01000189.1 GCF_001557235.1 Phenylobacterium sp. CCH9-H3 | reverse complement strand
AGGAAAGCGCCAAGCTCCAGGCTCTGCAGACGAAGCAGCAGCTGGGCGTCCAGGCGCTGGGCATCGCGAACCAGTCGTCCTCGATCCTGCTCGGACTGTTCCGCTAGGTCTATAACCCCGGGCGGGCTCAACGCCCGCCCGGGGCTCCTTTTCCGCCCCGGCAAAAGCTGCCGGAAGGGCTCGGCAAATTTTGCCTGGATGGCGCCCAAGTCGGCAATAGTTGCCGGGCGCAAGCAACCCTAACAAGCTCATAACTCAAATAATTCAAGGCGTTGGGGTCAAACCCCTTAACGCTCGGCTGGCCCGTGGCTTGCTGCCCTAGACGCAGGGCAAAACGCCCTCCGGCCGCCAGAATGGCGTCGGTCCTTACGAACAAGGACTTCCTAGATGACGAATAGCGTCAATACGAACGTCGGCGCGATGGTCGCGCTGCAAAACCTGAACGCCACCAACAACGACCTGCAGACCACGCAGGCGCGCATCAACACCGGCAAGAAGATCAACAACGCCAAGGACAACGGCGCTGTCTGGGCCATCGCCCAGAACCAGCGCGCGGCGTCCCAGTCGTTGAACGCCGTCCGCGAGTCGCTGCAACGCGGTCAATCCACGGT
>NZ_LSJI01000188.1 GCF_001557235.1 Phenylobacterium sp. CCH9-H3 | reverse complement strand
CCGTTTGACGGCCACCCCCGGCCCGCCGGAAGACGGGCGGCCGTCGGCGTGAGCCCCGTGCCGGAACCCGAGATCCCGACGGCTCGGCCCACCGATCCCCTGCTCGAGATCTATCTGGAGCGCCGGGCCAACCTCGTGCGGTTCTTCGCGGCCCGGACCGGCTCCCGCGGCATCGCGGAGGACCTGGCCCAGGAACTCTATGTGAAGCTGGCCACGCGCGACCCGTCCGTGACCGCGGAGAATCCGGTCGCCCTGATCTATCGGGTCGCCACCAACGTCATGCTCGACCGCGCCCGCGGCGAGGCGCGCTCGATCGCGCGCGAGGCGGCCTGGCGGCGGGTGGCCCACGCTTCGATCGGGGGCGAGGACGTCGCCGAGGAGACGCCGGCCGACGAGGCGGTCGCCTCGCGCCAGCGCCTGCGTCAGCTGGTGGACGCCGTGGCCGAGCTGCCGCCGCAGATGCAGCGCGCCTTCCGCACGCACAAGCTCGAGGGCCACAGCCATGCCGAAACGGCGCGGATCATGGGGATATCGGTCAAGTCGGTGGAGAAGCACGTCTCGGCCGCGCTCAAGGCGCTGACGGAGAAGCTTGGCCGATGAACTACCATAAATTGCATCCCTCGACTGGGGGGCGTGGCCGGCCGGCGGCGTCTATCCCTGCGACGGGCCGCCGCACGCGACGGTTCTGGAAGGGACGATGATCAACGCTTGGCGACATGGCGACGATGCGCGGCGCGAGGACGCCGCCGCATGGGTCGTGCGGCTCGAAGCCGGCGACCTCGGCGACGCCGAGGCGGCGGCGTTCGACGCCTGGCTGTCGGCCAGCCCGGCCAACGCCGCCGCCTTCGACGCCGCCCTGGCCGTTTCGCACGCCTATGCCGCCGCGGCGGACGAGGTGGCGCTCGCCCTCTCCCAACGCCGCCCGGCCCCTTCCCGGCCGACGAACCGCCGGGCCCTGGTGGGCTTCGGGCTCATGGCCGCCGCCGCCGCGCTCGCGGTGGTGGTCGTCCCGGAGATCTCGGGGCCCCAGACGCAAACCTACGCCACGGCCAAGGGCGAGCGGCGGACGGTCGCACTCGCCGATGGCTCCACCGTCGACCTCAACGGCGGGGCCCGGCTGTCCGTCAGCCTCGGCCGGGACGGCCGGCGCGTGACCCTGGCCGAGGGCCAGGCCGTGTTCGACGTGGCCCATGACGCCCGCCGCCCGTTCACGGTGGCGGCCGGCGACCGGACGATCCGGGTCGTCGGCACCCAGTTCGACGTCCGGCGTCTCGGCGGCAAGGTTTCCGTCACCGTGGCCCGCGGCGCGGTCGAGGTTCGGCCTGCCGACGGCGCGGCGGGCAAGGCTTATCGCCTGCATCCCGGTCAGCGCCTCGACCACGTCGAAGGCGCCGCCGCCACGCGCGTGGCCGCCGCCGAACCCGCCGAAGTGCTGGGCTGGCGGTCGGGGCGGCTGGTCTACCGCCAGCAACCTTTGAGCGACGTCATCGACGATCTCAACCAGCAGTTTTCCACGCCGATCCGGGTGGACGACCCCGAGCTCGCGGCCACCCCCATCTCCGGTGTGCTGGTCCTCGACGATCAGGATGCGGTAATCCGCCGCCTGGCCTTGCTGGTTCCCATAAGCGCGGTACGTTCCGACGCGGGCGTGGTCCTGCGGCGCGATGTTGCGTCCGACCGCTGATGAGGGCGTGGAGCCATACCGAGGCGCAGTTTGCCTCTGCGGACGTTGCTCGGCGGCGTCGCCCTGGCCTGCGTGGCGGGCGGCGCTGAGGCCGCCGACGCGCGCCTGCGCTTCGCGATTCCCACCCGCTCCTATGCCGACGCCCTGATCGACCTCGGGCTCCAGGCCAACATCTCGATTCTCGGCACGGCCAATTGCGGGCCGGACGGACGGGTGACCCTTTCAGGCCGGCACAGCGTACGCGAGGCGCTGGACCGCCTGCTGGCCGGCGCGCCGTGCCGCTACGCCATCATCGACACCCGGACGGTGCGCATCCTGCCGGGGGCCCGGCCGGCGCCCGACGAGCCGCCGGGTCGCGACACGCCCCGCGCGCCGGCGCTGGTGTCGGAGGTCGTCGTCACCGCCGCCAAGCGGCCCGTCGCGCTCGAACAGCTCCCGGCCGGGGTCAGCGCGATCACCCGGGACCAGATCGCCGCCACCCGGGCGGTCGACGTCCGGCAGACCACGGGCCAACTCGCCGGCGTGCTGACCACCAACCTCGGGCCGGGCCGCGACAAGCTGCTGATCCGCGGCCTGTCCGACGGCGCCTTCACGGGCCGCGCGCGCTCCACCGTCTCGACCTACCTCGACGACGCCCCGATCAACTACAACGCCCCCGATCCGGATCTCCGCCTCGTCGATATCGATCGCATCGAGGTCGTGCGCGGGCCCCAGGGCGCGCTCTACGGCTCGGGCTCGATGGCCGGCATCTATCGCATCGTGACCAGCAAGCCCGATCTGGAGCGCCCGGCGTTCGGCGCCTCGGCCGGGATCGCCTCGACCAAGGGCGGTGATTCCAGCCACGAGTTCGACGGCTACGCCAGCCTGCCGCTGATCAAGGACCGCATCGCGGTCCGTATCGCCGCCTATCGCGACACCCAGGGCGGCTACCTCGACGACGTGAAGCTGCGGATCGCCAACGTCGACCAGACCCGGCGCGACGGCGGCCGCATCGCGGTCCGCGTCCGGATCGACGACCACTGGCGGCTCGACGCCCTGGCGGCCACCCAGCACCTGCGATCGAACGACACCCAGTACGTCACCACCCAGACCGGATCGGCGCGCGGCGGCCTCGGCATCGCGCTCGAAAACCCGGACGACGGCGGGATCGGCGCCCCGGCCCAGCGCGCCAACCGGGTGCGCGAAGCGCACAACAACGACTTCTCGTACGTCGGCGCCACCCTGCAGGGCGAGTTCGCCTGGGGAACCCTCACGTCCTCGACCAGCTACGTCCATCACGTCTTCTCGAGCCAGTTCGACGCCTTCGCGGCCCTCGATCCGTCGATTCCCACCGCGCCGCTCGGCGGCATCGCCGGCGCCGCGGATCTCGGCGTCTTCACCGAGGCGACGCGCTCGAACCTGCTGGTCCAGGATGTGGTGATCCGCTCGTCCGGCGTCGGGGCGTTCAACTGGATCTTCGGCCTCTATGCGGCGCGCACCCTCGAACGCTACCCCTCGACCCTGGGCGTCCTGTCCACCGGTTCGGTGGTGATGACCGCCTATTCCGAGAACCGGAAGGACCGGCAGCGCGAGTACGCCGTCTATGGCGAAGGCTCCTACGACCTCGGCGGCGGCTGGAACGCGACCCTCGGAGGCCGCCTGTTCGAGACCCGCGTCCACACCACCGCGGCGCTCGACGTGGTCCGGCCCTATGAGCCGCGGTCCTTCGACCAGGCCCGCACCTTCAACGGCTTCTCGCCCAAGCTCTCGATCCAGCGCCAGTTCGCGAACGGCGATCTGATCTACGCCCTGGTCACCGAGGGCTATCGGCCCGGCGGCTTCAACTCCAGCGGCTTCTTCCCGATCCGGGCAAGCCGGGCCGCCTTCGCCGCCGACCGGCTGCGCAACTTCGAGGTGGGCGTGAAGGTCCGCCGGATGGACAACCGGCTGGGGGTCAGGGCGGCCGCCTACTACGACGACTGGAGCCACATCCAGAGCGACCGCTACCGCACCTCCGGCCTCGCCTACACGGCCAATGTCGCGGACGCCCACATCGCGGGCCTCGAGGCCGAAGTCGTCTACGACTGGCCCTTCGGGCTCTCCCTGCAGCTCAACGGCCTGCTCTCGGATTCGCGGGTGAAGAACCCCAATCCCGACTTCAACGCGCCGATCACCGACGACCTTCCGGGCGTCCCGAAGGTGTCGGGCGGGTTGCTGGCGGCCTACGAGCATCCCCTGCCCGGCGATTTCACGCTGCGGCTGGTGGCCGAGGCCAACTACGTGGGCCGTTCGACCCTGACCTTCGACGCGAGCCAGCAGCAGCGGATGGGCCGCTATCTGCGCGCTCAGCTCTCGGCCGAATTGGCCACCGATCACTGGCGCCTGATGGCCTACGTCAGCAACCCGTTCGACGACGACGGCGACACCTTCGCCTACGGCAACCCGTTCAGCTTCAGCCAGCAAGGGGTCCGGCAGGCCACCCCTCAACGCCCGCGAACGGTGGGTCTGCGACTCGGCGCCGCATTCTGAACCAATAGTAAAGCTTCGGCTGGGGGGCTGGGCCCGCGGGCGGCGTCTTATCTCACAACGGGGTTGTCGGGATGGGAGCGTTCGGGGTGGTCAGGCTGTCTGCGCTCGTTTGCGTGCAGAACCAGGATGCGCGGCTTTCGGAATGCCTGCGCAAACTGTCCTTCTGCGATGAGATCGTGGTGGTCGCCGACCGCTGCACCGACCGCTCGCAGGAGATCGCGCGCCGGCAGGGCGCCATCGTCATCGACGGCATCTTCCCGCTCGAGGGCCAGCGCAAGGCCGCGGGCGTCGAGGCCTGCTCCGGCGACTGGATCCTGGAAATCGACCCCGACGAACTGGTCGACGCCGCCCTCGCCTGGGAGATCCGCGCCGTGCTGCAGATGCGCCCCGCCGGCGACTGGTACGACCTGCCGATCGACAACTATGTGGGCGAGACCCTGGTCCGCGACGGCTGGGCCGGCGCCCTCAGCGCCCGCGCCGAACCGCGGCTCTACAAGCGCGGCCTCAAGGCCTGGGAGCCCTGCCGCGTCAATGCACCGGCCGTCATGGCCGGCCGGGCCGGCGGCGCGCTCAAGGGCGCCATCCGCCGCTCCCTGGGCCGCGACGTCGGCGGCCTGATGGAGCGGGTGGCCCGCCTCTCCGCCCTCGCCGCCGAAGACCTGGCCGACACCGGCCGCCCGGCGCGCCTGGCCCCCGGGGTCTGGGCGGCCCTGGCGACCTTCCTCCACGCCTATGTCGGCCGCGGCGGCTGGCGCGAAGGCCGCCTCGGCCTCTTGGTGGCCCTGCTCTCGGCCAGCCTGCCCCTGCTCTCCCGCGCCCGCGCGGCCGACGTCGTCACCGCCCGCAAGGCCGCGACGCACGAGCCCGCCCGCGTCTCCGGCCTCCGCGGCGCGGTCGGCCTCGCCCGCTGACGGCGGGGGGTGGCCGACGCCCCTCCGCCGCCGCGCGACCCGGACATCCTCATCGCCCGGGCAGAGCATCGACGCGCCACCAGCGGTGGTCCTGACGTCAGGGTGTGTCGTCGATCACTTGCGACAATGGCGGCGCAACGTCCTCCAGCGCCCGCCGCTCCGCGGCCAGGCCCCAGACGCGCGCCAGCAACCCTGCGACGATCATGAGCACGCCGCCGAGGATATATCCGCCCATCACCCGCTCCGGCTCGCCGGTGTCGATCAGGGCCCCGAAGAGGGCCGGGCCGCCCACGCCGCCGACCAGCGTGCCGAAGGCGTAGAACAGCGAAATGGTGACCGCGCGGATCTCCAGCGGAAAGCTCTCGCCGATGGTGAGGTATGCGGCGCTGGCCCCTGCGGAGGCGAAGAAGAAGATCACGGTCCACGCGACCGTCTGGGTGGCCGCGGTGAGCCAGCCTTCGGCGAAGGCGTAGCCCGTCACGCAGAGCAGGACGCCCGCCAGGCCATAGGTCAGGCCGATCATGATCCGGCGGCCGACGCTGTCGAAGAGCGGACCCAGAAGCAGCGGCCCCAGGAAGTTCCCGGCGGCGAACGGCAGGATGTACCAGCCGATGTCCGCGGGCGCGATCTCGTAGAACCGCGTCAGGATCATCGCGTAGGTGAAGAAGATCGCGTTGTAGCAGAAGGCCTGGGTCGCCATCAGCACCACGCAGAGAGCGGTGCGCCCGGGGTAGGCGACGAAGAGCGTGCGCACGATGTCGGTCCAGCGGGTCCGGACGGGGCGCAGGCGCAGGGCGTCCAGGTGAACATGCGGCGGGGTGGGCCGGCCGGTCCGGCGGGCGACGTCGGCTTCGATCCGGGCCACGACCGCTTCGGCCTCGGCCCCGCGCCCGTGCGTCATCAACCAGCGCGGGCTCTCCGGGATGAACCGGCGCAGCCAAAGGATGATCAGCGCCAGCAGGCCGCCGACGATGAAGGCAAGGCGCCATCCCAGGGCCTGGTCGATGACCTCGGGGTTCAGCACCACCAGCGACCCCATCGCGCCGATCGCGGCGCCGACCCAGAAGCTGCCGTTGATGGCGAGGTCGGTGTAGCCGCGCCGCCGGGCGGGGATGAGTTCCTGGATGGCCGAGTTGATCGCGCCATACTCCCCTCCGATCCCGGCCCCCGTGATGAAGCGGAACAGGAGGAAGGACCAGAAGTCCCAGGCGAAGCCGGTGGCCAGCGTCGCCAGCAGATAGACGCCGATGGTCCAGGTAAAGAGCTTGCGACGGCCGAAATGGTCCGTCAGCCGGCCGAACACGACGGCGCCCAGCACGGCCCCGAGGATATAGGCGCTGCCGCTCAACCCGATCTGGGTTGCGCTGAGTTGCAGGCCGTCGGGGCCCGCAATGGCCGGCGAGAGGGCGCCGACGAGCGTCACCTCCAGGCCGTCGAGGATCCAGGTGATGCCCAGCGCCGCGACCACAAGCCAGTGGAACCGGCTCCAGGGGAGACGGTCCAGCCGGGCCGGTATCTGCGTCGTGAACGCCCCGGAACGATCCGGAGTCACGTCGGCCGGGTCTCCGCCACGACGACGCCCGACCTGGGCGTCCCCGCAAGCCTCAAGGCTGCGGCTCCGGGATCGGCGACCGCGCCGGGTCGAAGGTGTCCTCGAGGGGCGCGCAGGCGATGCCCCAGGTCTCGGTCAGCGCCCGCCGAAGCTCCGGTCCATGCCGACGGCCTGCCAGCTTTTCCCCGACCAGGGCGAAGGTGACGCCCGGCCGCGTCGCCAGCAGCAGGGCCTCGCGGGCCGTCCGGGCGACCCCCATCACGTCGTATCCGAGATCGCTGAGCGCGGGGGTGAGCCGGTCCAGGACCTCGGGGTTCTCATGGGCCAGTAAGACTGTCTTCAATTGAGCTCTCCTCCTTCCATGTCGCTACGCGAAATATCGTAAAGCGATGCAATGCGAATATGACGATGGCGTGAGCAGCGCGCGGCGGAGGCGCCGACGCGGCGGCGCCCGCAGTTGTGGCGCTGGCTGCGCCGCTGGGCCCGCCCTGGGCGTCAAGCCGTCGCCCCGGCTCAACTCCCGGCGCTGACGAGCACGAAGGGCGCCCAGGAGCCGGGGTGAGCCCAGATCGGCGACCAGCCCGGGAGGGGCATGCCGTCCGGCGATCGGCCGGTGCGCACGGCGCGCATCGCCGCCTGCAGAGCCTGAGCTTTGGAGAGCCGGGGGTTGGCCCGCTGCAGGGCGATCGTCTGCACGGTCAGGGCGGCGGTGACGTCGTCGCCGACTTGCCAGTGCGAGACCATCAGCGCGCCCGCCCCGGCGTAGAGGAACGCCTTGGTCAGGCCGGACAGGCTCTCCGCGCCGGGCGTGCCGTCGGCCGCGGCGGTGTTGCAGGCGGAGAGGATGACCCAGTCGGCCGACAGGCTCAGGCGCGCCGCTTCCGACGCCGTGAGCACGCCGTCGTCCTCGGCGGTGGCGACGGCGGGGGGCGTCAGGACGAGGCCAGGCTCCTGCAGGCCCTTCAGGGTGCGGGGAAGGAGGCCGTGGGTGGCGAAGACCACCACCTGGGCATGCGCCAGGTCGGCCGACGCCTTGACCGCCGCCTCGGTCGCCTGCTCGCCCATGTGCAGCGCCGATGCCGGCGCGCCGAGCGCCTGGGCCATGGCCTTGAGCTCGGCGCGCGTGCCAGGCAGGGCGGCCAGGCCCTGACGCAGGATGGCCGGATCGGCCAAGGCGGCGCCGTCGGCGCTCAACCCGCGGAAGGCGCGCAGGTCTCCGCGGACGCCGGCGGCGGGTTCGTAACCCGCCAGCACCGGGTCGCCATAGGCGGCCAGCGGCTGGCGCCCGGGCGGGGCCTCCAACGCGTCGAGGGCGCGCAGGCTGGAGACCGAGGGCAGGGTCACCAGCGCGTAGCGGTCGGCGAGCCACGGCCCGTCGGCCAGGCCCGGCCCCCGATCGCCCTGCGTTCCCGGCGGCGCGGTCTGCAGGACGCCGAGCGGCAGCCCGCTGAGTGGCCCCGTCGAGACCACATAGACGGTTCGGACGCCCGCCAGTGCGCCCTCCACCGGCCGCACCAGGTCTCGATAGAGCCCGTAGGCGGCCTGCCGGTCGAACCCGGGGAGGTCGTCCTCGCCCGCTTCCGAGGCGGGCGGCGACGCCCGGCAGGTGTCGGGGTCGGTCTGGCAGCGCAGGGTGGCCACGGCCGTGGCCACCGCCCGGGCGCCGCCCGCCACCCGCCGCCAGGCGACGTTGGAGCGGCTCACGGCGAAGACGTGCACGTCGGCATTCGAGGGCACGACGAGCAGGAGGCCTTCCCCGCGGGCGAGCCGCGCCTGGACCGTCTCGAGGCTCAGGGCCTCGGGCGAGACGAGTTCGGCGTAACGGGGGAATCGGGACCGGATCTCGGCCTGCAGCCGCGCCATCTCCTCCCCGGCCTGCGACAGCTCCCGGCGCATCGCCGTGACCGTGGCGGCGTCGTCCTGGCCCAGGGCGGCCAGCAGGCGAGCCTCCTGGCCGCGCATGATCACCGCCAGGTCCTGTCGGCGTCGCACGATGTCGGCCAGGCCCGCCCTGCCCGCGGCCACCCGCGCGGCCGCCTGCGCCAAGGCCTCGCCCGCGGCGGACTGGTCCAGGTCCTGCGCCGCCAGGAAGGCCCTGCCCCGCACCGCGGGCCGGCGACGCGGCGCGCTTTCGGCCAGGCCCGCGGCGGTCGCCAGGTAAATGCGGAACGGGGCGCCGTCGCCCGGCCGCACGGCGCCTTCGTCGCCGCGGTCGGCCGCCACGCCGCGCTCGCGAAGCCGCAACCGCCGGGCCGAGGCCGCAGCGATGGCCGCATACGGCTCGGCCTGGGCGTAGCGGGCCTGGGCGCCCAGGTTGAACGCGAGGTTCGCGTAGCCCACCGCCGTGTCGGGATGGCCGTCGCCGAGGGCGGCGCGACGGATATCCAGCGCCTGGCGGTAGAGGGCCTCGGCGTCGGGGCCCCGCCCCTGGCTCTCCAGGACCGAGGCCAGGTTGTTCAGGCTGGTGGCGGTGTGCGGATGGCGCGGGCCCAGCTCGGCGGTGCGGATCTCGAGCGCCTGCCGGTAGAGCGGCTCGGCGTCGGCGAAGCGTCCCTGGGAGTCCAGGTTGTAGGCGAGGTTGTTGAGGCTGGCGGCGGTCAGGGGGTGACGATCGCCCAACGCCTCCCGCCGGACCGCCAGCGCTTGGCGGTACAGCGGCTCGGCGTCCGCGAACCGTTGCTGGTCGTCCAGGTTGGCGGCCAGGCTCTCCTCGCTGGCCGCGGTCAGCGGGTGCTGGTCGCCCAGTGCGGCGCGCCGGATCTGCAGCGCCTTGCGGAACAGCGGCTCGGCGTCGGCGTGGCGGCCTTGGGCGTTGAGCAGGGCGGCGAGATTGCCGTAGCTGCGCGCGGTCTCCGGGTGGGCCTCCCCCAACGCGGCCTGACGGATCGCGAGCGCCCTGGCGAGGAGGGGCTCGGCCTCGGCGTAGCGGCCCTGCTCCTGCAGGTTCACCGCCACATTGTTGTAGCTGCTGGCGGTGGTGGGATGGTCCTCGC
Organism: Phenylobacterium sp. CCH9-H3; assembly: GCF_001557235.1. Lineage (GTDB taxonomy): Bacteria > Pseudomonadota > Alphaproteobacteria > Caulobacterales > Caulobacteraceae > Phenylobacterium. The sequence goes on along the minus strand of NZ_LSJI01000188.1, from coordinate 1,484 downwards.
CCAGCGCCGTCCGCCGGATTTCGAGCGCCTTGCGGTAGAACGGTTCGGCCTCGGCGTACCGGCCCTGTGAGTCCAGGTTGACCGCCAGGTTGTTGTTCGCGAACGCTGTCGTGGTGTGCGGGTCGCCGAGCGCGGTCCGGAACACGTCCAGGGCCCCGCGCAGCAGCGGCTCCGCCTCGGCGTATCGGCCCTGGGCGTTCAGGTTGGCGGCCAGGTTGTTGCCGCTGGCGGCTGTGTCGGGGTCGCGGTCGCCCAGCACGGCCTTGCGGATTTTCAGGGCTTCGACCAGCAACGGCTCGGCGTCGGCGAAGCGCCCTTGGTCGGCGAGGTTGAAGGCGAGGTCATTGAGCCCGGTGGCGACACCCAGGTCGCGCGGCTCTGGCGCGGCGCGGCGGACCTCCAGCGCCTTGCGGAACAGCGGTTCGGCCTCGGCATGGCGGCCCTGGGCGTTGATAACCGAGGCCAGATTGGCGAAGGCGATCGCCGCCTCCGGCCCGCGCTCGCCGCCCAGCGCCAGCCGGATCTCCAGCGCCTTGCGATAGAGCGCCTCGGCCTCGGCGGCCTTGCCCTGCGCGCTCAGATTGGCGGCCAGGTTGTTGTAGTTGGTCGCGGTGGCGCCGTGACGCTCGCCCAGCGCCGCCTGGGTGATCTCCAGCGCACGGCGCAGCAGCGGTTGCGCCTCGGCGTAGCGGCCCTGGCCGTCCAGCGCATACGCAAGGCTGCTGTAGCTCAGCGCCGTCGACACATCCCGCTCGCCCAGCGCCTTCAGGCGGATCTCCAGCGCCCGGCGAAGCAGGCCCTCGGCTTCCCCGTAGCGCCCGGCCTCCCCCACGACGTCGGCGATCAGGCTGAGCGACACCGCCACCCGTGGATCGTCCGGGCCGAAGGCCCGCTCCTCGATGGCCAGCGCCTGGCGCATCGCCCGCTCGGCGTCATCCCACCGCCCGGCGTCGCGCGCCGCCAGATAGGTCTTGGACAGGGCGTCGATCTGCGCCGTGTCCGGCGGCGCAGGCGCCCAGGCGCCGATCGTCAGGCTGGCCGCCGCGGCCGCGAGCATCCGGCCCCAGGCGCCGGCCGAGGCGCAAACGCTCACCCGCACGCCGCCCCGCTCTTCCTGCAGGCCGGCGGCTGTTGCCGGTCGACATGGCTAGGCCGCGCCACGCTCTAAGTCGCCCTCCCCACGCGCAGGAGAGAACGCTCGCATGAACGCCCTGTCCGTCAAGCGATCATGCCGCCCGTCGAATGTCCGCAGTCCGCCTCCGCGGCTCGGGAACGGGCGAGTAGGCGAAGCCAGCCGAGCCAACCGCGTTCGTCGAAAGTCGACTCGGAGGCGATCGTGGCAAGGTCCGCTGCGAGGTGGATCGGCTACACGGTGATCTGCGCGCCCATCTCCACCACGCGGCCGGGCGGGACCTTGTAGAAGTCGGTGGGGTTGGCGGCGTTCTTCATCAGGAAGATGAACAGCTTGTCCTGCCAGAGCGGCA
>NZ_LSJI01000187.1 GCF_001557235.1 Phenylobacterium sp. CCH9-H3 | reverse complement strand
CGGCGCCGACGATTACATGACCAAGCCGTTCCACAAGGACGAGCTGGTCGCCCGCATCCACGCGGTGGTGCGCCGCTCCAAGGGCCACGCCCAGTCGGTCATCAAGACCGGCGACATCGTGGTGAACCTGGACGCCAAGACGGTCGAAGTGAACGGCATCCGCGTTCACCTGACCGGCAAGGAATACCAGATGCTGGAGCTGCTCTCGCTCCGCAAGGGTACGACCCTCACCAAGGAAATGTTCCTGAACCACCTCTACGGCGGCATGGACGAGCCCGAGCTGAAGATCATCGACGTCTTCATCTGCAAGCTGCGCAAGAAGCTGGCCGCGGCCGCCGAGGGCAAGCATCACATCGAGACGGTCTGGGGCCGCGGCTACGTGCTGCGCGACCCGCAGGATATGGGCGCGACCATCGCCGCCTGATCCGGCTCGACCTGCGAACACCGAACGCCCGGCCTCACCGCCGGGCGTTTTCGTTTCCGACGATACACTCTAGCGTAGCTCCAACGAGACTCGGGGGAGACGCGGATGGGTCGCTACCTGGCGCTGCTGATCGCGCTGATGCTCGGCTCGTGGATCGCCTTCAACGAGCAGCTCCTCCCGGAGTCGCGGCCTGTCGGCGCCCCTGCGAGCGAATTCTCCGCCGAGCGGGCGTTCGCCGACGTGACCCTCATGGCCGCGGAGCCGCATCCCATAGGCTCGCCCGCCAACGCACGCGTCCGCGACGCCCTTGTCGGCCGGATGGCCGAGCTGGGCCTGTCGCCGGAGGTTCGGCCCGGCGTGGGTGTCCAGATCCCTCGGCGCGCATCGGACCGGGTCTATGCCGGCGCCGTGGAGAACATCGTCGGCGTCCTGCCCGGCCGCGACCGCAACGCCCCCGCCGTGGCGCTGATGGCCCACTACGACAGCGTGCCCGCCTCGCCCGGCGCGGCCGACGACGCCATGGGCGTGGCGGTGGCCCTGGAGACCATCCGGGCCATCAAGGCGCGCGGAACCCCCGCCCGCGACGTGATGCTGGTGATCACGGACGGGGAAGAGGCGGGCCTCCTGGGCGCCAACCACTTCTTCCGCCGCGATCCGCTGGCCCGGCGCATCGGCCTGGTGATCAACGTCGAGGCCCGCGGCTCGAGCGGCCGCGTCAACATGTTCCAGACCAGCGCGCAGAATGGCGACCTGATCCGGATGTTCGCCAGCACGGCGCGCGACCCGTCGTCGTCCTCCCTCTCGGTGCTGATCTACGAGAAGATGCCGAACGACACCGATCTGACGGAGTCGCTGAGGGCGGGCATCGCCGGGCTGAACTACGCCATCATCGGCCGCCAGTTCGACTATCACAGCCCCACCTCGACCCCGGCGAACCTGGAGCGCGGCTCGCTGCAGGACATGGGGACCCAGGTCCTGGCCGCCACCGCCGAGACAGCCTTCGCCGCGCGGCTGCCCGAACGCTCGCCCAACGTCGTCTATTCGAACCTCTTCGGCGACACGGTGATCGCCTATCCGGTGTGGTTCGGCTGGGTGATCCTCCTGGTCGCCGCCGTGCTGCTGGCGTTCTCCGTCCGCTGGGCGCGGCACTCGGGCGAGTTCCCGGCCACCGACATCGTGCGCGGCATGGGCGCCCTCGCCTTCGCCGGCGTGGGGACGGTAGCCGTGCTGGAGTTCGCCCGGCGGCTGACCGGCGCGGGGTTCGGCTTCATCGAGCAGCGGTTCCTGCTGGCCCAGTCCGCGCCGTGGGAATGGGCGATCATGATGCTGTCGCTGGGCTTCCTGATGCTGGCCGCGGGCGACATGGCGCGCGGCCGACGCTGGATGGCGTCGATCCCCCTGGTGCTCGGACTGGCCGCCTCGGCCTTCGGCGAGATCGACTGGATCGGCATCGTCTCAGGCGTGGTCGCCGGCGCCATCGGGGTGTTCGTCTACAGCCGTCCGGCCAGCCGCAAGGGCGCCTGGGCCGGCGCGCTGATCCTGGGCCTCATCCTCGCCACGATCCTCCAGGTCGCGGCGCCCGGCGCGGCCTATGTCATCGCCTGGCCGCTGCTGGTGGCGGCGATCGGCGCGGCCGCGACGGCGCTCAGCGCCAAGCGGGGCGTCCTGCCCATCGGGCTTCTGGTGGTCCTCGCCGCGGCGGCCCTGGGCTGGCAGGGCGGCATCTCGCACTTCGCCTACGAGGGCATGGACCTGATGCCCCTTTTCGCCATCCAGATGATCACCGCGGGCCTCGTTCTGTGGCCCCTGGCGCAACCCGACACCGGCGCCCAGAAGGGCCTGGTGATCGGCGGCCTGCTGCTGGCCGGCGGCCTGGCCATGACGCTCATCATCCGGGCGGAAGACCCGTGGACGCCCCGCTACCCGCAGGTCAGCTACGTGGGCTACCACGTCGACCAGGACACCGGCCGGGCCTGGCGCTACAGCCCGCCGAAGCTGAGCGGCCCGTGGACCGACGCCGTCCTGCGGGCGGAGGGCGGACCCGTCGAGCGGCTTTCGCACTGGGCCTGGCGACAGCCGATGCTCGCCGCCAGCGCCCCGCCGGTCGCGGAGGCGGCGCCGGCCATCACCCTCGCCAAGGTCGCGAACGGGACCCTGCAGCTTTCGGCCGCGCCGCCAGCCGGCGCTCGGACTCTGGAGCTGCGCCTGCGGGCCAGCGCCGGCGGTCAGGTGACGCGCATCGCCGGCGTTCCGATCGAGCTGACCCTGCCCAAGGGCGAGTGGGTTCGCGTCTACTGGCAATCGGCCGGGACGGGCGTGGAGATCGGCGTGCGTCCCGCGGGCGCGGGTCGGCTCGACGTGCGCTACGTGGCCGCGTTCGACCGCTGGCCGACCGGAGTGGCCCCCCTGCCCCCGCGGCCGGCCGACCTGATGCCCTGGGACAGCTCGGACTCGACGTTCGTCTCGGGGACCCGTTCGTTCACTTGGTGAACCGCTCGCCAGGCGCTAATGGGGCGGCATGAGCCGCGTCACGATCTACCACAACCCGAACTGTGGAACCTCGCGCAACACGCTGCAGCTGCTGCGCGACAAGGGCGTCGAGCCGACCGTGGTCGAGTACCTGAAGGCCGGCTGGACCAGGCCGCAGCTCGAGGACATCCTGAAGCGGATGGGCGCCGGGGCGCACGATATCCTGCGCACCAACGGCACCCGGGCGGACGAGCTGGGCCTCACCGATCCCAGCGCGTCCGACGAGGCGCTGATGGCGGCCATGATCATCGACCCGATCCTGGTGAATCGGCCTATCGTCGTCACCGACAAGGGTGCGGCGCTCTGCCGGCCCGCCGAACTGGTCCTGGGTCTCCTCTGAGACAAATCGACCGGGTGCGCGGCTCGCCACGTTCCGGTCATCTAAAACGTCGACTGCTGGGGCGCCGGGGGGCGCTTTCCCGGCCCTGAAGCGTCCAGGGCCGCGCATCGGTGGATACCGGGGGTGCGATGCAGATCTATAAGTCGGGCCGATTTCCCGTTCGTCTCGCCCCGGCCCTGACCGGAGGCGCCGTGGCCGTCTGCGCCGCCCTGGTGGGCTGGCAGGTCGCCTCGCGGCTGGACAAGCCTGAGCCGGTCGCCCTGGCGCCCGAGGCGGTGGCGGCCCTGCAGCATGCCGCCTTCACCCAGGCCGAGGCCCAGCCCGGCTATGCCCGCTCGCGGAATGTCGAGGTCAAGGTGCGGCCGGGCGAGACGCTGGAGCGAGCCGTCGAGCGCGCCGGCGTCACGGCGGAGGAGGCGCGTCAGGCTGTCGAAACCCTGGGCCGGGCGATGGACACCATCCACATCAAGGCCGGCATGGCGTTCGACGCCGCCGTGGCCCAGCCGCACGGGGACGACCGGCCCGCGCGGCTGGTGGGCCTGGCGCTGCGCACCGGACCGGCGACGGCGCTCACGCTGACCCGCACCTTCGACGGGGCTCTGCGGCTGCGCGCGCTGGAGGAAAAGGTCACGGCCGAGACCACCGTCGCCGACGGCGAGATCCAGGGCTCGCTCTACGAGAGCGCCCAGCGCCTGGGCGCAACCCCCGCCATCACCGCCCAGGTGGCCAAGCTGTTCGCCCACAAGCTGGACTTCCAGCGCGACATCCAGCCCGGCGACGACTTCCGCCTGGTGTTCGACCGCAAGGTCACCGAGAGCGGCCGCACCATCGAGACCGGAGACCTGGAGTACGCCGAACTGCACGGCGTGAAGTTCTTCCGCTTCGAGCGCGACGGCGGCGAGGCGGAGTACTTCGACGAGCATGGCAAGAACATCCGCGGCTTCCTGCTGCGCACGCCGGTGGACGGGGCGCGGCTGACCTCCGGCTTCGGCAAGCGGCGACATCCGATCCTGGGCTATGCCCGCGCCCACCAGGGCATGGACTTCGGCGCCGGCTCGGGCACGCCGGTGCTGGCCGCCGGCGACGGCGTGGTGGTGCGCGCCGGCCGTTGGGGCGGCTATGGCAACTGGCTGCAGATCCGGCATTCCGGCGGCTGGGACACCGGCTACGCGCACCTGTCCCGCTACGCCAAGGGCCTCAAGCCCGGGATGAAGGTGCGGCAGGGCCAGGTGGTGGCCTATGTGGGCTCCACCGGCATGTCGACGGGCCCGCACCTTCACTACGAGGTCTGGCAACGCGGCAAACGCGTGAACCCGGTCGGCGCCAAGGTTCCGCAGGGCACAGTGCTCGCGGGCGCCGAACTGGCCCGCTTCAAGGCGCAGAAAGGGCGGGTGGAACGCCTGCTGGCCGAGGGCGGAGCGACGAACCGTACGATGGCTGCCCGCTGACCTTGCGCCGCGGGGGCTTCACGCGTAGCTGACCGCCGACGGCGGGGGGTGAGCTTATGGGCGTAACGAAAACCGTGGCGAAGATGGTTCGAGACCTCGTCGCCCGGTGGCCCGCCGAGCCTGGAATCGACCACCTCTATCGGGCGCTGCGGCTGTTGGGGCAGTGGCGCTCAAATATCCTGGCCAACACCTATGTCGCGCACGAGGGCGCGCGCATCTGGGGCGGCCCCTTCGCGGGGATGGAGTACGTCAGCACCGCGAGCGAGGGAGCGCTGATTCCGCGCTTGTTGGGCGCCTACGAGTCCGAGTTGCACCCGCACCTGGCCACGCTGGCGGCCGAAGGGCTGGATTGCGTGATCGATGTCGGCTGCGCCGAGGGCTACTACGCCGTGGGGCTGGCCCGGATGATGCCGGACGTCACGGTTCACGCCCGCGACATCAGTGACAAGGCGCGAGCGCTCTGCACCGATCTGGCCGCCAGGAACGGCGTGAGCGACCGGGTGATCATCGGCGGCGAATTCAGGCCGCAGGACTTCGAGGCGTTCGCCGGCAAGCGGGTGCTCGTGATGGTCGACGCCGAGGGCGCTGAGGTCGACATACTGCAACCGGACCTGAGCCCCGCCCTGGCGCACATGAACATCATCGTGGAGACGCACGACGTCTTCCGCCAGGGAGCTCTGGCGACGATGCGCGCGCGGTTCGAGGCCACACACGACATCGTGCAGGTGGACACTGGCGCGAAGCGACTGGACGGCCCGCCATGGCTGATGGAATGGAACCACCTCGACCAGTTGCTGGCGGTGTGGGAGTGGCGGCTCCGCCCTACCCCCTGGCTCGTCATGCGCCCGAAGGGGAGCTGACCGGTCCGAACCGGATCGCCGCTTCGCCGGAGCAACTTGACCCGCGTCAAGGCGCGCGATCCGGCCGGCTGGTGTCATGGCCCCATGAGCCGAATTCTGCCGACCGCGATCGCGATGGCGCTGGTTGTGGCCGCGACGGCGGCGCGGGCCACCGACCCTCCGTCACGAGGGGAAGCGCTGTTGCAGAGGCATTGCAGTGGCTGCCACGCCGTGGGCCGCACGGGCGACAGCCCGAAGCCCCCGGCCCCGCCGCTGCGCGAGCTGCATCAGCGCTATGCGCCGGAGATGTTGGGAGAGGCTCTGAGCGAAGGGCTGCTGACCGGGCATCCGCTGATGCCCGAGTTCCGGTTCGAGCCGGACGAGGTCCGCGAGATCATCCGCTACCTGGACTCCATCCAGACGCGGCAACCGGCGTGACGGTGGCCGGCGGCGCGGGGCCGCCGGCGCTGGACGTCATCAGGCGTCGAAGACGATGACCGAGCGGGCGACCGCGCCCGTCTTCATTTCCTCGAAGGCCTCGTTGACCTGCTCGAGCTTGATGCGGCGGCTGATCATGTCGTCCAGGTGCAGCTTGCCGGCCATGTAGGCGTCGACCAGGCGCGGCATGTCGACCGGGAAGCGGTTGGAGCCCATCAGCGAGCCCTGGATGCGCTTCTCGCCGAGGAAGGCGGCGCCCATCAGGCTGATGGTCTGGCCCACCGGGATCATGCCGATGACGTTGGCGGTGCCGCCGCGGGCCAGCATGTTGAACGCCTGCTCGGCCGTGGCGGCGAGGCCGATGGCCTCGAAGCTGTGCTGCACGCCGCCGCGGGTCATTTCCATGACCGTCTTCACCGCGTCCGGGCCGCCGAGCACGAAGTCGGTGGCGCCCATGGACTTTGCCAAGTTCTCCTTACCCGGCGCCATGTCGATGGCGATGATCCGGCCGGCGCCGGCGATCGCCGCGCCGTTGATCGCCGCCAGGCCCACGCCGCCGCAGCCGATGACCGCCACGGTGTCGCCCGGGCGGACGTTCGAGGTGTGGATCACGGCGCCCACGCCGGTCATGACGCCGCAGCCGATCAGGGCGGCGCGGTCCAGCGGCATGTCCTTGCGGATCGCCACGCAGGCGTTCTCGTGGATCAGCATCTGCTCGGCGAAGGACGAGAGGTTCAGATACTGCAGCATCGGGCCGCTGGCGCTGGCCAGGCGCGGCTCGTCCTCGTCGCGGCGCTTGGTCTCGGGCGAGACGCAGCGGGCCATGTGGCCCGTGACGCAGTGGTCGCAGTGGCCGCAGAAGGCCGAGAGGCAGGTGATGACGTGGTCGCCCGGCTTCACGCTGCGGACTTCGGAGCCCACCGCCTCGACGACGCCGGCGCTCTCGTGGCCCAGCACCGCCGGCATGGGGTGAGGATACTTGCCCTCGATGAAATGGAGATCCGAGTGGCAGACGCCCGCCGCGGCTGTGCGGATCAGCACCTCTCGCGGGCCCGGCTTCGAGATCTGCACGTCCTCGATCTGAAGCGGCTTGCCCACTTCGCGCAGCACGGCGGCCTTCATGGTCTTCCCTCTTCCTTACTTGGTTTGCGAGAAGCCTTATCGCCGTTCAGATGGGGCTGGGAAGTCCCTATCGCCGAAACGGGTCGACACGGCGGCCGTACCCGACCATCTAGGCGTCATGGATGCCGCCCAGCCTGCAAAGGCCGTCTCCACGCTCGACGTGTTCCTGGCGTTCCTCAAGCAGGGCCTGACCGCGTTCGGCGGCCCGGTGGCGCACCTGGGATACTTCCGGAGGGAGTTCGTCGAGAAGCGGGGCTGGCTGTCGGACGCCGCCTACGCCGACCTCGTGGCGCTCTGCCATTTCCTGCCCGGCCCGGCGTCCAGTCAGATCGGCATGGCGATCGGGATGCGCCAGACGGGGCTGGCCGGGGCCCTGGCGGCCTTCGCCGGCTTCACCCTGCCGGCGGCGGTCCTGATGATCGCCTTCGCCGTGGTCGCGCCGGGTCTGATGCTGCGCTATGGCGACGGTTGGATCCACGGACTGAAGATCGCGGCGGCGGCGGTGGTGCTGCAGGCGATGGTGCAGATGGCCCGCACCCTGGCGGTGGGCCCGGTTCGCGCCGGCATGGCGATCGGCGCGGCCGCGGGCCTGGTGGTCGCGCAGAGCCCGATGGCCCAGATCGCCGCCCTCGTCGCCGGCGGCCTGTTCGGGCTGGCCTTGCTACGGGACCTCCCGGCCGAGGCCTCGCCCGACGATGCTTTCGAGACGGTGGACCGGCAGAGCGCGCTGCTCGCGCTGGGCCTGTTCGTCCTGCTGCTCGTGGGCCTGCCGGTGGCGGCCAGCCTGCTCAACAACCCCGGGCTGGGCCTGGCCGGCGTCTTCTACCGCATCGGTTCGCTGGTGTTCGGCGGCGGCCACGTCGTCCTGCCGCTGATGGAGCGCGAGATCGTGGACCGGCGCTGGCTGGACCAGGACACCTTCCTGATGGGCTATGGCCTGGTGCAGGCCCTGCCCGGGCCGTTGTTCAGCTTCGCCGGCTTCGTCGGGGCGGCGCAGCGGTATGGGCCCGGCGGGATCGCGGGCGGCCTGATCGCCCTCTTCGCGATCTTCCTGCCCAGCCTGCTGCTGATCACGGGCGTGCTGCCGTTCTGGGACGGACTGAAGCGCCAAGCCTGGGCGCGGGGGGTCCTGGCCGGCGTCGGCGCCATGGTCGTCGGCGTGCTGGCTGCGGCGTTGTGGGACCCGGTGCTGATGGCCACCGTGCGGCGCCCGGCGGACTGGGCCCTGGTGGCCGCGGCGTTCGTCTTCCTCCACGTGGCCAAGCTGCCGCCCTGGCTGGTGGTGATCGGCTTCGCCGTGGCGACGGGGACCCTGCTGGACTAACTCGCCTGCAGCGGCGTGGGCTTGCCCAGCTTGATCGGCCAGAGCTGGGGCAGCTTGGGCCAGCGGAAGGTCCAGCCGGCGCCCCGCTGCGGGATGCAGGATTCCAGCGCGGCGATCAGGATCTCGGCGGGTCCGTCGTTCAGGAAATGGTTGGCGCCTTCCGTGCGGACGACGCGGATGGGCCGGCGGGTGACCGTTTCCTCCGCCAGCTTCTCGGCCGCCTCCAGGGGCGCGAAGTCGTCCTTGTCGCCGTGGATCATGTGGATCGGGATGTTCAGCTTGGCGAGGGCCCGCTTGGCGTGGCGCAGCTGCGGCTTCTGGCCGGTGACCTCGATGACGGCGTGGCGAAGGTCGCGCGGAATCATCTTCAGCGCCTTGCCGCCCAGGTCCAGCAGCCAGCGCGCCGTGGGCCCTGCTTCGCCGAAGAACCCGGACAGCAGGACGAGCCCTGCGACCTTCCCGGGGTTCTGCTCGGCCATGATGGAGGCGATGGCCGCGCCATAGCTCTGACCCACCAGCAGCACCTTCTGGCCGGGCCGGGCCTTGAGCACAGGGGCCAGGGCCTCGGCCTGGACCCGGATGTCGGTGACGGGGTGCAGCGGCTCCGACGCCGCATAGCCCGGCCGGTCCACCACGATCATCTCGCGGTCCGGCGGCAGCTCGGCCAGGGTCTCGGCCCAGTATTCGGCCCAGGAGGGAGCGCCGGTGATCACCACGATCTTCCACGGGGGCGGCAGGACCCGCGGGGTCTCCAGCGCCGAGATGCGCCAGCCGTGGCCGCCGCCCGAGACGAAGCTGGTGCGTCGGACCACGTCCTCGGGATAGTCGGCCGACGTCGGAACGTGCTCGGTTCGCCCCTTGGCGGCCGCTTCGACCGCGGCCCAGCCCATCGCAATCAGTCCCTTGGGACGTTTCCTGGCCACGCCCGACCTCCAACTGGCTCTACAGTGTCACCTGGGAAGCCTAACGCACGGTGCAAGCCCGGAGTTCTGTGAGCTTTCGGTCATCCGCTCATCCGGCGGGCGCCTGTGTCGCCAGCGCCTCACGCAGCTCGCGTTTCAGCACCTTGCCGGTGGGGCCGATGGGCAGGGCCTCGACGATCCGGACCTCGTCCGGCGTCCACCACTTCGCCACCCGCTCGGCCACGTGGGCCTTCAGCGCCTCGGGGTCGGCGGTCTGTCCGGGGCGCAGGGTCACCAGCAGCAGCGGCCGCTCGTCCCATTTCGGATGCGGTACGCCCACCGCGGCGGCCATGGCGACCGCGGGATGCGAGCAGACGGCCTCCTCCAGATCGAGGGTCGAGATCCACTCGCCGCCCGACTTGATCACGTCCTTGGCCCGGTCGGTCAGGCGCAGGTAGCCCTCGGGATCGATCGTGGCGATGTCGCCGGTGTCGAACCAGCCGTCGGCGGTGAAGGCGGCCGCGCCGTCCTGCTTGAAATAGGCCGAGGCGACCCAGGGGCCGCGCACCTGCAGGGCGCCGGCGCTCCTGCCGTCGCGGGGCAGCGGCCGGCCATCCTCGCCCACGATCCGCAACTCCACGCCCCAGAGCCCTCGCCCTTGCTTCAGCTTGCGTTGCAGCGTGGCTTCCGGCGTCTCCGCCGCGTGACTCGGCAGGGCGGTGTTGATGACGCCGAGCGGCGAGGTTTCGGTCATGCCCCAGATCTGGCGGACCTTGCCGCCCAGCCGATCCTCGATGCGCGCGATCAGCGCCGCCGTGGGCGCCGAGCCGCCGACGGCGATGGTCTTGACCGTCGTGATCTGGCCGCCGGTCTGGTCGAGGTGATCGGCGACGCCCACCCAGATGGTCGGCACGCCCAGCAGGAAGGTGACCCGCTCGGCCACGATCAGCTCGGCGATGCTGGGCCCGTCCAGCGCGCGGCCCGGCAGCACCAGCTTGGCCCCGACCAGGGGCGCGGCGTAGGGCGTGCACCAGGCGTTGGCGTGGTACATCTGGGCGCAAGGCATCACCACCTCGCGGGCCGACAGGTCGAAGGCGTCGGGCAAGGCCAGGGCCAGGGCGTGCAGCACCGTGGAGCGGTGCCCGTAGAGCACGCCCTTCGGATTGCCCGTGGTGCCGGAGGTGTAGCAGAGGCCCGAGGCCTGCCGCTCGTCGAGGTCCGGCCAGGCGAAATCATCGTCCTGCGCCGCCAGCAGGTCCTCGTAGACCAGGACGCCGGGCGGAGCGTGAGCGGCGTCCGTCATCGCGACGAACGTCTTCACCGTCGCCATCCGCGGGCCGATCTCGGCCACGAGGTCCGAGAAGGTGATGTCGAACAGCAGCAGGCTGTCCTCGGCGTGGTCGGCCACCCAGACCACCTGGTCGGGGTGCAGGCGCGGGTTGATGGTGTGCAGCACCGCCCCGATCCCGGTGACCGCGAAATACAGCTCGAAGTGGCGGTGGGTGCTCCAGGCCAGGGTGGCCACCCGCTCGCCGGGTTTCACGCCCAGGGCCAGCAACGCCTTGGCCATCCGCTTGGCGCGGGAGAGCGCGTCCGCATAGCCGTAGCGGTGGATCGGCCCCTCGACGGTCCGCGTCACTACCTCCCGGTCCCCATGGTAGAGCGCGGCGTGCTCCAGGATCGACGGCAGCGTGAGCGGGCGATCCATCATCAGGGCGAGCATGGGTGGCGGGTCCTCCGGATTCTGAGTTGGCCGGACGGTAGCGCATCGGGCGCGGGCTGCTTAGCGGAAGTATGGACGCCCATGGGAACGCGGGACCTGCGAACGCCGGACCCAGCGTCGCTAGCGGAGCCGGCCGGCGTAGGCGAACAGGAGGCCGGCAAGAGGCGCCGCCACAGCCACGCTGAAGCGGTACATGCCGCCTGCTTCGAACGCGCGGGCGCGGATGCGCGGGCGCAGTAGGCGTGGCAGAGGGAGCGGGCCCAAGCGACAGTCGACGAAGCGCCAGCGGAAACCGTGCGCGTAGGTCTCGGCCTCGAATGCAAAGCAAAGCGCGCCAAAGCGCTCCTCGAATCGCCCGATTTCGCGGCCGGGCCCCAGGTGCGAGCTGAAAGCCCCAGAGCCGAACGCGCGAGTCCAGATCTCACCCTCCGCATCGGGCGCCACGGCCACGTCAAGCCGGGGGTAGCGGCCCGGCCTGGGCAGCCCGAGCATGGCCCGGCCCAGGGTCGCCAGCAGGTTGCGGGCGCCCCGCGCGCGGCCACGCCCCACCAGTTGCTGGAGTCCGGCGGCGCCATGGATGCGGCGGACCTCCGGCGGAAGGCTGTCGAACCGGTCGCCAAGCACCCGGCGGAAGAGCACGGGCTCGTCCTGCGCCACGACGAGGGTGTCCGTGCGGATGGGCAGGTGGGCCAGTTCCGCCATGATCGCGTCGAGGTCGAGCAGGCCAACGCAGGCCCGAGCGCCGCGCGCGGCGATCGAGCCGGCGGCAAGGCCGCGCAGCACTGCGGCCGCTGCGGCGACCGGCACGTTGGGTCCGGCCCCGGCGTCCGCCACCAGCGACCATCGGGCACGGCGGGGACGGCCGTCGGCGCCCTCGCCTGCGGCCTCCGCCACCATGCCTCCGCGGTCGGACCCGAAGGCTGCGGCGAATCCAGCCGCCACGCGCAACGGGCCGGCGAGCGGAACCAGATTGGGCGCCAACCCCCATCGGACCGGCCAGCTCAGTAGCCATAGGCCAAGGTGCATCCAGCTGAGCGCCAGCCCCGCGAGGAACAGGCCATCTCGGCGCACGCCGAAGCGATCCGGGATCGTGTCGAGGTCGGGCGTGTCGCAGAGCGAGGCCCACCGGCGACCGAGGCCGGGAAGGTACACGCGGCGCGGGCCGCTCCAGCCCGGGCGTTCGGTCCAGCCTCCCCCGGCGAAGACGCGAACCGGACGGCCGACATAGGACAGGATGGCCGCCACCACCGAACGGCCGCGCGGCGCGCGCGCTCCGGGGGAAATCGTCACCCGCGCAGTGTCGACGGCGCGCCAGCCCGCCGTGAGCCGGTCGAGAGCGGCGGCGGAGAGCGCAGGCGTCGAGCTGGCGCCCGTGACGGCGAGGACACCGGCGGCCCGGGCTTCCGCATCGAGGGCCGCAGGGAAGCCCGCAACGAAGTCGCGGCCGTCGGCGATGTCGACGTAATGGGCGCCCGCGGCCACGGCGGCCCGCGCCAGCGTCAGGTCGCTGGCCTGGAATGGACCGGCGACGTCGACGACGGCCCACGGGGCCAGGCTGGCTAGGTCCGGCGCCTGGCGGTCTAGCGCGACCGCCTCGATCCGCGCGGGGCCCTTGAGTTCTCGGGCTAGCGTTCGAACCTGCTCCATGTGACGGGCCGCCAGCACGAGGTCCACGTCCCAGCGCGCCAGCAGGCGGGCGAGGCGCGCGCCGAACGCCCCTGTGGCGCCGACCAGCAGGATGCGCCGCCTCAAGCCCAGCCCGTCGGAGGTTCGAGGATGAAACGGGCCCGCTGTTCCGCCGTCGGGACCATGCAGGCCGCCTTCTTGCCCATCAGCCTGTAGCGGTTGCGGGCGAGCAGAACGTAGGCGGAATCACGCCAGGCTTTCGGGATCAAGCGCAGGACGGCGGCGAACGACCAGGGTGGGCCCAGGCGGCGCGCGAGAGCAAGGATCGCGTCGGAGGCTTGCAGCGGGCGGCCGCCCTCGAAGTAGAGGAAGCTGTCGGGGTTCTCGAGATCGAGGCCGTACTTCGCTGCGATCGCCCGGCCGAACGGCGACTGGAGCGGCGTGAAGCGCATAGCACCCTTACGGTCGGCCCGTAGCGCGAACTGCACCGAGGCCGAGCAGAAGTTGCAAACACCATCGAAGAGCCAAAGGCCGTCGAGGGTGTCCGGCGCATCGCTCACGCCGCCATCCGGGCCTTGAAGACGCCGTCGGGGAGGCGGGCGGCGCGGTTGGGGTGGATGAAGAAGTAGTCCTTCCAGGGCAGGCCCTCGACCAGGGTCGTGCGCTCCTCCAGCCGGTCGCCGTTCAAGGCGAACATGCGGTAGCCGCGGTCGCGGAAGATATCGAGCACCGCTTCGCCCGAGGCGCCGAAGCGGGCCTGGAGCATGTCGGGATGGATCTCGAGCAGCACGTGCGGGAGGTCCCGGTCGAGGATCTTCAGCGCCCCCATGAGCGCCCGCAGCTCCGCCCCTTCGATGTCCATGCGGATGAAGTCGACCCGGTCGATCCCGTGTTCGCCGCAGAAGGCGTCGAGGGTGATCACGGGCGTGGGCTGGACGTCCATGCCGGTGTCTTCCAGGTCCGGCCGGGCGGGGCCGTTCGGGCGGGTCTCGGCCACGTAGGCATAGGCGCGGCCCATGCGCCCCGAGGTTTTCTTGGGGGTCACCAGCAGGAGCTCGCCCGGCTTGTCGGCCACGGCGGCGTGGACGGCGGTGACCTGCTTGCCGATCCGGTGCCAGGCGACGGCGACCTTCAGCACCTCGAAGGCGAAGGCTGACGGCTCGAAGGCATAGATGCGCGCCTTGGGCGCCACCTGGGTCATCACATACGAATGTCGCCCATCGCTGGCGCCCACGTGCAGGCACACCGGGGCGCCCGAGAGCAGGTCGGCGAGATACGGGGTCTCGGGCTCATGCTTGGCCCACGTCTTGTTCCGCCGCCAGGCGCGGAAGGCGTGCCCGAGCACGCGAAGCGAAGGCATGGATTCTCCTAAACCGCCCCAAGGCCCTGCGAACCGGCGCGCCCCGTCACGCCGCGTCGCGGACCACCGTCATCATGTAGTTCACGTCCGTGTCGGCCGATTCCGTCCATCGGCCGGTAAGCGGGTTGAATACGACGCCGAAGGGGCCGTCCACAACGACCGGCTGGGACGACAGGAAGTCGCGGATTTCGCTGGGCTTCAGGAACTTCGACCAGTCGTGGGCGCCCACCGGCAGCCAGCGCAGGACATATTCCGCGCCGATCTTCGCCAGGGCGAGCGCCTTGAGAGTCCGGTTGAGGGTGGCCACGATCATCAGGCCGCCAGGCTTCAGCAGCCGCGCGCAGTCCTGGAGATAGGCCTCAGGATCGGCCACGTGTTCGATCACCTCCATGTTGAGGATCACGTCGAACGGCGGCTCGCCGGCGGCCAGCAGCGCCTCGGCGGTGGAGGCGCGGTAGTCGATCTCCAGCCCCTGCTCGGCGGCGTGGGTGGCCGCAGTGGCGATGTTGCGCTCGGAGGCGTCGACGCCGGTCACCTGGAACCCGAGCCGGGTCATGGGCTCGGACAGCAGGCCGCCGCCGCAGCCGATGTCGAGCAGGCGCAGGCCCTGGAAGGGGCGCCGGGCCGCAGGGTCGCGGCCAAAGCGGTAGAGCGCCTGGTCGCGGATGAACGCCAGCCGGACGGGATTGAACTTGTGCAGGGGCGCGAACTTGCCGCGCGGGTTCCACCACTCCGCCGCGATCCGCGAGAACGTCTCGACCTCGGCAGGATCGATGCTTGAACGGGCGGGGCCTTGGGAAGTCATGCCCCCTTCTACCCCGCCCGGCCGCGAAAACGAAAGATTCCGGGCGTTGCCGTACGCGCCGCGCGTCGCTAGAACGCTGCGCCCTTCGGCGGCGCAGCAACGGGTACCGATCGCAAGTCCATGTCACGCCTGGTGATGAAATTCGGCGGCACGTCGGTGGCCGATCTGGAACGCATCCGGCGCGTGGCGCGGCTGGTGAACGCCGAGGTGGAGGCGGGCCACCAGGTGGCCGTGGTCGTCTCGGCCATGGCGGGCAAGACCAACGAGCTGGTGGCCTGGACCGACGGCGCGGGCGCCGCGGCGCAGGGGCTGACGCCCTCCGACGACGAATACGACGTGGTGGTCGCCTCCGGCGAACAGGTGACCGCCGGCCTCCTGGCCATGACCCTGCGCAACATGGGCGTGCCGGCCCGCTCGTGGATGGGCTGGCAGATCCCCATCATCGCCGACGACGCTCACGGCCGGGCCCGCATCGACGAGATCCCGCCCGAGAAGCTGGGCGCGGCGCTGGACGCCGGCGAAGTCGCGGTGATCGCGGGCTTCCAGGGTGTGACCCGGGATGGCCGCATCGCCACCCTGGGCCGCGGCGGTTCCGACACGAGCGCAGTGGCGATCGCCGCGGCGCTGGAGTGCCCCTGCGACATCTATACCGACGTGGACGGGGTCTACACCACCGATCCCCGGATCGAATCCAAGGCCAGGAAGCTCGCCAAGATCTCGTACGAAGAGATGCTGGAGATGGCGTCCCTGGGCGCCAAGGTCCTGCAGACCCGCTCGGTCGAGATGGCCATGGCCTATCATGTGCCCGTCAGGGTGCTTTCCAGTTTTGTCGAGCCCGGCGAAGCGCCCGGCCAGGGCACCATCGTGTGCGACGAGGAGGAGATCGTGGAGAAGCGGATCGTGAGCGGCGTGGCCTACAGCCGCGACGAGGCGAAGATCAGCCTCTTCGGCCTGCCCGACCATCCGGGCGTCTCGTCGGCGATCTTCGGCGCCCTGGCCGACGCCAACGTGAACGTGGACATGATCGTCCAGAGCCACGCGCGCACGGCGGACACGGCCAACATGGAGTTCACCGTCGGCCGGCGGGACGCGCAGCGCGCCGTGGAGATCATCCGCGCCAACCAGCCGCAGATCGGGTTCGAGGACGTGCGCGTCAACGAGGACGTGGCCAAGGTCTCGGTGATCGGGGTCGGAATGCGCAGCCACGCGGGCGTCGCCAAGTCGATGTTCCAGGCGCTGGCGGAAAAGGGCGTGAACATCCAGGTGATCTCGACGTCCGAGATCAAGATCAGCGTACTCATCGACGCCGCCTACACGGAATTGGCGGTGCGCGCGCTGCACGCCGCCTACGGTCTGGACCAGCTCTAGCCAGCCGCCCAGGCGCGGATCACGCCGCGCTCGGCAAGCCCGGCCAGCAGGCGCTGGACGTTGCCGGCGTTCTCGGCCAGCAGCCGGCGCATGCCCGGCCGGTCGAAGGCCTCCTCCGGGATCAGCAGTCCGGCGGCCGTGCGCACGCACAGACCGTCCTCGACCAGCTCGGCGCCATGCCGCCGGACGGTCTCGGGCGACAGCTTCAGGGTCACGGCGATCTGGCGCACCGAGGTGGCGCGGCCCCGCCCGCCCGCACGGCCCTCGTCCCGCAGGGCGGCGGCCAGCAGGGCCACGAGGGCCAGCACCGAGATCACATTGCCGGCCTCGCGCATCAGCCCCTCGGCCGCGCGCAGGATGTAGTCGGCCAGCAGCCGGGCAGCCGCGCGGATGGGAATGGCGTCCGTGTCGAACGCCGGCGGGGGAAGGTGTTCGACCAGTCCGGCGGCGTCCAGCTCGCCGTAGAAGCGGCGCAGGCGTTCGTGCCCCTCCATCACCGACTGGATATAGCTGGGCGAGGCCAGGAAGCTGGCCGGGACGACCGCGCCCTCGGCCGAGAGGTGGCACACCTGGGCGGCGGCCAGGCGGCGAATGCGGCGACGCACCGTCTCGAACGGCAGGCCCAGGGAGGCGGCGACCGCGTTCATGCTCACCGGCCGGCGCTCGCCGTCGGGCGCCGGGGTGTCGAGAGAGCCGTAGCGCGCCCGGGCGTCGTGGTCGCGGGTCAGCGGGGCGATGTTCGCCTGATTGATCGCCAGGACCAGCAGGGCGTCCAGGGGGTCCAGCCCCCCCACGCCCGTCGCCATCTCGTCGAGCAGGAAGGCGAACGACAGGCCTGCGAGAACCCTGTCTCGCCGGGTCATCGTCTCGGGGTCGCGTTCACCGGTGGGACTCACGCGGCGGATCAAAGCCGCGCTTCAATCGAAATGCAATCCTAGGGCGACCCAAACACCCCTAGGGGGCGACGGCTTTGGCCGCGCCGGTCATCCGGAACGTCGCCCAGGCCCCGACGAGGGCCAGAGGGATCACCGCGGCGAACACCCAGAAGCCGGCGCCGCGGGCGCTGGCGTCGGTCAGCCCGTCCGAGAAGCCCACGAGGTTGGCTGCGACGCCCGAGATCGCCGCGCCCGCCGCGCCGCCGGTCTGGCGCACCGCCATGATGGCCGACGAGCCGATGGCGCGATCCTCGTCCGACAGCGCCGCCAGGAGCCGGCGGCTCATGAACGCCCACGAGAAGCCGAACGCGGCGCCCAGGAGCGACCCTCCGGTCAGCACCCAGGCGATATGCCCGTCGGCCATGGTCAGCGCCAGGATCACCAGGCTGATCACCAGCAGGACCACGCCGAGCCGCGTCCATCGGGCGTCCCAGACGCCGGTCGCCCCGGCCACCGCCATGGCCGAGACGGTCCAGGCCATCGACTCCGCGCCGACCGCATATCCGGCCACGAGAGGTGAATAGCCGCGCAGGTGCTGCAGGATCGGCGGGCCGTAGATCGCAAACCCCATGGAGGCCGCGGTGAGGGCGAACATGCCGAGGTAGCCTGAGCCGCAGACCGTGGAGAGATCCCCGGCCCGATGCGGCAGCAGGCGGATGCGTGCGCGGGCGTCGATGCGCACCACGAGGACCAGGATCGCGAGGCCGGCGGCCACCAGGCCGACGGAGCCGAGCGCGGTCGGGGCAAGGTCGGCCACGGCGATGGCCGCCACAGCCAGGCCCAGCACCGCCAGCTGCAGCCAGGGTATGCCCGGCCCGCCGGAGGGCTTGGCCGCCCGACCCAGCAGCCAGAGCGTGGCGAGGCTGAAGACCGCCGCCTGCCCTGCGAAGAGCCAGAAGACGTCGCGCCAGTGGCCCGCTTCCACCACCACCCCGCCGAAGAGGGGCCCCAGCACCGTGGCGATGCCCCAGACGAAGGTCACCGCGGCGAACACCCGGGCCAGGTGGCGCTCCGGGAACAGCATGGCGATGGCCACCATGGCGAAGCCTGAGATCCAGCCCGAGCCCAGGCCCTGGACCAGCCGCCCGGCCAGGAACCAGCCCACGTCGGGCGCGGCCGCGCTCATCACGCACCCCACCACCATCACCACGCCGGCGAGCGCGGTGGCCGAGCGAAGGCCGAACATCTCGGAGAGGCGGCCGGAGCTGGCGCCGGCCAGGATGGCGCCCACGAAGAAGCCGGCGGTGGCCCAGGAAAAGTAGGCGTAGCCGCCCAGGTCGGCGCCCACGCTGGGCAGGATGGTGGCGGTGACGAGGCTGTCGGCGGCGTTGAGCCAGACGCCCAGGCAGATCAGGGCGAAACGCGGCAGCCGGCCTTCGGCCAGCAGATCGCCCCAGCTGTTGGCGCGCGCGTCGGTCTTTTCGACAACCTCGGGCATGTCAAATCAGGTAGACGGCGCTCGCGGATTTTGCAATCATCAGATTGTCAAATGCACACGCCCGCCGACCGCATCCTTTTCCATCTGAAGAGCCGGGGTCCCGCCGAGACCCTGGGCCTGGCGGGCGCGCTGAATATCAGCCGCCAGGCGGTCCTGCAGCACCTGGAGCGCCTGGTCGGCGACGGGCTGGTCGGCCACCGCGACGAACGCCGCGGCGTCGGCCGACCCCGGCGCATCTGGTCCCTGACGCCCGCAGCCCAGGCGCGGTTCCCCGACACCCACGCCCAACTCACGCTGGAGATGCTGGCCGCCGTCCGCGCCGAGTTCGGCGAGGCGGGGGTCGAGCGGATGATCGCCCGGCGCGAGGCCACGACGGCGGAGAGCTATGACCAGGCGATGGCCGACGCGGAGGGCCTGGAGGCCCGCGTCGCCCGCCTGGCCGAGATTCGGACGGCGGAAGGCTATATGGCCGACTGGTCGCCCGACCCTGGCGGCGGCTTCCTCCTCGTGGAGAACCACTGCCCGATCTGCGCGGCGGCGGCCGCCTGCCAGGGATTCTGCCGCGCGGAGCTGATGGTGTTCCGCCAGGTGCTGGGGCCCGGCGTCGAGATCGAACGGACCGACCACATCCTGGCGGGCGCGCGGCGCTGCGCCTACCGGATCACCGCTTCGCCGGCGCCCCCGGAAGCTGCGGCTCGAATCCCGGCTGCCAGTGGTTCGCCGTTCCCGAGGTGATGTACCAGCTGATCAGGACGGCGCAGATCAATGCGCCCGGGACGTAGGAATTCGTCCGCCGGTAGGTCCAGGCGCCGATCACGCCGACGATCGCCAGCAAAGGCACGAACTGGATGGCGACGATGACGTTCAGCGGCTCGGTCGGGGTGGCCAGCAGGCCGGTGGCGAAGAGGGTGGCGTACTCCCAGACGACCAGCGCCAGGAAACCCAGCGCCATGGCCGTCTTGCCCCAGCCGAGGGCCGCCATGAGCCCCTCGCCCTTCACCGGGATGGCGGCGGCGAAGGCGCGCATGGCGACGAGGAAGAACAGGCTCCAGAGGATGAGGTAGCCGGGCAGCTGCATGGCCCGCACGGTGTCCAGCGGCTTCAGCCCCAGCACCCAGAACCGGTAGTCCACCTTGAACAGACGATCCACCAGGACGAGGGAGCCGTAGGCCACGGCCATGGTCACCACGGTGATTGCGATCGCCACGCCCCAGCGGTTGGTGAAGGTCGCCTTGCGCCGGATCACGAGGCCGATCATCAGGGTGAGCACCGCCGTGCCCAGCGCCCAGACCAGGAGCTGGTTCTGGACCCACTGCGGGAAGACCGCCATCGGGAAGAAGAGCTGCCCCACCTTCATCAGGGGGAAGTAGGTCAGCGCCGGCAGGGCCGCGGTGAGGACCAGCGAGGTCCACCAGCGCCGGTCCCGGCGTTCGGCGACGGGCTCCGCGGGATGGTTCAGGTCGGCGAAGAACCGGCTGCCCAGCAGCAGGTCGAAGGTGGCCAGGATCAGGCCGACCATGCCGATGAAGGCGACCAGCGTGCCGACCACCTTCCAGATCCAGACCTGCCCGGGGAGCGAGGGCGTCTGCCCCGGCCTCAACGTCGCCTCGAACCAGTCGACGGCGCGTCCGACGCCGGAGCCGGAGAAGTGCTCCCAGGGGTGGGTGATCGGGGGATTGTAGAGGACGCGCGCCGTGCCCCCGGCGACGTCGCCGTAGATGCGGCCCTCCATCACCGGCGCGGTGACGCCGAAGAGGGCCTGCAGCTTCCTGGACTCGCCGATCTGCGAGCCCTTGGGCACGCCCCACATGAGGCCGGCGAACTCATCGTACTGGCCGAAGACGACGGCGAGGTTCTTCGGGTCGGTCGGCGCCTTGGCGCCCAGGAGGCCGGGGGTCGAGCCCTCCAGCACGATGGACCGGTAGGCGTCGGGGTGCTCGGCGGCAGCCGCCAGGATCGGCCCGCCGCCCATGGAGTGGCCCTCCAGCCCGACATTGGCCTTGTCCACGAACGGCAGGCTTCTCAGGTAGCGCAACGCCGCCGGGCCGCCGAAATCCGCCGTGCCGACGATCCCGCCGGAATAGCCGTGGCCCGTCATGTCCATGGCCAGGACCACGAAGCCGCGGCGGCTGAGCTCGATGGCGAACGGGCTCTGCATCTCGCGGGTGTTGATGTAGCCGTGACTGGCCAGGACCGCCGGCACGGGCCTCGCCGCCGTCGCCGTGGCGGGGACGTACAGGAGGCCGGAGACGGTCACGCCCTGTTCGGCGGCGATCCGGACCTCGGAGACCTTCACCGCGCCGCCGGACGTCTGCACCCGGTGGGCCAGGAACGACCCGCCCAGGATCAGCGCCCAGGCCAGCGCAAACGCGAGCCACTTCCGCATGGCCACCCCTCCCCGCCCTTATCGTTGGCGGGACGATGCGCCCGGCCGCGCGCAAGCTCAAGCGGTGTCGGAGGGGGCTCGCGCCGCGCTCCAGAATGATATAAGGATTTCTTTATATCACTCTCGGAGTCGTCCATGTCCGTCGCCCATCCCCGCCGCGAAGCCGTCGGCGAGGCGTTCTCGCTCCCCGCCATGATCAAGGCCCGCGACCTGACCTTCGAGGCGGTCCGCCGAATCGCCGCGGAGATCCGCCCCGGCGTCACCGAGGGCCGGGGCGACGAGATCGCCCAGGAGGTGCTGGAGGCCATGGGCATGGACCGGCTGTGGCACCGAAACGTCGTGCGCTTCGGCCCGGGCACCACCGAGACCTTCCATGCCGACTTCCAGCCGGACTATGTGCTGCAGGCGAACGACATCTTCTTCGTGGACTTGGGCGCCGTCTGGGACGGTCACGAGGGCGACGCGGGCGACACCTTCGTCGTCGGCGACGATCCGGAGATGCACGCCTGCGCCCAGGCGGCGCGCGACCTGTGGGACGAGGTGGCGACCCAGTGGCGGGAGCATGGCGTCACGGGCGAGGCGCTCTATCGGTTCGCCGGCGAACGCGCGGCCGAGAAGGGCTGGCGGCTGAACTGGGAGGTGAAAGGCCACCGCGTCTCGGACTTCCCGCACGCGATCTACAAGGCGGGCGCGCTGGGCGACTTCGACGGCGTGCCGGTCTCCGGCCTGTGGATCCTGGAGATCCAGATCGCCCATCCGACGCGGCCGATCGGCGCCTTCTACGAGGACCTGCTGATCCGGGCCGGCTGAGCGCTCAGCGCAACCGAAGGGTCATGGGCATCCCGCCCTGGGGCCGCATGGAGACGCGCATGACCGGGCGGATGCGGTGGCCCGGGTCGGGCTCCAGGGTGGCGCCGCGGACGAGCGTGGCGAGGATCGCGACGGCTTCGGTGAGCGCGAAGGCTTGGCCGATGCACACCCGCGGCCCCCCGCCGAAGGGCAGGTAGGCGAACCGGGGCCGGCCGGCGCTCTCAGACGGGGCGAACCGGTCCGGGTCGAAGGCGTCCGGGTCGCGCCACAGCCGCCGGTGCCGGTGGATCGCGTAGATGGGAATGAAGATGAAGGTCCCCTTGGCCACCGGATGGCCGCCGGCCTCGGTGTCCTCGGCGCACATGCGGCTCATCAGCGGCAGGGAGGGGTAGAGGCGCACCGCCTCCTGCACGACCTGGCGGGTGAAGGTCAGGCGCGCGACGTCGGCGTCGGTCAGGCTCGCCTCGCCCGCGACCTGCGCCACCTCGGCCCGGACCCGCGCCGCCGTCTCGGGATCGCGGCCCAGCAGGTAGAGGGACCAGGTCAGCGCCAGCGCGGTGGTCTCATGGCCGGCGGCGATGAAGGTCAGGAGATTGTCGCGCAAGAGGACGTCGTCCATCCGCCGGCCGCTCTCGGGGTCCTGCGCCTGCATCAGGAGGTCGACGAGGTCGCCGCGCGGCGGCTCGCGGCGGCGGCGCTCGACCATCCGGTCGACCATGGCCTTGAGGAACACCATGGCTCGCTGGCCCCGCGGCGCCAGGGCCACCCGCGTCCAGGTCGGCCACTGCAGGAGGTCGGCGGGCGTGATCTTGCCCAGGGTCTCCAGATAGTCGGTGATCTTGCGGGCGGCGGCCTCGACGTCGATCCCCTCGCCGCCCGACAGCATGGTGTCGAGGATCACCTGGAAGGTGATGGCGGTCATCTCGGTGGCGATGTCCAGCCGGGCCCCCTCGCCCCGCTCGCGCCAGCGGGCGAGCGCCGCCTCAGCGGCCGCGACCATGGCCGGGGTCATGGCGGCGACGTTGTCGGGCCGGAACCCCGGCGCGGCCGCCCGCCGCTGCCAGCGCCAGTGCTCGCCCTGGGCGGTCAGCAGGCCCTCGCCCAGGGCCGGCTTGGTCACCCGGTCGAACATCCAGTCCTTGGGAAAGGCCTCGACCTTGTCGAGCAGGATGTCCTTCAGCATGGCCGGGTCGCAGGCGTAGAGGAAGGTCTGCCGCTCGTCGCCCCGCTGGTAGAACGGCTCCTCGTAGACCGCCCGGGGCCAGGCCTCGATCGGGTTGTCCAGGAGCTTCCAGAGCGCGTGGAAATAGGGCAGCGGCGCGTCCGGCGGCTCCACCGCCGGTGGGATCAGTCGAGGTCTGGGGAGATCGTCGAGGGCCACCCATCTAAGCTAGCGACGGTCAGTGGCCGCCGCCATGCCCCATGGCTGTGCAGTTTCGTCGGCCGCAGCAAAACCGGCCTTTGGGTCTCGGTTCTGAAAGATAAAACTGTTAGGGACCCGGCAAAGGATAAGGGAGGATCGTTCGCGTAGAATGGCCGCATCCGTCGCCATACGTGGACAGCGGAGCCTGCTTCGGCAGATCCGCGAGGCGCTCGCCGGGGGCGGCCCCGCGCAGCAGCGCCTGGACATGGTCGTGCGGATCATCGCGCTCTCCATGGTCGCCGAGGTGTGCTCGATCTACCTGCGGCGCGCCAGCGGCGAGATGGAGCTGTTCGCCACCGAGGGCCTCGACCCCAACGCCGTCCACGTGACCCGGATGAAGCCGGGCGAGGGCCTGGTGGGCGAGATCATGCGGATGGGCCGGCCGCTGAACCTGGCCGACGCGCCCGAGCACCCCGCCTTCTCGTATCGCCCGGAAACCGGCGAAGATCCCTATCACGCCTTCCTGGGCGTGCCGCTGCTGCGCGGCGGGCGGGTGATCGGCGTGCTGGTCGTCCAGAACCGCACCGAGCGGGTCTATTCCGAGGACGAGGTCGAGGACATCCAGATCGTCGCCATGGTGGTGGCCGAAATGGTCGCCTCGGGCGAACTGATCAGCGTGGGCGAGCTGGAAGGCGTCGAGCTGGCGCCCCGGCGGCCGGAGCGGATCAAGGGCTCGAAGTTCGCCGACGGCCTGGCCTATGGCGTGGCCGTCCTGCACGAGCCGCCGGTGGCCTCCTCGCAGCTGCTGTCCGACGACGTGGTGGCCGAAGAGGCGCGGCTGCAGGCGGCGCTGGAGGCGCTGAAGGCCCAGATCGACAAGATGCTGGAGGGCCAGCACGGCCTGGTCGACGCCTCGTACGACGTGCTCGACACCTACCGCATGTTCGCCCACGACCGGGGCTGGAACCGCAGTCTCGAGGATGCGGTGAAGAACGGGCTGACCGCCGAGGCTGCGGTGGAGCGGGTGCGTTCCGAGCACCGCGCCCGCCTGGGCCAGGCGCGCGACCCCTATCTGCGCGAGCGGCTGCACGACCTCGAGGACCTGAACGACCGGCTGCTGCGGCACCTGTCGGGAGATGGCAGCGTGGCGCGCGATCTGCCCGAGAACGCGATCCTGGTCGCCCGGAACCTGGGTCCCGCCGACCTGCTGGAATACGACCGCACCAAGCTGCGCGGCCTGCTGCTGGAAGAAGGCTCCTCCGCCTCTCACGCCGCCATCGTCGCCCGCGCGCTGGACATCCCCTGCGTCGGCCGCCTGAACGGCCTGCGCGACAAGGTTTCCGAGGGCGACCCGGTCATCGTCGACGCCGAGACGGGCGAGGCCTACCTGCGTCCCCGCCCCGACGTGGCTACCGCCATCAAGGCGCGGATGGACGTGCGCCGGCAGCGGCAGGCCGAGTTCGCCAAGCTGCGCGACACCCCGGCCTTCACCCGCGACGGCGTGAAGGTGACGCTGCTGATGAACGCCGGCCTCGACGTCGACCTCGAGAGCCTCGCCGACACCGGCGCCGAGGGCATCGGCCTGTTCCGGACCGAGTTCCAGTTCATGGTCTCGGAGGAGATGCCCCGGTTCAACGCCCAGACGGCGCTCTATTCCCGCGTGATGGACGCGGCCGGCGACCTGCCGGTGACCTTCCGCACCCTGGATCTCGGCGGCGACAAGGTGCTGCCGTACATGGAGGCCGAACGCGAGGAGAACCCGGCCTTGGGATGGCGTGCGATCCGGATGGGCCTGGACCGCCCGGGCCTGCTCCGCCTGCAGCTCCGCGCCCTGATCGCCGCTTCGAAGGGCCGGCCGCTGCGGATCATGTTCCCGCTGGTGGCCAGCGTGGACGAGTTCCGCGCCGGCCGTGCGCTGGTGGAGACCGAGGTGGCCTGGGCCCAGCGCCGCGGCCGCCCGGCGCCTTCGCGCCTGGACGTGGGGGCGATGATCGAGGCGCCGTCGCTGATCTGGCACCTGGACGCCCTGCTGCCGATGACCGACTTCGTCAGCGTCGGGACCAACGACCTGATGCAATACCTGTTCGCCGCCGACCGGGGGAACCCGCGGGTGGCCGACCGCTACGACTTCCTGTCACCGCCGGCTTTGCGCGCCATGGAGGCGATCCAGCGCGCCTGCGCCGAGACCGGCACGCCGGTCAGCGTCTGCGGCGAGATGGCCGGCCGCCCGCTGGAGGCCTTCGCGCTCACCGCCATCGGCTTCGAGCGACTGTCCATGCCCCCCGCCGGCATCGGCCCTGTGAAGCAGATGGTGCTGAGCTGCGATCGGGAGGCCGCCCGTCGCGGCGTTTCGGCCCTGCTGAAATCGTCGGCCGGCTCGGTTCGGAACGAGATTGAAACCCTCGCGCGCAAACTCTACCTCGCCGTCTGATCCTCGCCCGAATCCCTAGACACTGTGACGGCGACGGCAGGAGCCCGCGTGTTACGCAGACGCACATCCAGGAAGGCCGAGACGGCGCGCGGACGACTTCGCGCGGCGCTGAACTTCGGCGCCCCGGATGCGCCGCCGCCCGCCGAACAGGCCAGCCAGGAGCCGCCGGGGCCCGTCGATCCGCTGCATGCCCATGAGACGCTGGGCGAGGCGTTGCGGGCGATCCGCCAGGAAAAAGGCCTGACCCTGCCCGAAGTGGCCGAGCGCACTCGGGTGCGGCGCTCGTACCTCGAGGCGATCGAGGCGATGGAGCTGGACGCCCTGCCGTCCCGCCCCTTCACCATCGGCTACATCCGCGCCTACGCCACGGCCCTGGGCGTCGACCCCGACCTGGCCACCGAGCGGTTCAAGAGCGACGAGCCGGTGCTGGAGGAGGCGCTGCGCGCGCCGGTGGGCATGATCGACGAGAAGGACCCCCGCGTGGCGGCCTTCCTGATCGGCGCCCTGATCATCATCGCCGCCATCGTCCTGTGGAACGTGGCGCAGCGGGCGATGATGGCCGCCGCCCCGCCCCCGCCGCTGGCGCCGCCGGCGCAGACGGCCAAGGCCCTCACCCAGATGAAGTCCGGGACGGTCGAGCTGGGCTATCCCCTGCCCGCCCCGGTGGAATCCACCACGCCGCCGCCCTACGAGACGCCAGGGCTGGCCGCCGCCATGGGACTGAAGGCCGACCCGAACGCGCCCCCCGCGGTCGCCCCGCCGCCGACGCGGCTTGGCGAGCCGCCGCCGGTGGACCTGGCGTCGCTGCCCACCGTGTTCACGCCCAAGGGGCGCGTCTATGATTCGGGCAATCCACGGCTCACGTCGGTGGTGACCGTCCAGGCCATCAAGGCCGGGGCGCTGATCGTGCGCGGGGCGGACGGCTCGGTCTATTTCGCCCGGCAACTCGCCAAGGGGGAGGCTTACCGCATTCCCCAGCTGCCGGGCCTCACGCTGGACGTCTCCTCGCCCCAGGACTTCCAGGTGTTCGTGGGCGGGCAGTCGAAGGGCGTCCTGCCGGCGCAGCAGGTGCTGGCCTCGAAACT
>NZ_LSJI01000186.1 GCF_001557235.1 Phenylobacterium sp. CCH9-H3 | reverse complement strand
CCGGCGGCGAAAGCCCGCGATGTGATGGCGGATCGCGTCGCGGTCCTCATCGGACAACGTGTCGTGCGCCTGGATCCAGGCCCGGTATTCCTTGTCCGTCTGGGCCTGGGGCCCGACCACGCCGCGCACGAAGCGCTCGCCCCACGGCGTCTTGATGATCTGCAGGGCTGCCTGGTGCACCACCCAATGCACGGGTGGGAAGCGCCGGACGACGCCGAGGGCGGCTGCGGTGGTGGCGCGGAGCGTCGGCGGCATGACCCGAAAGAAAAGGGCGGGCGGATCAGTCCGCCCGCCCCGTTGTTAGTCGCGCCCTAGCGGTTCGACCAGACCCCGGTCGACCCGGACGAGCGGGCGCCGCCGCCACTGCTGCGGCCACCGGCGCCGCGACCGCGACCACCGCTGCGGCTCGGGCCCTTGAAGGCGGGCTTGTCGCCGGCCGGACGCGCGGGCGCGCCCTCGTGGCGATGGCCGCCCTGGCCGCCCCCGCCGTGGTTGCGGTTGCGCTTGGCCTGGTGCTGGCCGCGGTGCGGCTGCGCCGAGCCGCGGGTATCGGGACGCTCGGGCTTGCCGCCCACGTCGGGCATGGCCGCAGTGGCCGCGCCCAGGTGCTTGTCGTTGCGACGATCGAACGAGGGGATCCGCTGGCGCGTCACCTTTTCGATGTCCTTCAGCAGGTTGCGCTCGTCGTCGGCGCAGAACGCCACGGCCGAACCGTCCGCGCCGGCGCGGGCCGTCCGGCCGATCCGGTGGACATAGGCTTCCGGCACGTTCGGCAGCTCGTACTGGACCACGTGGCTGACCGCGTCGATGTCGATGCCGCGGGCGGCGATGTCGGTGGCCACCAGGGCGCGGACCTCACCGGCCTTGAAGGCGGCCAGGGCGCGCTCGCGCTGGCCCTGGCTCTTGTCGCCGTGGATCGAGACGGCTTCCACGCCGGCCTGCTCCAGGCCACGGGCCACGCGGTCGGCGCCGCGCTTGGTGCGGGTGAAGACGATCACGCGCTTGAAGCCGCCGTCGTCGAACAACTCGCTCAGCAGGGCGCGCTTGCGCGACTGCTCCACGAACAGGACGCGCTGGTTGATACGCTCGACGGTGGTGGCCTGCGGGGTCACCGAGACCTTCAGCGGGTTGGGGTTCAGGATCTCGCCCGAGAGCTTCTCGATCTCGGCGGGCATGGTGGCCGAGAAGAACAGGTTCTGGCGCGGGGCCTTGGGCAGGAACTTCACGATCTTCCGGATCGGGACGATGAAGCCCATGTCCAGCATCTGGTCGGCCTCGTCGAGAACCAGGATCTCGACGCCTTCCAGGGTGATCGACTTCTCGCCCAGGTGATCTAGCAGGCGGCCGGGGGTGGCCACCAGGATGTCGACGCCGGGCGCCAGGGCCCGCATCTGGCCGCCGTACTTCACGCCGCCGAACACCACGGCGACGGAGACGCCCATGTGCTTGCCGTACGACTTGAAGCTCTCGCCGATCTGGGTGGCGAGTTCGCGGGTGGGGGCGAGCACGAGCACCCGGGCGCTGCGGCGCGGGGCGGGCTTCTTGTTCTCGGCCAGGCGATGCAGGATCGGCAGGGCGAAGGCGGCGGTCTTGCCGGTGCCGGTCTGGGCGATGCCCAGCAGGTCGCGGCCGGTCATGACGCCGGGGATGGCCTGCGCCTGGATCGGCGTCGGCTGGGTGTAGCCCTCGTCGGCCAGCGCCTTGAGCAGCGGCTTGGCCAGGCCAAGGTCAGTGAATTGGGTCAAAAGATATTCTTTCGCGTATGCGCCGAACACGACCGTCACGGGTCTTCCGTGGATCGCCTGGCGCCGGTCTTTGGAGAAGCGCCCCGCGTGATGGGCGCGTCGGGTGAGAAAGCCTCACGGCGCTCGACAGGCTGAGCCCCCAAGGAGGCCCCACGCGGCTGGAACGCAGATAGCGCCCCGAAAGAGCGCAGGGGGCACATCGGGCTTTGCGACAGTGAAGTCAACCCCCGGGGGACGAAGACCGCCAGGAGTTGCCTTTTGGCCGCAGGGCGTGGGAAGCCTTCGACTAGGCGAATCCGGTGGTCCGGCAGGGGGATGGGATGCGGTTCCTGACGAGCATCGTCGCGGCGGCCTGGCTTCTGGCCGGCGGCGCGTTCGCGGCGCCGTCCGCGACGGATCTCGCCGCCATCGCCGCCGTCGAAAGCCGCATCACGCCGGTCGGCTCCACCGAGGGCAAGACCCTGGCCGCCCGGATGGCGGAGCTGAAGGTCCCCGGTGTCAGCGTCGCCTTCATCGAGGACGGCAAGGTGAAATGGACCCGGACCTACGGCGTAGCCGACGCCTCCGACGGCCGGCCTGTGACGCCCGACACGCTGTTCCAGGCCGCCTCGATGAGCAAGGCAGTGGCCGCGGCGGGGGCGCTGCGCCTCGTGGAGCAGGGGCGGCTCGATCTCGACGGCGATGTGAATGCGCGGCTCAAGACCTGGCAGGTCCCCGCGAGCCCCCATACCGCCGCCGAGA
Source organism: Phenylobacterium sp. CCH9-H3 (assembly GCF_001557235.1). GTDB lineage: Bacteria > Pseudomonadota > Alphaproteobacteria > Caulobacterales > Caulobacteraceae > Phenylobacterium. Next base: position 29,416 of record NZ_LSJI01000186.1, on the reverse strand, counting down.
AGGTGACCTTGCGCCGCCTACTCAGTCACACCGCCGGGCTGACCGTCAGCGGCTTCCCGGGATATGCGGCCGGCAAGCCGATACCCAGCGACGTGCAGATGCTGGACGGCAAGCCGCCGGCCAATACGCCGGCCGTTCGATCGTTCGAGCCGCCCGGGCAGGGCTATGCCTATTCCGGCGGCGGCTACACCGTGGCGCAACTGCTCATGACCGAGGCGGGTGGGCAGCCCTTCCCGAAGCTGCTGGAGCGGCTGATCCTGCGGCCGGCCGGGATGCGCAGCTCGACCTTCGTGCAGCCGTTGCCGCAGGCCCTCGTCCAGAAGGCGGCCAGCGCGCACGATCCCAGAGGCGCGGTCATTCCGGGCGCGCGCCACACCTACCCGGAGTATGCGGCCGCCGGCCTCTGGACCACGCCATCCGACTATGGGCGCTTCCTGATCGCATTGCAGAGAGCCCATTTAGGCGAACCGCGCGCGATCCTCGATCGGGCCTCGGCTCGGGCCATGCTGACGCCAGTCCTGAGCGGCTACGGCCTGGGCATGATTGTCGAGCCGCGCGGCCAGCGCCTCGCCATCCAGCACAGCGGCGGGAATGAGGGCTTCCAGTGCCATTCGTTCGCGTTCCTGGACGGATCGCGGCAGGGCGTCGTTGTCATGACCAACGGAAGCGGGGGCTGGCGGCTGGCCCGCGAAGTCGTTGCCGCCATGGGCAGCGCGTACGGCTGGGCGCCGGCGGAGAAGCCGCCGGAAGGCTTGAACCGGCGCGCGCCGCTCGTCGCTCAGGCTGCGCCATGACGGCGAAGCGCATGGTGTTGGTCGCCGCGGCGGCGCTGGTCGACGTGGACGGGCGGGTGCTGCTCTGCCAGCGACCGGAGGGCAAGCAGCTGGCCGGCTTGTGGGAGTTTCCCGGCGGCAAGGTGGAGGCGGGCGAGACGCCCGAGGCCTGCCTGATCCGCGAACTGGAGGAAGAGCTGGGGATCCGGGTCAGCCATGCCTGCCTGGCGCCTTTCGTCTTCGCGAGCCACGAGTACGAGAGCTTCCACCTGCTGATGCCGCTCTACCTGGTGCGGCGGTGGGAGGGGCGGGTCACCAACCGCGAGCACAAGGCCATGGCCTGGATCCGGCCCATCGATATGGACAGCTACCCCATGCCGCCGGCGGACGGGCCGCTGGTGGCGTGGCTGCGGGACCTGATCTGATGCGCCAGGCGGCCCGGACGCTCGCGCTCCAGACGCCGGGCCAGGGCCTGCACGAGATCACCCCCGAGGTCTGCGGCTGGGCGCACGGACAGGGGTTCGCCACCGGCCTGCTGACCCTCTTCTGCCGCCACACGTCCGCGTCCCTCACCATCCAGGAGAACGCCGACCCCGACGTCCGCCGCGACCTGGAGGACTGGGTGGCCGCCGTCGCGCCCGAGAGCGCCGCCTATCGGCACCAGGACGAGGGCCCCGACGACATGCCGGCGCACCTGCGGGCGGTGCTGACCGGCGTGCAGCTCTCGATCCCCCTGATCGACGGCCGGCTGGCCCTGGGGACGTGGCAGGGGATCTATCTGTTCGAACACCGCCGCCGCCCGCACCGGCGCGAGGTGGCGCTGCACCTGCTGGGGGACTGAGACATGTTGCGAACGCTCCTGGCCGTGGCGGCGGCGCTGGCGCCAGCCCCGGCCTGGGCCGCCTGGAAAATGCTGCCGTTCCCGAAGGACGACGTCACCCTGCGCGCCGTCGCGGTGGTCTCGGCCGGCCGGTTCCAGGTGTCCGGCTCCAAAGGGACCTACGCCGTCACCGAGGACGGCGGCGGCGCCTGGCGTCTGGCGACGCCGCCGGGCGGCGAGGCCTTGGATTTCCGGGGTGTGGCGGCCCTCGATGACCGGACCGCCGTGCTGATGAGCGCCGGCGACGGGCCGGCCGGTCAGGCGAAGCTGTTCCGCACCGACGACGCCGGGCGCACCTGGTCGCTGGCCTTCGAGACCCGCCTGCCGGGCAGCTTCCTCGACACCATCGCCTTCCGCGACGCGGGAGACGGCTTCGTCCTGGGCGATCCCATCGACGGCCGCTGGTTCCTGCTGCGCACCCGGGATGGCGGAAAGACGTGGGCGCCCATCGAGGGTCCGCCCGTCCAGCCGGGCGAGGCCGCCTTCGCCGCCAGCAACTCCGCCCTGTTCCTGGGCGGCCGCTCGGACATCTGGATCGTCTCCGGCGGCCTGGCCCGGGGCCGCGTCCACCGTTCGAAGGACGAGGGTCGGACCTGGGCCGTGGCGCAGAGCCCGTTGCCCGCCAGCCAGACCGCCGGCCTCTTCGGCGGCCTCGCGCTCGCCGCCGGCCGCGCTGTGGTGGTGGGTGGCGACTACAAGGATGAGCTGGCCGCTGGTCCTTCCATCGCCGTGGGCGCCGGCGACGCCTGGACCCTCGCGCCCCACGTCGGAACGCCGCGCCTGCTGGAAGGCGTCGGCCGCCTCGACGCCAAGACCCTGATCGCCGTCGGCCCGCGCGGCACCTCAGTCAGCGCCGATGGCGGCAAGACTTGGCGCCAGGTCGATCAGGAAGCCTTCCACGCCATCGCCTGCCGCGCTGGAGTCTGCGTGGCCGCCGGCGGCAAGGGGCGGGTCGGGATGTGGACGCCGGAACCCTGACTCCGCGGGTGTTCAGCGAACGCGGTGTTGCGTTGTGACGCAGGCTTTGCGCTATGGCTTCGTGATAGAACGTCGTCGAGGCGTCGGAAAACCGTGAGGAAAACCAAGCCAAGCTTCGAAATCGACGCCCGCCTTGCTGCGCTCGTGAACAGCATAGGCGACGTCTACTACGTTCTCGACCGCGAGTGGCGGATGGTCATGTTCAATGACGCCGCCGAGGCGTTCTTCGGCCGTCCGCGCAGCGAGATCCAGGGGCGGTCGTTGTGGGACCTCTATCCGGACGGTCGGACTTCGCCGTTCGCGCCCTATCTCGATCGCGCCATGCATGAGGGACAGGCCGGCCGCCTGGTCGGACCGTCGCAGATCAGGCCCGACCGCGTCGTCGATTTCCGCGTCGCGCCGCTGGGCGACGACGGGATCGGCGTGTCGCTGGTGGATGTCACCGAGCGGGCGCAGGCCGAGGAGGCCATGCGCGAGAGTCAGGAGCGCCTGGATCTGGCCGTCGGCGCGCACAACATCGGCATCTTCGACTGGCACGTGCCCAGCGGCCGGATCGTCTGGAGCCGCGAACTGGAGATCATTTTCGGCCTGGAGCCTGGCGCGTTCAAAGGCACGGCCGAGGACTTCCAGAGCCGGGTGCTGCCCGAGGACCTGCCGCGGGCGCAGGCCGAGACCCAAACGGCCCTGGCCGCGGGACGCGACCTGATCGGGTTCAACTTCCGCATCCGGCGGACCGACGGGGAGATCCGCTGGATCGAGGGCGTTGCGCGCGTGGTCTACGCGCCGGACGGCGCGCCGCAGCGGATCGTCGGCACCAACTTCGACGTCACCGAACGCGTGCTGGCCGAACAAGCCATGCGCGAGAGCCGCGAACGCCTCGACATGGCGGTCGCCGCCCACGCCGTGGGCATCTTCGACTGGGACGTGCGCAGCGGGGCGGCGACCTGGTCCGGCGAGATGGAGGCGATCTTCGGCCTGCCGCGGTGCGGCTTCGAGGGCCATACGGACCATTTTCGCCGGCGCGTCGTTCCCGAGGATCTAGTCCGCATCGACGCCGAAGCGGCCGCGGCGGCGGCGGCGGGCCAGGAGGTGATCCACAACGAGTTCCGCATCGTCCGCGACGACGGCACGATCCGCTGGATCGAGGGCGCAGCCCGGTTCGTCTTCGGCCCGGATGGGCAGCCGGTGCGCGTCGTCGGGACCAACCTGGACATCACCGAACGCAAGATGGCCGAGCAGCACCAACGCCTGCTCATCAACGAGCTGAACCATCGGGTGAAGAACACGCTGGCCATCGTGCAGGGCATCGCCTGGCAGTCGTTCCGCTCGGGTGGCATGTCGACGCCCGCCCGCGAGGCGTTCGAAGGTCGGCTCGCCGCCCTGGCGGGCGCGCACGACGTCCTGACCCGGCGCAACTGGGAGGGCGGTTCGATCGCCCAGATCGTGACCGAGGCCGTGGCGCCGCAGGATCCGGGCGGCGGGCGGATGACCGTGAGCGGGCCGCCCGTGAACCTGGAGCCGAAGACCGCGGTGGCCCTGGCGCTGGCGACCCACGAACTCGCCACCAACGCGGTGAAGTACGGCGCCCTGTCCGTGCCCGGCGGGCGTGTGGAGGTGCGCTGGACGACAAACGGCGGGTTGCTGCACTTCACCTGGTGCGAGACCGGCGGCCCGCCGGTGGAGGGGCCGATCCGCCGCGGGTTCGGCGCGCGCCTGCTCGAACAGGGCCTCGCCGAGGAACTGAAAGGCTCGGTCCGGATCGAGTTCCGGCGCGAGGGCGTGCTCTGCTCGGTGGAAGCCCGGCTGGCGGCGTGAGGCCGCGGCTCAGTCCAACGAGGCCCGCCGCATCGTCTTCGCCGGCTTCGTCGCCTCGACCACGCACTGGCCGGGGTCGCGCATGGCGTGGACGCCCAGGCAATAGATGTCCTCGTAGTGGGTTCCCGCCGCCGCCAGACACTGGTGGTAGTTGAGCTTGGCCGTGCGCAGGCACTGGCCGCTCTTCATCTCGCTCAGCAGCGGACGGCCCGCCGCGTCCTGGCCCAGCACCGTCAGCGCGGCCAGGGCCACGCCGCGCGCCACCACGGGACTCGCGCCGCCGCGACGCCCGCCTTCCGAGATCGCTGCGGTGAGGCGGGCCCGGTCGGCCGCCTCGGGCCTGTAGCCGGCGGCCTGCTTCACGGCGGCCAGCCGTTGCGGACCGTTGGTGAGGCGCGCCCGCGACCAGGCCTGATGCTGGATGGTGTAGGACGTCTTCTTCACGCGGGCGCCGGCGTCGGCCAGGGCCTCGCCACGCCGCGCCAGGGCCGCATTGGCGCGTTGAGCCGCCGCCTGTCCGCCGGGCAGGTCGAGGGCCGCGGCCGGATCGGTCGCCAGCCGGCGGGAGATGTCGCGGCCCTTGGCCTTAACCCCGGCCACGAAGGCGGGCTCCTGCATTGCGGCGAGGGCGGCATAGGCGATCATGCCGGCCTCCAGCTCCTTGGGTTCGTAACCCGCGGCCGTTCGGAGGCGCTCGGCGATCTGGCCGGGGCCTGAGAACGACGCGTCGATCGCGGTGGCCTTGCGGGTATAGGCCTCGAAGGCGCTGGCGCGGCTGGCCAGGGCGCCGTCCACGCCGATATCGGGCCCCTTCTTCGGGGGCGGCCCCTTCTGCGGCGCCGATCCGGTCGCGCAGCCCGCCAGCGCCACCGTGGCGGCCAGGGCTAGAAGCTTGAGTTTGTTCGCCATCGTCTGGACCCCCGCGGTGAGGAGCCCCCCGCGCGCAGTGTCGGGGCCGGATGGTTGACGGAATCTTACCCAGCCGGCGTGATGGCCGGCGCCCAGCCCGTGAGGGTCAGGATCTCAAAGGTCGCCGGCACGCGGCCGTCGTCACCGCCGAACCGCTCGGCGTAGATCTGGAAGGTCCGGTGGAGCAGGGTTCGGGTCAGGGGCCTGGGGTGCCGGTCGGCCAGCACGCTGGTCTCGCCCATCTGGCGCAGGTCGGCGAGCAGCTTCAGCGGATGCTCGTAGCGCACCGTCACGGTGTCGACGTCGCTGACCGGCTGCACGAACCCGGCCCGTTGCAGCAGGTTGGCCGCGTCCTGCGCATCGGCGAAAGGCGAGACGCGGCTGCCGGCGCCGCCCAGGATCTCGCTCTCGGCGGCCACCAGGGCTTGGCGCAGTTCGGTCAGGGTCGTCCCGCCCAGGAAGGCGCCGATGAACAGGCCGTCCGGCTTCAGCGCGCGGCGGATCTGGATCAAGGCCCCCACGACATCGTTGGTCCAGTGCAGGCCCAGGGTGGAGACGACCAGGTCCAGGCTGCCGTCGGCGAAGGGCAGCCGCTCCTCGTCGGCGACGACGCGCAGGCCGCCGCGGCCGGCCAGCATCCGGTGGGACAGATCGGCCTCGAGCAGGGTCTCGACCCGGCCCGGCGCCTCCTCCTCCAGGGCTTGGGCGAAGGCGCCACTGCGCGCCGAGAGGTCGACGGCCAAGCTGAAAGTGCGCAGGATGGGCGTCAGGCGCTCGGCCACGTCATAGGCCGCCCGGCGCTGCAGGAAGTCTGCGTTGGCAAACCCCGGGGCCGCCCGGTCCAGGCGTTTGCGGTGCAGGACGCGGTCGAAGAGGCGCGGGGGGGCGGGCATTGAGCGCGGAAGATGGCGATTTCGCCGCCAGTTGGAAGCCTAGAGTTCAGGCGGCCTGGCGCGTGACCCTGGACATGCTGTTCCCGCCCCAGACCCTGGACGGTGGGCCGCGCCCCCTGGCGGGTGGGTTCTCCGCCGACGCCTGGAGCCGCATCCGGTTCCTGGACGGTCCGGTGTGCGACGGCTGCGGCGCGCCGTTCGAATTCGATCCGGGGGCGCGATGCGCCGCGTGCCTCGCCAAGCCGCGGGCGTTCGACGCGGCGCGGGCGGCGTGCCTCTACGACGAGACATCGCGAAACCCGATCCTGCAGCTCAAGCATGCCGACCGGCTCGACCTGGCGCCGCTGTTCGCCCGCTGGCTGTCGCGGACGGCGCGCGAGCTGATCGAGGAGGCGGACGCCATCGCCCCGGTGCCGCTGCACCCGCTGCGCCTGCTTCGCCGTCGCTACAACCAGGCCGCGGAGATCGCCCGGCCGCTGGCCGCCATGACCGGCACGCCCTACCTGCCCGACGCCCTGGTCCGTCGCCGCGCCACCGCGACCCAGGGCGGAAAGTCCGGTTCGGGCCGCAAACGCAACGTCGCCGGGGCCTTCGAGGTCCCCTCCGCACGCCGAGGCCAGGTCGAGGGCCTGAGGATCCTGCTGATCGATGATGTTCTGACCACCGGCGCCACCGCGGAAGGCTGCGCACGGGCCCTCAAGGCCGCCGGCGCGGCCCGCGTCGATTTGGCCGTAGTCGCGCGGGTTCAGGCTGCGGCAGGACTCACCATATGAAGCTGAACCGAGACGTGTTTCGTTAGAGCGCCATGAGCCAGCCCGTCACCATCTACACCAAGCCGTTCTGCCCCTACTGCGTCCGCGCCCTGTCGCTGCTGGAGCAGAAGGGCGTTCCGTTCACCGAGATCGAGGCCGCCTTCGACCCGGAGAAGCGCCAGGAGATGATCCAGCGCGCCGGCGGCCGGGCGACGTTCCCGCAGATCTTCGTTGGCGACCGCCACATTGGCGGCTGCGACGACATGATGGCGCTCGAACGCTCGGGCCAACTCGACCCGCTGCTCCAGGCGGCGTAGCCGAGGTATAGGTCGGCGATGAAAGTCGGCCTGATCCAGACGCGTACGCCCGCGAGCCATGCCGCGGCCTTGGCCCATGTGCTGCCGCTGGTGCGCGAGGCCGCGGCCGGCGGCGCGCGGCTGATCGTGACGCCGGAAGGCACGAACATCCTGCAGAAGGACCGCGAGGCCCTGCTGCCTCAGCTGACGCAGTTTTACGACGATCTGGTCGTGCGTGGCCTTCGCCAAGCCGCGAAAGATCTGAACGTTTGGATCGCGATTGGCTCGGCCCTCGTGAAGCGCGAAGATGGCAAGGCAGCCAACCGCCAGATCCTGATCCGGCCGGATGGCTCGATCGCTGCCGAGTACGACAAGCTGCACATGTTCGACGTGGACCTGCCCACCGGCGAGACGGCGCGGGAATCGGCGACCTACGAGCCCGGCGACCGGGCCGTGGTGGCGGAGGTCGACGGGATGAGGCTGGGCCTGACCATCTGCTACGATCTGCGCTTCCCAGCCCTGCACCGCGCGTTGGCGCTGGCCGGGGCCACAGCCATCACCGTTCCGGCCGCCTTTACCCGCCCCACCGGCGAGGCGCATTGGGAGGTCCTCATGCGCGCCCGGGCCATCGAGACCGGAAGCTATATCCTGGCGCCCGCCCAGGGCGGATTTCACGAGGACGGCCGCGGCACCTGGGGACGGTCGCTGGTCGTCGAGCCCTGGGGAAAAGTCGTTGCAAAACTTGACCATGACGAGCCCGGCGTGCTTCTGGCCGACCTCGATCCCGACGCGCCCGCCAAGGCGCGGACGGCCATTCCCGCGCTGACCAACGCGCGGGCGTTCACAGGTCCCTAGTCGATACGATGATCCGCTACGCCCTCACCTGCGACCACGACCACGAATTCGAGGGCTGGTTCGGCTCCTCCACGGACTTCGACGACCAGCAGGGCCGCGGCCTGCTGGAATGTCCGCTGTGCGCCTCGAAGGCCGTGCGCAAGCAGATCATGGCCCCGGCCGTCGCCGGCACCAAGCGTACGGTCCGCGAGGAACTGCCCGCCAAGGCCCAGGCGATGATGATGGAGGCCGCCGGTCGCATCCGCCGGCACGTGGAGGAGAATTTCGACGACGTGGGCGACGCCTTCGCCTCGGAAGCCCGCGCGATCCACGAGGGCCGCGCCGAGGACCGTGGCATCTACGGCCAGGCCACGCCCAAGGAGGTCCGCGACCTGATGGAAGACGGCGTCCCCGTCGCGCCCCTGCCGCCCGAACCGCTGAAGAAGTCCGAAGTCAACTGACGCGCGCTTGCGGCGCGACCGCCCGCTTGGCAATCTCGGATTGCATCAGGTGGGGGCCTGTCCAGTGATCCGTTTTCCGCGTTTCGTTGTCGCGCTTGCGTTCGCGGCGACCTTTGCGTCCTGGACCGCTGCGGCGGCTCCGCTCTCGGCCTACGGGAAGCTTCCCACGATCGAGGCCGCTTCGGTCTCGCCCAGCGGCCATGCGGTGGCCCTGGTCCTGACCGACGGCGAGGACCGGCTGATCGTCGTCCAGGACCTGGCCAGCAAGCAGATGACCCTGCGGGCCGGCACCGGCCGGGCCAAGGTGCGTCGCGTGCTGTGGGCCGGGGATGGCCACCTGCTGATTATCACCACGGTGACGGCCAACCCCATGGACGTCACCACTACCCAGCGCGAGTGGGCGATGGGCTTCAGCATGGATCTGAAGACGAAGAAGGTCCTGCCGCTGCTGCGCGACGCCGAGTACGCGATGAACACGATCTACGGCCAGCCGGTCGTGCGGACCTACAACGGCGAGCCGACGGTCTTCGTCCAGGGCATCAAGTTCGTGAGCAACGAGGGGCGCGTCTCGCTCTTCCGCATCGACCTGGACCGGGCCACCAGCCGGGTCGTGGAGGTCGGCGGCCCCGACACGCGCGACTGGGTTGTCGGCGTCGACGGCGAGCCGGTGGCGCAGGAGCTCTATGACCGCCGAAGCGGCCGCTGGTCGATCAAGCTGAAGGCCGACAACGGGAGCTGGCGCGAGGCGATCGCCGTCATGGCTCCGCTCGACGCGCCGTCGATGATGGGTCTCGGGCCGGACGGCAAATCGGTCCTGTACGAGGCGCTCGACGGCGAGAAGCTGGTGTGGAAGGAAGCACGCCTCGACAACGCGCCGGCGGCGGCGCCTGTCCCCGTTTCGGGTAGCCAGGGCGCCCTCTACGACCCCCAGGACGGACGCCTTTCGGGCCACTACGCCCTGGTGGGCGAGGAGGGCCGCTACACGTTCCTGAACCCCCAGGATCAACGGATCTGGAAGGCCGTCACGGCGGCGTTTCCGGGCGCGATCGTCTCGCTGGAATCCTGGTCCGGCGACCGCAAGAAGATTGTCGTCCGCGTCGATTCGCCCGACGAGGGGGCGGCCTATGCGCTCGTCGACCTCGACACGCGACAGGCCACTTGGCTGGGGCCGGAATACATGGGGGTGAAGGCGGCGGATGTGGCGCGCCAGGCGCCGATCCGGTTCAAGGCCCGCGACGGGCTGGAACTCACCGGCTACCTGACCGTGCCCAAGGGGCGCGAGACGGGCCGCCTGCCTCTGATCGTCTTTCCGCACGGCGGGCCGGCGGCTCGCGACACGCCCGGCTTCGACTGGTGGGCCCAGGGCATGGCTTCGCGCGGCTACGCGGTGCTGCAGGTGAACTTCCGCGGTTCGGAGGGCCTGGGCGATGCGCTGCTGGAAGCCGGCTATGGCCAGTGGGGGCGCAAGATGCAGACCGACCTTTCGGACGGCGTCCAGTACCTCGCCTCGGAGGGACGGATCGATCCGAAGCGGGTCTGCATCGTCGGCGCCAGCTACGGCGGCTATGCGGCGCTCGCGGGCGCGGCCCTGGACACCGGCGTCTATCGCTGCGCCGCCTCGTTCGGCGGCCTGTCGGACCTTGGAAAGTTCGTTTCGTGGTCGAGGGCCAAGCGCGGCGCGTCGGCCTTCCGCTACTGGACCCGCTTCATGGGCGCCGAGGAGGACCGCAAGGTCCTGGCCGAGATTTCGCCTGCGGCCCACGTCGACAAGGTGACGATCCCGGTCCTCCTCATCCACGGCAAGGACGACAGCGTGGTTCCGCTCGAGCAGAGCCAGATCATGGCCGACGCCCTGCGTGGGGCGGGAAAGTCTGTCGAACTGGTCGTCCAGAAGGGCGAGGACCACTGGCTCTCCCGCGGCGAGACGCGCCTGCAGACCCTGGAAGCCACCATGGCCTTCGTCGAGAAACACAACCCGCCGGATTGATCCGGCTCAAGGTCTCTTGTGTGGCCCCAATGCCACACTACATCGGGTTGGCCGGCGACCGTGCTTCCTTGGAGGCGGTCGCCGAGTTCCGCCTATCGAGGGGACCTGAATGAACATCGACATCTATTCCGACCGCGCCAAGCAGGCGATCCAGTCGGCCCAGAGCCTCGCGCTCGCCCGCCGCCACCAGCAACTCGCGCCCGAGCACATCCTGAAGGTGTTGCTGGAAGAGCGCGACGGGCTGACGCGCGCGCTGATCCAGAGCGCCGGCGGGCGGCCCGACGAGGTCGACAAGGCGCTGGACGCCGCGTTCACTCGCATCCCCAAGGTCGAGGGCGGCTCGGGCCAGCTCTACATGAAGCCCGACACGGCTCGCGTGTTCGCCGAGGCCGAGCAGGGCGCCAAGGCGGCCGGCGACGCCTTCGTCACCACAGAGCGGTTGCTGATCGCCCTGGCCAAGGAAGGCGGCGAGGCGGCCAAGCTGCTGAAGGACGCCGGCGTCACGCCCAAGGGGCTGGAAGACGCCGCCACCGCCGTCCGCAAGGGCCGCACCGCGGACAGCGCGTCGGCCGAGGAGGGCTACGACGCCCTGAAGCGGTATGCCCGCGACCTCACCCAGGCCGCCAAGGACGGCAAGCTGGACCCGGTGATCGGGCGCGACGAGGAGATCCGCCGCACGATCCAGGTGCTGAGCCGCCGAACCAAGAACAACCCTGTTCTGATCGGCGAGCCTGGGGTCGGCAAGACCGCCGTGGTTGAGGGCCTAGCCCAGCGCATCGTCAACGGCGACGTCCCCGAGGCGCTGAAGGAACGCAAGCTGCTGTCGCTGGACATGGGCGCCCTGATCGCCGGCGCGAAGTACCGCGGCGAGTTCGAAGAGCGGCTGAAGGCCGTGCTGAACGAGGTCACGGCGGCCGAAGGGTCGATCATCCTGTTCATCGACGAGATGCACACCCTGGTCGGCGCCGGGAAGTCGGACGGGGCGATGGACGCCTCGAACCTGCTGAAGCCCGCCCTGGCGCGGGGCGAGCTGCACTGCGTGGGCGCAACGACCCTCGACGAATACCGCAAGCACGTGGAGAAGGACGCCGCGCTCGCCCGCCGCTTCCAGCCCGTGATGGTGGACGAGCCCACGGTGGAGGACACCGTCTCGATCCTGCGCGGCCTAAAGGAGAAGTACGAGGTCCACCACGGGGTGCGAATCTCTGACAGCGCCATCGTGGCCGCCGCGACCCTGTCGAACCGCTACATCACCGACCGCTTCCTGCCGGACAAGGCCATCGACCTGGTGGACGAGGCCGCGAGCCGGGTGCGGATGGCGGTGGACTCCAAGCCGGAGGAGCTGGACGAGATCGACCGCCGCGTCGTGCAGCTGAAGATCGAGCGGGAGGCGCTGTCCAAGGAGACGGACGCCGCCTCCAAGGCCCGGCTGGAGAAGCTGGAAGAGGAACTCGACGATCTGGAGGGCCAGTCCGCCGAGATGACCGCCCGCTGGCGGGCCGAGAAGGAAAAGGTCAGCTCGGCCGCCCAGTCGCGGGAGGCCCTGGACCGGCTGAAGGCCGAGTTGTCCGCGGCCCAGCGCCGGGGCGACCTGCAGCGGGCCTCCGAGATCGCCTACGGCGAGATCCCGCAGCTGGAGAAGCGCCTGGCCGAGGCCGAGGCCGCCGAGGGCCAGGACGAGCAGCTGACGCCAGAGGTCGTGGACGCCGAGCAGATCGCCGCCGTGGTCAGCCGCTGGACCGGCGTGCCGGTGGAAAAGATGCTGGAAGGCGAGCGCGAGAAGCTGCTGCGCATGGAGGACAGCCTGCGCGGCCGCGTGGTCGGGCAGGAAGAGGCGCTGGTCGCCGTCTCCGACGCCGTACGCCGCGCGCGGGCCGGCCTGCAGGACCCGAACCGGCCCATCGGCTCGTTCCTGTTCCTGGGCCCCACCGGCGTCGGCAAGACCGAGCTCACCAAGTCGCTGGCCGAGTTCATGTTCGCCGACGAGCACGCGATCACGCGCCTCGACATGAGCGAGTACATGGAGAAGCACTCGGTCAGCCGGATGATCGGCGCGCCTCCCGGCTACGTCGGCTACGACGAGGGCGGGGCGCTGACCGAAAGCGTGCGCCGGCGGCCCTACCAGGTGGTGCTGTTCGACGAGGTCGAGAAGGCGCACCCGGACGTGTTCAACGTGCTGCTGCAGGTGCTGGACGACGGCCGCCTGACCGACGGCCAGGGGCGGACGGTCGACTTCCGCAACACTCTGATCATCATGACCTCGAACCTGGGGTCGGAGCACCTGGCCGCCCTGGCCGACGGCGAGGACGTGGACAAGGCCCGGCCGATGGTCATGGACGTGGTCCGTCACCACTTCCGCCCGGAGTTCCTGAACCGGATCGACGAGATCATCCTGTTCAAGCGCCTGGGCCGCGCCGAGATGGACGGCATCGTCCGCATCCAGCTGCAGCGCGTCGAGAAGCTGCTGGCGGACCGCCGCATGGCGCTCTTGCTCGACGACGGCGCCCTGCACTGGCTGGGCGACCGCGGCTACGACCCCGTCTACGGGGCCCGGCCGCTCAAGCGGGTGATCCAGAAGGAGCTGATCGACCCCATCGCCCGCAAGCTGCTGCAGGGCGACCTGGACGACGGCTCGGTGATCGAAGTGCACGCTGGCGATGACGGCCTCGAGATCGGCCGGGCCAAGGTGCACTGACGACGACGCTTCCCTCCCGCCTCGCGGCGGGAGGGTGAGCATCAGAGGGTCAGCGGGGTGGTGCGGCCACCGCGGACCACCACGCGCTTCATCAGCGCGACCGTCTGGCCCGGTCCCGCAGCGGGCCTGGCCACGGTGATGGCGTACCAGACACCATCCGGCAGGCCGCCGAAGGCGAACTGGTCTGCGTCGTCGCAAGTGGTCCGCTTCACGAACGGGCCTGCGTCGCCCGCGGGCGCATTGGGCGTGCGGGCGCGCACTTCATCGGCGGGCAGGGCGGCGCGTTCGGTGGAACCGTAGAGCGCGGCCATCCGGCGGGCGGACCAGCGGGTTTCCGGCGTCAGCACCACCGCGGCCCCGGCGCAGGTGTAACGGGTCGCGCCCTGCCGATAGGCCACGCGGCCGGCGATGATGTTGTTTCCGGTGCGCTGCGACCAGGCGAAGTCCGCCGCCGAGAAGTTCGCGCTGCCGGTCATGGGCGGCGGCGGCGGTCGCGACACGGGAGCGCCGGGCGGCGGCGGGCCGAGGCTGGGCGCGCAGGCTGACGCGACGAGGGTGGCGAAGGCGGCGCTGAGTACGGTAAGGCGGGGGGCGAGCATGATCGCCATCTTATAGGCGAATGCGTCCAAACCTTGCCATAGCGCGGTCACGATCGCTGACCTAAGCTTTGCCTCCCAACCCCGCAGCGGAGGCTCCGATGGCGCACAAGTTCGAGATCTACAAGGACAAGGCCGGCGAGTTCCGGGTCCGCTTCAAGTACAATTCCGAGGTGATTTTCTCGACCGAGGGCTACGCCTCGAAGTCCGGGGCCAAGGACGCTATCGAGAGCATCAAGAAGCACGTCGGCGCCGCGGAGGTCACCGAGGCGGAGTAACGCCGCCGCTCAGTCCTCCCCCCGTGGCTTGCCCCGCATCGCCTTTACGCTGGACCGCTTGGTCTTGCCCTCGAGCCGCCTGAGCTTCGAGGCGTAGGTCGGTTTGGTCTTCTTGCGCGGCGGGGGCGGGGGCTTGGCCGCCTGGCGGATCAGGTCGAGCAGGCGTTCGATCGCCGCCTGGCGGTTCATCTCCTGGCTCCGATGCTCCTGGGCCACCAGCACGAGGACGCCGTCCATGGTCAGGCGGTTGCCGGACAACTTGTAGAGCCGCGTCCGCACCGGCTCAGGCAGGGACGGGGAACCGCGCACGTCGAATCGCAGTTCGATGGCCGTCGAGACCTTGTTCACATGCTGCCCGCCGGGTCCGGAGGCGCGGACGGCGCGCACCTGGACCTCGTCGTCGTCCAGCCACAGGCTCTGGGTCACCTCGATCGGCATCAGGTTCGAATGCCACGCTTCGGCCTAGCCGACGAGACTCCGGCCGTGCTAAAGCGCAGGCATGCGTTCGTTCCGCATCCAGCTCGTAAACCTTCTTCCGACCGCCTCCGGCGGGCCGGTGAGGGATGTCGTGCGCTAGGATCGAGAAGCGACCGCAGACCGCCACACCAGCCCCGCCGGGATCCGGACGGGGCTTTTTCTTGGCCTCGATCCGCCCCCGCTCAACCGGAGACGAGACCGATGGATCCGCCCAGTTCCGACATAGTCGTCCGCGCGATGGAGCCGGCCGACATTCCGGCCGTCACCGAGGTGCTTGGCCAGCCGCGCGCGGTGTGGGGCACGCTCCAGCCGCCCTTCGTATCGGCGGAGGCGCGGCAGAAACGGCATGCCGAGGCCGGTCCCGGCGATGCGGGACTCGTGGCCCTGCTCGACGGCCGGGTGGTCGGATCGATCGGCCTGCATCGCGACCGCCCCCACAGGCGCAGCCACGTGGCCAGCCTGGGCATGGCCGTCCACGACGCCTACGCGGGCCGAGGCGTGGGCTCGGCCCTGCTGGCCGCCGTCATCGACCTGGCCGAGCGCTGGTGGAACATCAAGCGGCTGGAACTCAACGTCTATGCCGACAACGCCCGGGCCATCGCCCTCTACGAACGCTTCGGCTTCCAGCGCGAGGGGCTGCACCGCGCCTACGCCTGGCGCGACGGCGCCTATGTGGACTCGCTGAGCATGGCGAGGCTCGCCCTGTGACGGCCCGTCCCTTGACCTTCGCGCAAAAAAACGCTTCACACCCCCGGCTTTGCTGCGCCGCCGTTGCGCGCGCGCAGCAGGTTTCATTGTCTCAGGAGAACAATCATGCGCGTCTACTATGACCGCGACGCCGACATTTCCCGCATCCTGGACAAGAAGATCGCCATCGTAGGCTATGGCAGCCAGGGTCGCGCGCACGCGCTGAACCTCGCGGATTCCGGCGCGAAGAACGTGGCCGTGGCCCTGAAGGCCGGCTCGGCCACCGCCAAGAAGGTCGAGGCCGACGGCCTGAAGGTCATGACCGTGGCCGACGCCGCGGCCTGGGCTGACGTGCTCATGGTGCTTGCGCCCGACGAGCTGCAGCGCGGCATCTACAACGCCGAGATCGCCCCCAATATCCGCGACGGCGCGGCCCTGCTGTTCGCCCACGGCCTGAACGTTCACTTCGGCCTGATTGAGCCCAAGTCCACGGTCGACGTGCTGATGGTCGCGCCCAAGGGCCCCGGCCACACCGTGCGCGGCGAATACCAGAAGGGCGGCGGCGTGCCCTGCCTGATCGCGGTCCATCACGACGCCACCGGCGGCGCCATGGACCTAGGGTTGGCCTATGCCTCGGCCATCGGCGGCGGCCGCTCGGGCATCATCGAGACCAACTTCCGCGAGGAATGCGAGACCGACCTGTTCGGCGAGCAGGCCGTGCTCTGCGGCGGGCTGGTGGAGCTGATCCGCGCGGGCTTCGAAACCCTGGTCGAGGCGGGCTACGCGCCCGAGATGGCCTATTTCGAATGCCTGCACGAGGTGAAGCTGATCGTGGACCTGATCTACGAGGGCGGCATCGCCAACATGAACTACTCGATCTCCAACACCGCAGAATACGGCGAGTATGTCACTGGCCCGCGCATCGTCACGGCCGAGACCAAGGCCGAGATGAAGCGCGTGCTGGAGGACATCCAATCGGGCCGCTTCGTCCGTGATTTCATGCAGGAGAACGCCGTCGGCGCGCCGTCCTTCAAGGCCACCCGGCGCCGGGGCTCCGAGCACCAGATCGAGGAAGTGGGCCAGCGCCTGCGCGCCATGATGCCCTGGATCACCAAGAACAAGCTGGTGGACACCGCCCGGAACTGATCCGCAGCGAACCCGATCGAACGACGGAACGGCCCGGGAGCGATCCTGGGCCGTTTTTCGTTTCGGGACTGTCACGAGACCATGCGAAATGGCCCCGACACACCGGCGTCACCGACTCCACGCAACCTCGGGGCCGATCAACCGTTGCTGTCACGATCGGGGAGGCCGTCATGCACGTCGCACGCATCATGCTGAAGTTCCTGGGACTGGGTGTCCTGGTCACCCTTGATCTGCTGCGTCCCAGCCGTCCCGAGTATCGCCTGCCCGCGCGGTGGCTCGCGCGCTAGCCCCTCGAGCGCGGCTTCAGTAACCGCTCGGGGTGGTGACCGGGATCTTGAGGAACACGCGCCCCGACGGCGCCGGCGGCGGGAGCGCACCGCCACGGATGTTCACCTGCAGCGACGGCAGGATGAGCGTCGGCGCCGCCAGCGTCGCATCCCGCGCCATCCGCATCTCCACAAACCCGTCCTCGCTGACGCCCGCGTGCACGTGGATGTTGTGCGCGTGCTCGTCCGCGACTGTCGTCTCCCAGCGGAACGCCTCTCGGCCCGGCGGAAGATAGTCGTGCCCGACGAACACCCGCGTTTCCGGCGGGAGCGCCAGGATCTTCCGGATCGACCTGTATAGGGTGCGCGCGTCGCCGCCGGGGAAATCGGCGCGGGCGGTGCCGTAGTCCGGCATGAACAGGGTGTCGCCCACGAACGCCGCGTCGCCGATCCGATAGGTGACGCAGGCCGGCGTGTGTCCCGGCGTGTGCAGCACGCCGATGCGGAGGTCGCCGAGCGGGAGCTCGTCGCCCTCATCCAGCAGGTGGTCGAACGCCGCCCCGTCGGCAGCCAGGTCCTCGGCCTCGAAGACCGGGATGAAGCTCTTCTGCACCTCCACGATCCGGGATCCGATCACCACCTCGGCTCCGGTCATCCGGCGGATGTAGTCGGCGGCCGACAGGTGGTCTGCGTGGGCGTGCGTCTCCAGCACATACAGCAGCCGCAGGCCTTGCTCGCGCACGGCGGCGAGCATCGCGTCTGCGGAAGCGGTGGAGAGCTTCGCGGACTTCGGTTCGTAGTCGAGCACGGGGTCCACGATCGCGGCGGCCGCGGTGGATGGGTCGCTCACGAGATGGCTGGCGGTGAACGTGGCCGGATCGAAGAAGGTCTGTACGTTGGGGATCATGGCGAAGCCTCCTGTCTTCGCCGAATATAAGAAGTTGCTAAATTAGCACAAGCTCATATATAGGTCTCATGTTCGATCTCGCGAACTTCGACATCGCCCGCTTCGAGGCGAGCGCAGGGGAGGCCGCCAGGCTGCTCCGGGCGCTGGCCAACGAGCGCCGGCTGATGATCCTTTGCCAGCTGACGGATGGCGAGCGGTCCGTGGGGCAACTCCTGCCCCAGGTCGGCCTCTCGCAGTCCGCTCTCTCGCAGCACCTGGCGGTGCTGCGCGAAGAAGGGATCGTGGCGACCCGCCGCGAGGCCCAGACGGTGTGGTATCGGATCGCCGACCCGGCCGCCCTGCGCGTGGTGGCGACGCTCGCGGAGATCTTCTGTCCCCCAGACATGAAGGCCCCCCATGACCGCAAGACTGATCCCCCTGAAGCCTGACGAGGTCGACAAGCGCCTGTTCGGCCGCCGCGCCGTGCTGATCGACATCCGCGAAGCCGACGAGTTCGCACGCCGCCACGTGAAGGGTGCGCTGTCCCAGCCGCTGTCGGCGCTGGAACGCTCGCATCTCAGGCTCGAGCCCGGAAAGGACGTGGTCTTCACCTGTCGAACCGGCATGCGCACGGGGGCGAACTGCGAGCGCCTGGCGGCGCTCGTCGACGGCGAGGCTTTCGTCCTCGAGGGTGGGGTCGACGCCTGGGCGGCGGCCGGCCTTCCCACCGAAGAGGATCGTGCAGCGCCCCTGGAGCTGATGCGACAGGTCCAGATCGCGGCCGGATTGCTGGTCCTGACGGGAGTCGTCCTGGGCCTGATCGTGCATCCCGCGTTCTTCGGCCTGTCCGCCTTTGTCGGGGCGGGCCTCGCCTTCGCAGGCGCCACCGGCCTCTGCGGCATGGCGCGTCTGCTGGCCGCGATGCCCTGGAACCGGCGGGCCGCGGCGTGAAGCCGTGGATCCGCAGATCCTCACCTATCTGACCGCGAGCCTGAGCGGCGCGCTCGTCGGGCTGCTGCTCACGCTGTTCGGCGGCGGCGGTTCGGTGCTGGCGACGCCGCTGCTCATCTACGCCGTAGGGGTGCGCGACCCGCATGTGGCCATCGGCACGTCGGCCGCCGCGGTCGCCGTCAACGCCCTGCTGGGATTGGTGTCGCAGGCGCGCGCGGGCCGGGTGAAGTGGCCTTGCGCCATCGTCTTCGGCGGCGCGGGGCTCGCCGGCTCGCTCACGGGGGCGCACCTGGCGAAACAGCTGGACGGCGGCGTGCTTCTCCTTGGGTTCGCCGTCGTCATGGCGCTGGTCGGCCTCTCGATGCTGCGCCAGCCGCGTTCGGCAGGGGACCCGGCGGTGACCCTTACGCCGGGGCTGACGCTCAAGCTGGCGCCGCTGGGCCTCGCAACCGGCCTGGCGGCCGGCTTCTTCGGCATCGGCGGCGGCTTCCTCATCGTACCGGGTCTGATGGCCGCTACGGGCATGACGCTCGCACATGCGGCGGCCTCGTCCCTGGTGTCGGTCGCCCTGTTCGGAGCCGCGACCAGCGTCAGCTATGCCGCATCCGGCCTCGTGGCCTGGCCCCTGTTCGCGGCTCTGGTGGCGGGCGGCGCCGTCGGGGCCTGGTTGGGGACGGCGACCGCCCCGCTGCTGGCGGCGCGCGCCGTCCTGGCGCGCCGAATCTTCGCGGTGATGGTCGTGGCGACGGCCGCCTACGTGGCGTCGCGTGCGCTGGCCGGCGGCTGACGCCGCCGGCGGCCTATCCGTCGTCTCCGCGCTTGGCCTTCATCCGGGCCCGCCCCGCCTTGTGGCGGCTGATCCAGAGCTTCTTGTTCTCCAGGGCCGCGCGGGGGTCCTCCTTGCGGCGCTCGAAGGCCAGTTCCGCCTGCAGCTTCTCGAAGCTTCTCAGCCGGGCCGGGTCGAGGTCGCCCGCCTCGATGGCGGCGCGGACGGCGCAGCCCGGCTCGGCGCCGTGGCCACAGTCGCGGAACCGGCACTGCTCGGCCAGGGCCTCGATGTCGGCGAAAGTTTGGGCGACCCCCGCCTCCGCCTCCCACAGGCCCAGTTCCCGCATCCCCGGCGTATCGAGGATCAGCGCCCCCGACGTCAGCCGAACCAGTTCGCGATGTGTGGTGGTGTGGCGGCCGCGCTCGTCGGCCTCGCGGATCTCGCCCGTGTCCATCTTCTCCTCACCGGCGAGGGCGTTGAGCAGGGTGGACTTGCCGGCCCCCGACGAGCCCAGGAGCACCGCGGTCCGCCCCGGCCGCAGATGGGTCGCCAGCGCGTCCAGACCCTCGCCGGTCTTCGACGAGATGGCCAGCACCGGCGCGCCGAACGCGATGGCCTCGACCTCCGCCACACGCGCCGCGACGGCGGGGGTCAGGTCGGCCTTGGTCAGGACGATCACCGGCTCGGCGCCGCTCTCGTAGGTGGTGGCGAGGTAGCGCTCCAGCCGTCGCAGGTTCAGGTCGGAGTTCAGGGAGGCCACCAGCAGGGCCACGTCCACATTGGTGGCCACGGCCTGTGCGCCGCCACGGGGGCCGGAAGCCTTGCGCACGAAGGCCGTGCGGCGGGGCAGGATGTGGTGGACGAGGGCGGTGGTCTCGCCGGGGCGGGCCTCCACCGCGACCCAGTCGCCGGCGGTGGGGCGGCCGGCCTCGGCGGTGGCCTTCATCAGAGCCCCGGAGGCGCGAGCGTCGATCTCGCCGCCGGGCGTGACGAGGCGATAGCCGCCTCTCTGCTGGACGACGATGCGGCCGGGGATCAGGCCTTGGGCCGCGAAGGATCGGAAGTCGGCCTGGAGCGCTTCGGTCCAGCCGTAGTCGGAGAGTGCTGTGGTCAGCAACGGAGGTGTCCTTGATGTCGAGAGCCAAACAGGCGTCGACCGCGGATCATCCCCGTCGGGGAAGGGTGGGCTGTCAGGCAGCCGCCAGCGGGACGACGCAGCGGAGGGCTGCGCGGGCAATGGGCGACATGTGATCCTCTCCTCTGCTGGTGGCCTCGCCGATGCGCCGGACCTTGGCGGCGGCCTCGCGCCGCGTCAAGAAGAGGCGAGCGCGAGGAGCATGCCCATGGCCGAGGTCGATGTCGTCAACAACACCGAAACCAGCCGCTTCGAGGTGAAGCTGGACGGTCACACGGCCTTTGCCGAATATCGCCTGAAGCCGGGACAGATCGTCCTGCCGCACACCGTCGTGCCGGCGGAGTTCGAGGGAAAGGGCGTGGCCAGCGCCCTGGCCCGAGCGGCCTTTGGCTATGCGCGCGAAGCGGGCTTGAAGGTCGTGCCCACCTGTCCCTTCATGTCGGCCTGGGTGAAGAAACACCCCGAGCAGCACGACATCGTCGATCCAAGCTGTCGGGAAGCGCTGGGGATCTGATCATGGTCCAGTCCAAGGCCGCGACCGTCGACGACTGGTTCGCAGACCTGGACCCTGGGCGGCGACCGGCCCTCGAGGCCATCCGCGCCAGCGCGATCCGCCGCCTTGGCGCGGGCGCCGAGCGGATGAGCTACGGCATGCCGGCCTATGTGCGGCCGGGAGAGACGGCTCCGATCTTCGCCTTCAACAGCCAGAAGCAGTACATCTCGCTGTATGTCAGCCCCCGGGTGCATGCCCTGCACGCCGAGGCGCTGAGCGGCCTCGACGCCGGCAAAAGCTGCATCCGCTTTCGCAAGCCCGAGCAGATCGACCAGGACCTCGTGGACCGGATGCTGGCGGACACCGCACGGCTCGACGCCACGAGCTGTTAGCCCACGCTTAGTCGCGCCAGCCCAGATCCGCCTCGCCCCTCAGGATGGCCTCGACGTCCGGGCGGTGCTTGCCGCCGTCGCGGTCGTGCAGCACCAGCGGCGGCAGCAGCTGCAGCGGCGCCTTGCCCGTCTTTATGGCCCGCACCAGCACCCGCTTGGCCGGGTCGTCGACGAAGGGGTGGATGGGCCGGATCTGGACCGAGCCGGCCTTGGGCGCCAGCAGCGCCAGGATGTCGCCCAGGCGGTCGGCGCGGTGGATGAGCGTGATGGCGCCGCCCTCGCGCACCGCCTTGGACAGGAAGCCGATCCAGGCCTCCAGGCCGTCGTCGGCCATCCAGGCCCCTCGCCGCTCGGGCGCCGGGCTGCGCAGCGCTCCGGGGTCGTCGAAGAACGGCGGATTGGCCATGGCCGCATCGAAGGCGGGAAGGCCAAGCCCTGCGAAGCGCAGCGCGACATCGCCCTCGACGATCGTGACCCGCTCGCCCAGCCCGTTGAGCGTGACGTTCTCCCGCGCCAGGGCGGCGGCGCGTGGATCCCGCTCGACGCCGGTGAAGCTGGCGCCCGGCCGCCGGGCCGCGGCCGCCAGAAGGGCGCCCCCGGCGCCGCAGCCGGCCTCGATCACCCGCTGTCCCGGGGCCGCGTCGCAGGCGGCCGCCAGCAACGCCGCGTCCAGTCCGGCGCGGTAGCCCCGCGCGGCCTGACGCAGGCGGATGCGCCCGTTCAGCAGCCCGTCTTCAGTGATTGCATCCATAGGGCGGGACCTTGGTGTAGAAGGGACCGAACGCGTTCGGCTCTGGTCGCTTGACCGTGCCCTGTCGCGTCACCATTGTCCCGGCGAATGGCGACCGGTCGGGGGCCGGGCGCCTTGATATAGGAATAGTTCTCTCTTGGAAGCCGCCCAGGCTATCGCCGCTCCCCCCTCGCTGGACCTGCTCCTGAAGCTGGCCGGCCCCGACATGCGCGCGGTGGACGCTCTGATCCGCGAGCACATGGACAGCCCCGTGCCGGTGATCCCGGCCCTGGCCGACCACCTGATCGCCGGCTCGGCCAAGCGCCTGCGGCCCCTCCTGACCATCGCCGCCGCCCGCCTGTGTGGCGCGCGGGACGACGCCTGCCTGAAGCTGGCGGCCGCGGTGGAGTTCATCCACACCGCCACCCTGCTGCACGACGACGTGGTCGATTCCTCGCAGCTGCGCCGAGGACGCGTGGCGGCGCACCTGATTTGGGGCGCCCCCGCCAGCGTCCTGGTTGGCGACTTCCTGTTCGCCCGTTCGTTCGAGCTGATGGTGGGCGCGGGCTCCATGCCGGCGCTGGAGGTTCTGGCCCGGGCCAGCCGCGTCATCTCCGAGGGCGAGGTCCTGCAACTCACCCGCAGCCACGACCTCGATCTCAGCCAGGACGTCTATATCGAGATCATCAAGGCCAAGACCGCCGAGCTGTTCGCCGCCGCCGCCGAGGCCGGCGCGATCTCGGCGGGCGCTTCGGCGGAACGGTGCCGCGCCCTGCGCAAGTTCGGCCAGGATCTGGGCCTCGCGTTCCAGCTGATCGACGACGCGCTCGACTACTCGGGCGAGGCCGAGACCTTGGGGAAAAACCCGGGCGACGACTTCCGAGAGGGCAAGGTGACCCTGCCGCTGCTGCTGGCCATGCAGCGAACGGCCGCCGCCGAGCGCGAGTTCTGGATCCGCACGGTGGACCGGCGCGAGCAGGAAGAGGGCGACCTGGACCATGCGCGCGAGCTCATGCGCGAGACCGGGGCTCTCGAGGAGACCCTGGCGCTGGCGGGGCGCTACGCGGAGACCGCCAAGGCCGCCATCGCCGACTATGGCTCCAATTCGTGGCGGCCGGCGCTGCAGGATCTGGCCGACTTCGCCGTGATGCGGCGGGCTTAACAAAGCTAAGCCTCAGGAACTCCAACGCATTTCGCGCGCTCCTTCGCGTCCGAGGGAGTATCCGCATGCTTGCTGCCGACCGTCTCGCCCGCGTGGGCGTTTTCTCACCCGAGTTTCCGGACGCCGAAACGCTTCACCAGGGGCTGGCTCAGTGGAACCGGCGCCGGCTGGCCGTCCAGACGCCGGACGCCGACTGGTCGATCACGTTGAACAACGACGTTCGGATGATGCGCCTGGAAGGCGGGTTCATCGAGGCGTTTCGCGCCGAGATCGCCCCGCTCGTGGCGGCGGTCCCGAGCGATCCCGAGGGATTCATCGCCTGGTTCGAGGACCTCAAGCTGTCAGGCCCGGGCCAGTACGATCCCCTGTTCGCCTGGCTGGAGACCGAGGCCAGCCTGGAGCAGATCAAGTGGTTCCTGACGCAGGAGGCGGCCGGCGAGGCCGGCTTCGACGATCTGGTCGCCATGACCCAGGTGAAGCTGCCCGCCCGCCCGAAGCTGGAGCTCGCCCGCAACTATTGGGACGAGATGGGCCGCGGCAAGGAAGCCGGCATGCACGGTCCCATGCTGGAGCGGACAGTCCAGGGCCTCGGGCTGACACCCAGCATCGAGGGCACGCTCTGGCAGTCGCTGGCCCTGGCCAACACCATGACCGCCTTCGCCACCACCCGACGATACGTCTACCAATCGATCGGCGCTCTCGGCGTGGTGGAACTGACCGCACCGACCCGCGTCGCCTGCGTGGACGAAGGGCTAAAGCGTCTGGGCGTCGCGCCCGAGCAGCGGAAGTACTTCGCCCTGCACGCCCAGCTCGACATCGAGCACTCCCGCGCCTGGAACGCCGAGGCGCTGGTCCCGCTCGTCGAAGCCGACCCGGCCTGCACCCGCCACCTGGCCGAGGGCGCCATGATGCGCCTGATCTGCGGCGAGCAGTGCTTCGAGGCCTACCGCGCCCACCTCTGGGCCCACGCGCACCCGGTGGTCTACGCGGCGGAGTAGTTCAGCCCGGGCTGATCATCTTCTCCGGGCGGACCCATTCGTCGAACTCTTCGTCCGTCAGATAGCCGCCGCCGACGGCCTCTTCGCGCAGGGTGGTGCCGTTCTTGTGGGCCGCCTTGGCGATCTTGGCGCAGTTGTCGTAGCCCAGCTTGCCGTTCAGGGCGGTCACCAGCATCAGCGACCGTTCGAGGTTAAGCTTGATGTTGTCCTCGCGGGCTTCCGTGCCGACGACCATGTTGTCGGTGAAGGAGACGGCGGCGTCGGACAGCAGCCGGCACGACTGCAGGAAATTGTAAGCCATCACCGGGTTGAATACGTTCAGCTCGAAGTGGCCCTGGCTGCCGGCGAAGGCCATGGCCGTCTGGTTGCCCATGATGTGGGCGCAGACCATGGTGAGGGCCTCGGCCTGAGTGGGGTTCACCTTGCCGGGCATGATGGAGGAGCCCGGCTCGTTCTCGGGCAGGGCCAGCTCACCCAGGCCGGCGCGCGGGCCGGATCCCAGGAACCGCAGGTCGTTGGCGATCTTGAACAGGGCGCCGGCGGCGGCCGTCAGCGCGCCGTGGCTGAACACCATGGCGTCGTGGGCGGCGAGGGCCTCGAACTTGTTCGGCGCCGTGACGAAGGGCAGGCGGGTGATGCCCGCGATCTTCTCGGCCACCTTCTCGGCGAAGCCCACCGGCGCGTTCAGGCCCGTGCCGACGGCCGTGCCGCCCTGCGCCAGCTCGTAGAGACCGTAGAGGGTCTCCTTGATCCGCCGGACCGACATGGCGACCTGGTGCGCATAGCCGCCGAACTCCTGGCCCAGGGTCAGCGGGGTCGCGTCCTGGGTGTGGGTGCGGCCGATCTTGATGATGTGGTCGAACTGGGCCGACTTGGCCTTCAGCGCCGCGTGCAGGTGCTCCAGCGCCGGCATCACCGAGCGCGCCACCTCCTCCGCCGAGGCGATGTGCATGGCCGTCGGGTAGGTGTCGTTCGACGACTGGCTCATGTTGACGTGGTCGTTAGGGTGCACGGGCTTTTTCGAACCCATGACCCCGCCCATCATCTCGATGGCGCGGTTCGAGATCACCTCGTTGGCGTTCATGTTCGATTGGGTGCCCGAACCGGTCTGCCACACGACCAGCGGGAAATGGTCGTCCAGCTTGCCGTCGATCACCTCCTGGGCGGCCGCCACGACGTATTTTCCGATCTCGGGGTCGAGCTTGCCCAACTCCATGTTCGCCTCGGCCGCGGCGCGCTTGACGACGCCCAGGGCCTTGATCACCGGCTTGGGCTGCTTCTCCCAGCCGATCTTGAAGTTGCCGAGCGAGCGCTGGGTCTGGGCGCCCCAGTAGCGGTCGGCGGCGACCTCGATCGGGCCGAAGGTGTCGGTCTCGGTGCGGGTCGCGCTCATCGGAAATCCCCAGGCTGTTGGCGGGTGAGGGTTTACCGCCACGGCGCGAGACTGCAAGGCCGCCCGCGGCTATGAGGGCGGGATGAGCGAGACCTGGACCCAGCACGGCAAGGTGCGCGCCCGCGAGGGCGACGGGGTGCTGGAAGTGAGCGTCGACGGTCTCACGACCCAGGCGAAGTACTACAAGCCGCTGATCTATGAGTTCTTCCGCAAGGCCTGGCGCGGCTCGCGGCCGGCCTGGGGCGAGTACGCGGTGGAGATCGCGATGGAGTACGTCGGCGAGCCGCCGTGGCTGGACCTCGATAACCTTGCGAAGGCGCTGCTGGACGCGATCAAGGGCTACGCGTTCCACGACGACGCCCAGGTGGCGCGGCTGCTGGTGGAGCGGAGGCCGGGCGAGCGCGAGCGGATCACGATCCTCGTGCGCAAGCTGCCCTGAAAGACCGAAAAGCCGGCCGCGCCGGGGATGGCGCGGCCGGCTTTCGAGCCAACCCTATGGACGGGTGGTTAGCGGTACTGCTGCAGCCGCGTGGTGCGCAGGCCGGCCATGCCGTGACGTTCGATCGAGCGCTGCCAGGACAGGAACTCGTCGTTGGTCAGGGAGTAGCGCTCCAGGGCCTCCTCGAGGGTGATCAGCCCGCCGCGGACGGCGGCGACCACCTCGGCCTTGCGGCGGATGACCCACCGGCCCGTGTTCGGGGGCGGCAGGTCGTTCTTGGTCAGGGGCGCGCCCGTCGGCCCGATCACATAGGCCTCGCCACGGCTGTTCGTGCGCGTCTGTTGTTGTTGAAGCATGGGCTTTCTAGCGCCTCACCATCACTGTTCGACGGGAAGCATATCCAGCGGCCCCTAACAGCCGCTGAATCGCCTTAGTAAAGAAACACCTAACCATGGGCTCCCCCGTGTACCAATTTAATACAGTTGAGTTCAGGTAGAAGTTTCTCACTCGGTTAACGGTCAGTATTAGCGCTTGATGTTGATAAGTTCTTCGAGCATCTGGTCCGCCGTCGTGATGATCTTCGACGAAGCGGAGTACGCTTTCTGGGTTTGGATCAGGCCGGTGAACTCTGCCGACAAGTCGACAGTCGACGCCTCCAGGCTGGACGGCGAGATCAGACCGGCGCCACCGACGCCCGCCTGCTTGATCACCATTTCCCCTGCGGCAGTGGTGGGCCGGTAGGCGTTGCCGCTCACCTGGGCCAGGCCATCCGGATTGGGGAAGGTCCCGATGCCGACCTTGGCGACCTTGCGCACCTGTTCATTGTCGTAGATCGCCGAGACGATGCCGTCCTCGTCCACTTCGATGGCGACCACATTGCCGGCCCCGGCGCCGTCCTGGCTGATGGAGCCCACCGAGCTCGGCTCGTCGTACTGCGTGAGCTTTCCCAGGTTCAGCGCGATGTCCTGGGCGGGCAGGCCCAGCGCGGCGGCCCAGCCGACGTTAAGGGAGAACGCATCCGGCGCGACGCCGCCCACGGTGTTGATCGAGCCGTCGGTGTTGAAGACGACGGGGATCGGGCTGGCCGGCGTGATCGGGCCGTCGGCCGCGGTCGGATAGATCGCCGCGGTCATGTTCCAGTTGTTCACCGAGGTCTGAGCGAAGGTCAGGCGCAGGGTGTGACGGCCGCCGGCCGCATCCACGATGTTGATGTCGACCGGGTCGGGCGCGGTGGCGCTCACCTTGTCGATGTTGGCGCTGATGGCGACGTTGGCGGTCGGCGAGACCGCGGCGCCCAGGTTCTTGACGTTGATCGAGTTCAGGGCCGTCAGGTCGGACGGCGGCGTGACGAAGGAGCCGTCGGCCTGGACCGGCCAGCCTTGCAGGTAGAGGCCGGAGTCGTTCTTCAGATAGCCGTCGGCGTCGACGCTGAACGAGCCCTGCCGGGTGAACGAGCGCGCATCCGCGGCGGTCAGGCCGGCGCCCTTGTTCGTCACGATGAAGAAGCCGTCGCCGGAGATCGCGAGGTCGGTCGTCGAACCGGAGGCCTGGATCAGGCCCTGGGTGCTCACGAACTGCCGGGTGATGCCCTGGACGCCGCCGGCGGAGTACTTGCCCTTCACCGCCTGGGCGGTGACGACGTTGGCGAAGTTCACCTGGTTGCGCTTGTAGGCGACGGTGTTGACGTTGGCGATGTTGTCCGAGATGGCGGCCAGGGCGGACGAGTTGGTGACCAACCCGGAAACGCCGGCGAGCAGGGCTGAATTGATGGACATGACTTAGTTCCGTTCTCCTGAAGCGGGGTCGCGTGCTGCGTGGGTTCGGCCGGTCAGGCCGCCGCTGGAGACGACGTTTTGTCGTCCGGGTTGTCGGTTGAACCGGTGTCCGTGGCCGCCGTGGCGGTCTCCTCGGGCTCTTCCGGCTGGCGGATGCTGACGAGCTGATCCCAGGGGATCTGCACGCCGTTGACGGTGATGAAGGTCAGGCCGTCCTGTTGTTCGACGCCCGTGACGAGTCCGTCGACGTAGACGTTCGAGGTCACGGCGGAGCCTTCGCTGTCCTTGGCCGTGACCTTCAGGGTGTAGGTCCCATCGGCCAGTTCGCTGCCGCCCTGGCCCTTGCCGTCCCAGGTCAGGGTGTGTTCGCCGGCCTTGTTGTCGGTCGGGGCGATGGAGCGGACGATCCGGCCCTTGGAGTCCAGGATATCGAGCTGCACGGTCGAAGCGTCCCGGCCCAGGGTATAGGTCCACTCGGCCTTGCCGTCCTTCAGGGCGGCGGCGTTGGAGTCCGCGCGCACTTCCTTGCCGATCAGGCTGACCGCGGTCGCGACGCCCGTGCCGGTGTTCGAGACCAGCTTCTCGAGCAGGTCGTTGGTCAGGAGCTGCTGCTCCACCCCGGTCATCTGCACCAGCTGCTGGGTGAACTGGGTGGAATCCATCGGCGACAGCGGATCCTGGTTCTGCAGCTGGGTGGTGAGCAGGGTCAGGAAGGTGTCGAAGTTCTCGGCCAGGCGAGCACGTCCGGTCGCGCTGGCTCCGGTCGTGGTTGTGACGGCGTCGACGGCCATGGCGTCAGATCCTGAGGTCGAGGCCGGAGTTCACGCCCCGGCGCAGGCGCAGAGCGCCCTGGTTGGCGGCGTCGGCCGCATCGCCCGCGGTCTCCAGGGCCGCGCGGAAGGCCCGGCCCTGGAAGGCGCGGCCCGCGTCGCCCTGGTCCTGCCAGGCTTGATTCTGCTGCTGCGGATGGCCGCGGTCCCCGGCCACGTCGAAGCTGATGCCGCCCGACACGTCGAAGCCGGCCTGCTCAAGGACCCGCTGCAGCTCGGCGGCGCGAGCCTTCACGTCGGCGGCGGCCTGTGGGTTCTCGAAGGTCATGCCGGCGGTGATCCGGCCCTGGGCGCCGATCTCGATGCGCACGTCGACCTTGCCCAGTCCGTGCGGATCCAGCTCGACGTCGAAACGCGTCGACTTGCCCTCCAGCTTCTTGACGATCTGGGCGGCCAGATTGGCGACGGTCTCGGGCGACCCGCGGACGACGTGTCCGGCTTGCGCGGCGGCGGAGCTGGAGGCGGGGGACGCGGCGCGGGTCTCGCCCTGCCCTGTCGCGTCGGGCGACTCCGCGCTGGTGTCGGCGTCCTGCGGCTTGGTCTCGGCGGCTTCGGCGCTCGCCGCGGCGGCCTTGGCGGCGCCCTGGGCGGCCTTGGCGTGGACGGGCTTGTCGGCCGCTTCCGAGGGCTTCAGTTCGTCGGGCGTCTCGGCGGACGGGGCGTCGGCGCTCTTGACGCGCTCGGCCTTGGCGGGCCGCAGCGGCGCCGCGGCGGCGGCGGCCTCAGGACGGGCGGACAGG
>NZ_LSJI01000185.1 GCF_001557235.1 Phenylobacterium sp. CCH9-H3 | reverse complement strand
GTCCAGGTCGACGCGGATCGTCGCGCCGGCCGCGGCCAACGAGACGGCCGCCGAGGGCCAGGCCGCCGGCGGCCCGCGCAAGACCGAGGCCGGCGCGACGATCCGCGTCGACCTGGACCGCGTGGACCGGCTCATCGACCTGGTCGGCGAACTGGTGATCAATCAGGCCGTGCTGGCCCAGCGGGTGATGGAGGCGGGCCTGGCCCGCGCCAGCGCTGTGGCCATGGGCCTGGACGAGCTGGAGCAGCTGACCCGCGAGATCCAGGACAGCGTCATGGCCATCCGGGCCCAGCCCGTGAAGTCGGTGTTCCAGCGGATGCCGCGCCTGGTGCGCGAAGTGGCCGCCATGACCGGCAAGCCGGTGCGCCTCGTCACCGAGGGCGAAGGCACCGAGGTCGACAAGACCGTGATCGAGCGCCTGGCCGACCCGCTGACGCACATGATCCGCAACGCCATCGACCACGGGCTGGAAAACCCAGAGAAGCGCGCCGCGGCGGGCAAGCCGGCCGAGGGCGTCGTGAAGCTTTCGGCGGCCCACCGCTCGGGCCGGATCGTGATCGAGGTCTCGGACGACGGCGGCGGCATCAACCGCGAGCGCGTCAAGGGCATCGCCATCGAGAAGGGCCTGATCTCGGCCGAGGCCACGCTGTCGGACGAGGAGATCGACAACCTGATCTTCATGCCCGGCTTCTCGACGGCCGCCGAGGTGAGCGACATCTCGGGCCGCGGCGTCGGCATGGACGTGGTCCGCCGTTCGATCCAGGCCCTGGGCGGCCGGATCACCATCTCGTCCAAGCCCGGCAAGGGCTCGACCTTCACCATGAGCCTGCCGCTGACCCTGGCCGTCCTCGACGGCATGGTGGTCTCGGTCCAGAACCAGACGCTGGTGGCGCCGATCACCGCCATCGTCGAGACGCTGCAGCCCAAGGCCGAGGACGTCCACAGCCTGGGCGGCCACGCCCGCGTGATCTCGATCCGCGGCGGCTTCGTGCCCCTGATCGACGTGGGCATGGCCCTCGGCTACCGCAACGAGCCGCTGCCGGCGACCCAGGGCGTGGCCCTGCTGATCGAAGGCGAAGGCGGCGCGCGCGCGGCCCTGCTGTGCGACGCCATCCAGGGCCAGCGCCAGGTGGTCATCAAGTCCCTCGAGGCCAACTACCGCCAGGTGCCCGGCGTCGCCGCGGCCACCATCCTGGGCGACGGCCGCGTGGCCCTCATTCTCGATATCGACACCATCGTCACCGTTTCCCGCGGCGACATGCGCAAGGCAGGCTGAACATGAACCAGATCATCAGTCAGAACGGCCAGAACCACGCCGGCGGCATGAAGGAACTGATCTCCTTCCGCATCGGCGCCCAGGAGTTCTGCGTGGACATCATGGCCATCCGCGAGATCCGCGGCTGGACCGCGGCCACGGCCCTTCCCCAATCGCCGTCCTTCGTGAAGGGCGTCATCAACCTGCGCGGCGCGGTGCTGCCGATCGTGGACCTGGCCTCGCGCCTGGGCTTCGAGAGCACCGAGGCCAGCGACCGGAACGTCATCATCGTCGCCCAGATCGGCGAGCAGGTCGTGGGCCTGCTGGTCGACGCGGTGAGCGACATCCTGACGGTCACCGACGACGTCATCCAGCCGACCCCGGACGTCGCGTCCGAGACGGCCAAGTCGTTCATTCGCGGCCTGATCGCCATGGACGGCCGCATGATCAGCCTGATCGGCCTCGACCGCGTCCTGCCCGACATGGAGCTGGAAGCCGCCTGATGAGTGCGAGTGCGCCGACATCCACGCGCCCGGGCGCAAACATGGTCGATGGCGAGTTCGCCTTCACCGACGCCGATTTCCGCAAGATCTCGGCGATGGTGCATGGCGACGCCGGCATCCACCTGCCCGACGCCAAGGCGACGCTGGTCTATTCGCGGCTGGCGAAGCGCCTGCGCGCGCTGGGCCTGACGAGCTTCAAGGACTACTGCGCACTGGTGGCCGGCGCCGACGGCGTCGACGAGCGCCAGAAGATGCTGGCCGCCCTGACCACCAACGTCACCCGCTTCTTCCGCGAGCCGCACCACTTCGACCACCTGAAGGAGCGCGTGCTCCCGCCCCTGCTGGACGCGGCGCGTCGCGGCGGCAAGGTTCGCATCTGGTCGGCCGCCTGCTCGAGCGGCCAGGAACCGTTCTCGATCGCCATGACGATCCTGTCGCTGATGCCCGAGGCGGCCGATCGCGACGTGAAGATCCTGGCCACGGACATCGACCCCAACATGGTCGCCGAAGGCCGCGGCGGGGCCTATGCGCCGCACCTGCTGGAAGGCATTCCGGACGGCTATCGCAAGCGCTGGACGTCACCCATGGCCGACGGCCGGGTGAAGATGTCCGACGACCTGCGCGAGCTGATCACCTTCAACGAGCTGAACCTGATCGGCGACTGGCCGATGAAGGGTCAGTTCGACGCCATCTTCTGCCGCAACGTGGCGATCTACTTCGAGGACGACACCCAGGCCCGCCTGTGGAGCCGCTTCGCGCCCCTGAACAAGGTGGGAGGCGCCCTCTACATCGGCCACTCCGAGCGGATCCAGGGTCCGGCGGTCGCCGCCTACAAGCCCGACGGCGTGACCACCTACCGCCGCATCGAGGAGTCGGCCCGATGACCCGCGTCCTCGTCGTCGACGATTCGAGCACCATGCGCCGGCTGATCTCGGCCGCGCTGTCGGCCGATCCGGACCTGGAGGTCGTGGGCGAAGCCGGCGATCCTCTGCAGGCCCGCGATGCGATCAAGGCCCTGAACCCCGACGTGATCACCCTGGACGTCGAGATGCCGAACATGAACGGCATCGACTTCCTGGAACGGATCATGCGCCTGCGCCCGATGCCCGTGGTGATGGTCTCCACCCTCACCAGCCGCGGCGCCGAGGCGACGCTGGCGGCGCTGGAACTGGGCGCCGTGGACTGCGTGGAAAAGCCGGGCGGGGCCGACCCGATCGGCTTCAGCCGCCTGGCCGAGAAGGTGAAGATCGCCGCCCGGGCGCGGGTCCGCTCCCGGGTCGCGCGCACCGAGCCGGCCCCGGTCGACCTCTTCACCCCGTCCGAAAAGGTCGTGGCCATCGGCTCGTCCACCGGCGGGGTCGAGGCTCTGCTCAACATCATCGAGCGCCTGCCGGCCAATTGCGCGCCCACGGTGATCGCCCAGCACATGCCTGCGAGCTTCACCAAGAGCTTCGCCGAACGCCTGAACCGCGCCTCCGCCGCCACGGTGACGGAAGCGCGCGACGGCGACCCGCTGGTTCCGGGCCGCGTCTATGTGGCGCCGGGCGGCGACTTCCACCTTGAGGTCGAGGGCGCCCGGCACCTGCGCTGCCGCGTCGCCCACGGCGATCCGGTGAGCGGCCACTGCCCCTCGGTGGACGTTCTCTTCTCATCCGTCGCCCGGGCCGCCAAGGAGCACGCCGTCGGCGTGATCCTGACCGGCATGGGCCGGGACGGCGCCAAGGGTCTCCTCGCCATGCGGGAGGCCGGCGCCAAGACGTTGGGCCAGGACGAGGCGACCTGCGTCGTCTACGGCATGCCCCGCGCAGCCTACGAACTGGGCGCGGTCGAGCGCCAGCTCCCCCTGGAGAAGCTCGGCCCCGCCATCCGCAACCTCACGAACAAAGAAGTGGAACGCTGAGATGCCGGCGCCCTCCTCAATTCCCTGCCTCGTCGTCGACGACCAGCAGACCATGCGCTCCCTTGTGCGCACGGGCCTGCAACAGCTGGGCTTCCGGACCATCCACGAAGCCGCGGATGGCGAGGACGGCCTGCGCCACATGCTGTCGCGGCCGGTGCAGCTCGTGATCTCCGACTACAACATGCCGAAGCTTGACGGCCTCGGCCTGTTGCGGGCGATCCGGTCGCACCCGCCGATCCAGAAGACGGCCTTCATCATGCTCACCGGCCGGGCCGACAAGGAGCTGGTGCAGCGGGCGGTGCAGTTCGGGGTCAACAACTACCTCGTGAAGCCGTTCACCGTCGGCACCCTGAAGGAAAAGATCGAAGCGATCTTCGGCGTCCTCGCGTGACCGTGGGCCTGGCCGGACAAAGCCACGCCTACGACGCGGAACCCCGCAAGATCCACGTGATCCAGGGCCAATTCCACGTCGCCGAAGGCGATGACGTGGTGCTCACCACGATCCTCGGATCGTGCGTGGCGGCCTGCATCCGCGATCCTGTGACCGGGATCGGCGGGATGAACCATTTCCTGCTGCCCGGCGAGGCCGGGGACGAGGGGCTCCGCTACGGGGTCCAGTCGATGGAACTGCTGCTCAACGACCTGCTCCGCAAGGGGTGCCGGCGCGACCGTCTGGAAGTGAAGCTGTTCGGCGGCGCGCACCTGTTCGACGGCCTGTCGGACGTGGGCGGCCAGAACTCGGAGTTCGCCGAGCGGTTCGTGCGGGACGAGGGTCTGCGCCACGTGGGCGGATCGCTCCGGGGCGACCGCGCCCGCCGCATCCAGTACTGGCCCGGCACCGGCCGTGCGCGGCAGATCCTGCTGGCGCCCACCGAGGCCAAGGTCTTCGTCGCCGAGCGCCGCCAGCCCGTGGCGCCGGTCCAGGATTCCGGCGCGCTGGAGCTGTTCTGATGAGCCAGCCCGCCGCCGCGCGGTCTCTTTCGGAGTCCCTGGACCTGGTCGCCCGGGAGGTCACGGACCTGGTCGCCGTCGGCGATCAGCTCCAGGACCTGATCTCGCGCCTCGTCCTGACGGCGGGCCAGTCCGATCCGGCGGCGATGATCGAGGCCCAGGCCGCCGACCTCCTCAGCCAGCGCCTGTCGGGCCTGGCCTCGTTCGTCCGCGCCCTGGCCGACGCCGCGCCGGGCGACGTGGCCGCCGACATCGACGACGCCCTACGCGTCCTGACCCTCACAGAGCAGGCGCGCCGCCTGTCCGATCCCTCCCACGCTCCGGCGGAAACCGGAGATCCGATGACCTTCTGGGACTGAGGGCATGAGCCAGGCCTACGGAAAGACCGAACGCGTCAACCTCTCCACCGCAGAGGTCTTGCTGGCGTGCGGGGACCTGCAGGGCCTGACCATCATGGCCGAGATGTTCGCCGGTTTCGGTGTCCACTCGCCCCGGAAGTGCCAGACCATGGCCGACTGCAAGGCCGTGGTGAAGGAGCGGATCATCAACCTGATGGTCGTCGACAGCGCCCTGAACGACGCCGAAGGCTACGAATTCATCAGCTGGCTGCGCCGCGCCGAACTGGATCCCAACAGCTTCGCGCCCGTGATCCTGGTGACCGGCCACACCCGCCCCTCGCAGGTGTTCCGCGGCCGCGACGCCGGCGCCAGCTTCGTGGTCGCCAAGCCCGCCGTCCCGACGGTCATGATGCAGCGCATCGTCTGGCTGATGCACGACCAGCGCAAGTTCGTGAATTCCCCCGGCTATTGCGGGCCCGATCGCCGCGTCAAGGCGCTGGGCCCTCCCGTCGGCATGAAGGGCCGCCGCCACGACGATCTGTCGGCGGAGGTCGGCATGGCCAAGACCCCCAACCTCGACCAGGACGAGATCGACGCCCTGTTCAACCCGAAAGCTGTCGCGTAATGACCGGTCCTTCCCGCATCTTCGCCGTCGAGAACAAGCTGGGCCAGATCGCCCGCGAGCCTGGCGGCCGCCGCCCGGAGGACGCCATCCGGGCCGCCGAAGGCCGGGTCGAGTCGGTGCGCGGCTCGTCCGCCAAGGTCCTCATCGAGAAGGCCGAGCAACTGACCGCGCTGGCCGCCAAGGGCCGCGAGGGCGACACCTCGGTGCTCGACGCGATCTACGACACCAGCAACGCGACCTTCGGCATCGCCGGAACCTTCGGGCTCGGGGCCCTGGCCGAGGCGGCATTCAGCCTCTGCGACCTGGCCGACTGGTTCCGCAGCGGCGAGCCCATGAACTGGCCGGCGATCGACGTGCACGTGGACGGCATCCGCCTGCTGGCCAACCTGGGCGACAAGGCCGGCGCGGCAGGCGCCGATTCGATCCTGGACGGCCTGCGTCGCGTGCGGGCCCGCGTCGCGCCCGCCGCCTGAAACGCCTGCGCCCGGACGACCGCGCCGGGGTCGCGCATGCGCCTACGCGCCGGCCCGCGTCAGGCGGTGGCGGGCAAGGCGGAAGATTATCGGAAGCGTCGAGTTCGGCTCAGGCCGTCTGGAGACCCGCGATGTCGGGCAGTGCGTCCGCGGCGGCGACCAGGGCCATTTCCAGCGCGCCCATCATCTCAAGGGCGCCGGCGTCGTCCTGAAGCCGGTCGCGCGCGTCCTCGATCAGCTCGACGGTCCGGTGCGGGGCCCCACTGCCCCGGGCGAGGCCCAGTTCGTCGGACAGCGCGCGCTCGGCCACGCCGGCCAGGGTCGGCGACAACGACGCCAGGGTCTGCAGGATCGCGCGGTTGAGGGCCAGGCACGCCAGGACCTCGGCGCTCGCGGGCTCGAGCTCGCGGCCGGCATCCTCGTCGACGAAAGCGGTGATGTGGCTCAAGGGGGGAGGTCCTCAGCTCTGCTAAGGTGAAGCCTAAGCAGGCGACAGTTAATGGCGCAATAACACTGTGCATTTGCACATATTGCAATCGCATACAAATCAGCGGCGAATGAGCCCCGAGGACGCCCTGCGGCGCCTGGAGCCGGTTTCATGCCCACGCCTCGCCCTGCCGATCCGTCCGTTGATTTCACGGGTGAATTCCCGCTCGGGCCAGCGGAGTACCTGTTCTATCTGCTGTTCCAGGCGGCCCGGCAGCGCGACCTGTTCTTCGGTCGGACGGCGGGCGCCTCCGGCCTGACACTGCAGCACTGGCGCACCCTTGCGGTAATTCGCCGCATCCAAAACTGCTCGATGAAGGATCTCGCCCTCTATGCCGCCGTCGACCGCACCACGCTGACCCGTGTCGTCGACCACCTGGTGGCGCAGGGACTGGTGGAGCGCTGGTCTCCGGCGCGCGACCGGCGGCAGGTGCAGGTGGCGCTCAGCGCGGCGGGCGAGACCGCCTTCGACGGCGCCGTCGCCAGCCTGCTGGAGAGCAACCGCGCCATGCTGGCGGGCGTCGACGAGGCCTCCGCCCGCGAGGCGGCGCGCGTGCTGCAACAGATCATCCGCAACATGATGGAAGATCCGCTGGCCGCGGAGCGGCTCCTCGCCTACGGCCGCCCCCCGCAGTCACGCGCTGACGCCGAATCTCGACGAAATGACAGGTAGAACTCCCGACCGGCATGGCGGTCCGGATACTCAAAGTCTGGAAAATGTAATCAGGATTCCCATCCTGAGGCCGAATTCCCAAGCGCACCAACAAGGGCAGCGTTGCGAATATTCCGAAGGACTATGGTTTCTTCGCGGTAAAGGCGCCTCTTGATTTTATGTCGACGGACAATTCCCACTTTTAACCGTGAATTAGTGGCCGGAGGGCAAGTTCCCACTTCAGGACGGTAACGGGACTGCAGAATGCGCCCTCTCCCCACGGCCGGCCGCTCGGCAGCGGTCGTCACCGGATGATCGGACTCCCGCCCATGCGCGAAGCGCGGGACGACGAGGGCGCGCGTTTCTCGCGGGTCCTGCGGGTCCGCGCCAAGGCGCGCCGGGCCAGGATTTTCGAGGCGGCGGTCATCGCCGTCCTGGTATGGCTGGGCACCCAGAATCCCTTCGTCGCACCCTGGTTCGCGGTCACGGTCATTGCCGGCGCTCTCGAGGGGATCCTGGCGCGCCGGGCCTTGGCGGCGCCCACCGCGGCGGGTCCCCGCGCCCTTGCGGCCCTCGCGATGGCCTTCAGCGCGGCCACCTACTCCGCCATCGCCGCGGTGCTGGTGGCGCCGGGGTCCGACGCCGTGGCGCTGGCCGGCGCGGCCGTGCTGCTCTGCGCCGTCGCCCTCAGCAACGCCATCCGTTCGTCGGGCTCGCGGCTGGCGGTCGCCAGCCTTGTGACGCCGCCGGCGGCGCTGCTGGTCCTGACGCCCGTCTATGCGGCGTTCGGCGGCGGCCACTTCCACCTCGGCGACACCGTGCTGCTGGCCCTCGGCGGCCTGGCCTTCACCGCCTTCGTGCTGCGGATGTCCGGTTCCATGGCCCGCGAGCGCGATGCCCTCCAGCGGCTGGGCGCCGAGGCCGAGGCCGGCAACCACCGCTGGCGCATGGTCTTCGACAACAGCCCGACGGCCCTGGTGTGCTTCGACGCCACCGCCTTCCACACGCGCCTGCAGGCGCACCTGCGGCCGGACGCGGGGTTGGGGACGATCGCCAGGAGCCTCTACGCCAGCATGGACGCCGTGGCCGAGGATTCCGCTGTGATCGAAGCCAACGCGGCGGCCCGGGCCCTGCTCAGCCGCCACGGCGGCATGGGCCACTTCGGCCCGGGCTTCCTGGAGGCGCTCTGCGCCGGCCTCGACAAGATCGACGCGAGCGGCGCGATCCCGGCGTTCGAGGCCGAGTTGCTGGTGACCGAGGGCGAGTCGCGGATGGTGCGGGCGCACTTCCGGTTCACCTCAGGCCTGGGCGCGCCCTGGAGCCTGTGCCTCGCCACCTATGTGGACGTCACCGAGGCCCACCGCGTGGCCCGCGCCCAGGACGAGGCGCGCCAGGCCGCCGAGGAAGCCAACCGCGCCAAGAGCGACTTCCTCACGGTGATGAGCCATGAGATCCGCACGCCGCTGAACGGCGTGCTGGGGATGGCCCAGGCCATGGACCTGGACCCGCTGCCCGCCCTCCAGCGCGACCGCCTGCGGGTCATCCGGGAAAGCGGTTCGGCGCTCATGGACCTCCTGGACGACCTGCTGGACATCTCGCGCATCGAAGCCGGGCGGCTGCTGCTGGACAACGAGGACTTCGACATGCGCGCCGTCGCCGAGGCGGCGCATACGGCCTTCGTGGCCGAGGCTCGCGCCAAGTCCCTCAAGTTCACCCTTGGGATCGACGCGGCCGCCGAAGGCCTGTGGCGGGGCGATGCGGCGCGCGTGCGCCAGATCCTGTCCAATCTCATCTCCAACGCCGTGAAGTTCACCCACGCGGGCGCGGTGACTGTCCAGATCCTCCGCAGCGCGGCCGGCCTGCGGTTCGAGGTGGCGGACACCGGCATCGGCATCGCGCCCGACCGGGTCACCCGACTCTTCGAGAAATTCGTGCAGGCGGACGGTTCCGCCACCCGCGCCTACGGCGGCGCGGGCCTGGGCCTGGCGATCTGCCAGGAACTGTGCCGGGCGATGGGCGGCGCCATCACGGTCGGCAGCGCGCCGGGCCACGGCAGCACCTTCGCCGTGGAACTCCCGCTCCGCCAGGTGGAGCGTCCGGCGCCCGAGCCGATGCCGCTGGACCTGCCGCGGGCGCTGTCCGAAGGCACGATGCGGGTGCTGGCGGCCGAGGATAATCCGGTGAACCAGATGGTCCTGAAGGCGATCCTGGCGCAGTTCGGCCTGGAGCCGACCATCGTCGAAAACGGGGCCGAAGCGGTGCGGGCCTGGGAGTCGGCGCACTGGGACATCATCCTGATGGACGTGCAGATGCCGATGATGGATGGCCCCACGGCGACCATGACCATCCGCGCCCGCGAGGCGGTGCTGGGCCGCGTGCGCACGCCGATCCTGGCGGTGACGGCCAACACCATGGCCCACCAGCTCGCGAGCTACCGCGCCGCCGGGATGGACGACGTGGTGCCCAAGCCGCTCAACGTCACCGAGCTATTCACGGCGATCGCCGCCGCCGTCGCGCCGCCCGCGGCCGCCGACGCCCGGGACGAAGGCCGCCAGGCTGCCGGCTAGACCCCGCGGGGGCGGCGGTCAGCGGCCCCTCCCACGTTCCTTCTTGATTTGCCCGGGCAACGGGTTGTTCATGACAGGGTCCATTCGGGGGGAGTGGTCATGCCACAGCTCGGCCGGTCCGCCGGCCTGACCGGATTCCTGGAGTTCACCCGCGAGCTGGGCCTCGACGCCCATGCGCTGGCCGCCGCCGTCGGGCTGCCCCGGGAGGTGCTGACCGACCCCGACTTGCGGGTCTCGGTCGAGCTCATGTGCCGGATGCTGGAAATGGCCGCCGAACAGTCCGGCGCCGAGGACTTCGCCCTACGCCTCGCCGAGCGGCGGCGCGGCTCCCACATGGGCGCGGTGGGGCTGGTGATCCGCGAGCAGCCCGATCTGCGCCGCGCCCTGGCCGCCTATGCCCGGTACCAGTGGCTGCAGAACGACGCCTATTCCCTGGCGCTGGAGGAGTTCGGCGACCAGGCCGTCCTGCGCATCCATGGCCCGCCCTGGCAGCAGAGGCAGGCCCAGGATCTGGCGGTGACCACGGCCGTGCGGCTGCTGAAATCCGTCGTGGGGGAGGGCTGGAAACCCCTGGAAGTGCGATTCACGCACGCCGCGCCCGCGCGGATGGAGTCCTATCGCCGGTTGCTGGGCGTGACGCCGCTGTTCGACCAGGACGGCATGGCGGTGGTCATGCGCCGTTCCGACCTGGACGTCGCCCTCCCCGCGGCCGATCCCGAGATGGCCCGGGATCTGGCGCGATATCTCGACAGAATGGGGGCGGATCGCCGGACCCGGTTGCGCGACAAGGTCGCGGACCTGATCGTGGCGCTGCTGCCCGACGGGGTCTGTTCGGTCGAACGCGTGGCCCAGCAGCTGGGCATGGATCGCCGCACGCTTCACCGGCGGCTGTCCGCCGAGGGGACCACCTTCTCGGACATCCTGGACGCCACGCGCCGGGAGATGGCCGCCTCGCTCCTGGTCAACAGCGATCGGCCGCTGCAGGGGGTCGCCGACATCCTGGGCTTCTCCAGCCTCTCGGCCTTCGCCCACTGGTTCCGGCGCAAGTTCGCCCAGTCGGCCAGCGCCTATCGCAGCCTTCACGCCGCCGCGCCGCATCGTCCGACCGAGACCCTCGTCCCGGCGGAATGATCCGGCCCCGGCCTCAGGCCGCGGTCGCCTCCTGGACCGCGCCCGCCTCGCGCAGCACGTAGCCGCCGCCCCAGACCGTCTCGATGACATGGCGGCCGTCGGTGACCGGGGCGAGCTTCTTGCGCAGCTTGCAGATGAAGACGTCGACGATCTTGGCGCCCGGCTCGTCCATGCCGCCGTAGAGGCTGGACAGGAAGATGTCCTTGGTGATCGCCTTGCCCTTGCGCAGGGCCATGAGTTCCAGCGTCTGGTACTCGCGGCCCGTAAGGTGGACGCGCTGGTCGTTCACGTGGACCACCTTGGCGTCCAGGTCGATGACCATGTCGCCGACCGTGATCAGCGACTGGGCATGCCCCTTGGACCTGCGGATCACCGCCCGCAGGCGGGCGACCAGCTCGTCCTTGTGGAACGGCTTGGTCATGTAATCGTCGGCGCCG
>NZ_LSJI01000184.1 GCF_001557235.1 Phenylobacterium sp. CCH9-H3 | reverse complement strand
GGCGGGGCTGGCTGCCAACGCGGTCGCGCGCCAGCAGATCGCGCCCGGCCTGCCGTCTACCGAACCGGTGGCCAACCTACAGACCTTCGAGGACATGCTGGCGCTGATCGACCGGCGGCGCGACATCCGGCTGAAGCTGGACGTGGAGCGGTTCATCCGGCCGATCAACTTCCGCCCGGGCGCCATCACCTACGAACCCGCCCCGGGCGCGCCGAACGACCTGGCCCAGCGGCTGGTCTCGCGGCTGAAGGAATGGACCGGCGAGCGCTGGCTGATCGCGGCCGAGGGCGGCGGCGGGGCCGAGAGCCTCTGGGAGAAGCAGAAGCGCGAGGAACGCGAGGTGCGCGCCGAGATCGAGCAGCACCCCTTCATCCAGGGCGTGATGCAGGCCTTCCCCGGGACCGAGATCGTGGGCATACGCCACCTTAAGCAACCCGAGCCGGCCGAAGCGCCGCCTCCCGAAGACGACGCCGACGAGGACTGACCGATGAAAGACCTGGGTTCGATCATGAAGCAGGCCCAGGCCATGCAGCAGCGCATGGCCGAGGCGCAGGAGCGGATCGGCGCGCTGGAGGTCGAGGGCACGTCGGGCGGCGGCATGGTCAAGCTGGTTCTCAAGGGCACGGGCGAACTCGCCCGCGTCGACCTGGACGAGAGCCTCATGGCGCCGGGCGAGGGCGAGGTGGTCGCCGACCTGATCGTGGCCGCCCACGCCGACGCCAAGCGCAAGCTGGATGAGAAGCAGGCCGAGGTGATGCGCGAGGCGGCCGGTCCGCTGGCCGGCCTGAACATCCCCGGCATGCCGAAGTTCTGATGCTGGTCGCCGCGATCCTGGCCGCCGTCTCCGTGGCGCTGCCCGCCGACCTGGCGAAGGCGGCGCACGACTACGACCAGGCCCAGGTCACCAGCAACAGGGCCGAGCTGGAGCGCCTGATCGCCGACGACTACCGGCTGCACAATTCGGCCGGCCAGGTGCAGGACAAGGCCAGCTTCATCGCCGACCAGGTGGCGCCCGGCTACAGGCTGGAGCCCTTCACGGTCGAGGAAAAGGTCGAAAAGCTCATGGGCGACGCGGCCATCCTGGGCGGTGTGGCGCGCGCCCGGGGCACGTCGGGCGGCCAGCCCTATGACGTGACGCTGCGCTTCATCGACGTCTGGCAGAAGCGGAACGGTCGCTGGGTCGTGGTGATGAGCCAGGCCACGCGGGTTCCGAAGGGCTGAGCTTGGCCGCCTCCGCCGGACCCGAGATCGAGCGCCTGATCGGCCTGTTGTCGAAGCTGCCCGGGCTTGGGCCGCGGTCGGCCCGGCGCGCGGCCCTGGCGCTGCTGAAGCGGCGGGACCAGCTTCTGCTGCCGCTGTCGGACGCCCTGGCCGAGGCGGCGGCGCGGGTGAAGACCTGCCAGGTCTGCGGCTCGCTCGACACCCAGGACCCCTGCGCCATCTGCGCCGACCGGACCCGCGACGGCGCGCTGATCTGCGTGGTCGAGGAGGTGGGGGCGCTGTGGGCCATGGAGCGGGCCGGCGCGTTCCGGGGTCGCTATCACGTGCTGGGCGGCCTCCTGTCGGCCTTGGATGGCGTGGGGCCGGAGGCGCTGCGGGTGGGCTCGCTGGTCGGCCGCGCCGCGGAGGAGGGCGTCCGCGAGGTGATCCTGGCGCTGCCCGCCACCGTGGACGGCCAGACCACGGCCCACTACTTGGCCGAGCGTCTCGCGGGGGCGGGGGTCAGCGTGACCATGCTGGCCCGCGGCGTGCCGGTGGGCGGCGAACTGGACTGGCTGGACGACGGGACCATCGCCCAGGCGATGCGGGCGCGGCGTCCCGCTTAGACGGCACGTCCGCGCCGCCGGCGACCGTGGGATGGCCGCCAGCGACGCGGAGCGCCAGCACCCCTTCGGGGACCGCGCGGGGCGGGCCTTCGCCCGGCCGCCGCTGCGCCGAGGACCGCGAGAGACGGCCTCGACGCGGAGCCGAAAGCGCGCTGCACGGGAGAATGCGCGCCTCAGCCCATTGCCTCGTTCAGCGGGCGACCACGTGGCCCCCGCGCAGGACGCCGCCCACGACACCGGGGTCGCAGGGCCGCTCCAGATGATCGCTTCGGCACGCGGCCACGGGTTGGCCGGCGGTGGCCGTGAGCATCCCCACCGAGGGATCCCTCAGCGCCACCAGCGAGACGCCGATCAGCGCCGCGAGCGCGTAGAAAATGTGGTTGGCCAGCCGCATCGTTTCCTCCGGGGTCACGACCTTCGGCCGCTTGTCGTTGACTGAATGGTAGGCGGGTGCGGCGTGATCGCGCAGGTGCAGCGGACGCCTGCGAAAGGCGCAACGGTGGCGCCCTGCGCGGAACCTGCGATGCAACCGGGTGCGCAACCGTTGCATCAGCGGGTTGCATTGTGAAA
The DNA here is from genome assembly GCF_001557235.1 of Phenylobacterium sp. CCH9-H3. Taxonomy (GTDB): domain Bacteria; phylum Pseudomonadota; class Alphaproteobacteria; order Caulobacterales; family Caulobacteraceae; genus Phenylobacterium. The sequence goes on along the minus strand of NZ_LSJI01000184.1, from coordinate 19,202 downwards.
CAATGTTCGTCGATGGCGTTATCCGTGCCTTTTCACGAGAAGCTGACGCTGGTGCTCAAGGCGCTCTCCATGAGCCGCGGGCGCCTGGCGGCGGAACTCGGCGTGGACAAATCGCTGGTCGGGCGGTGGGCGTCGGGGGTCGTAACGCCGTCCGCGCACAACCTCGAGAACCTGACGCGGGTGATCTCGAACCGCTGCCCGGGCTTCACCATGCTGGACTGGGACCGGGACCTGCCGGGCCTGGCGGGTCTCCTGGGCGTGGCGGCGCCGGTCAACGGCCACGGCGTGGCCGGCCTGCACGATGCGCCGGACTCCCTGCCCCTGCCGGTGCTGGAGATGTCGCGCCTGACCACCGAGCGGCGCGGACACGCCTACGAGGGGTTCTGGCGCACCACCCGCCCCTCGGTGATGATGCCGGGCCGCTTCTTCCACGACCATGGGATGGTGCGACGTCACGAGAACGGCCTGCTGCAGTTCAAGGTCGGCGGGGCGGGCCTCCTGTTCGATGGCTGGCTCCTGCCGGCCGAGGGCCAGCTGTTCGCGATCCTGTTCGACACCGTGGGCCAGACGCCCATCTTCGTGATCTGGAACGGGGTGCCGCTGTCGAAGGCCTCGTTCCTGGACGGGATCGTCATGGCGGCGGCGCTGAACGCGGCGCGCACGCCTTCGGCCTATCCCATCGTCATGGAGCGGATCGGCGACCTGACCGGCGACCGGGCGACGGACGACGCCACCTGCGCCGAACTGCTGGCCCGCGATCCCCTGGCGCCCGAGGGCAGCATCGCCGAAGACCTGAAACGCCACCTCATCCGCGACATCGGCCCGGCGGCGGCGACCGCGGGCCTGGGCGAGATGTTCCTGCTGGCGCCGATCACCTCCACCCTCTCCCGAGGCGAGACCATCGGCGGGCGCCTGGTGGGCTGACCCGACTCACGGAGTGCGCTAAGAACGCACCATGAACGGACTCCTTTTCCTCGCGATCCTCTGCGTGCTCATCGCCGCGGCGGCCATCGCCTGGGCGCTGCGCGAGCGGGGCCGGGCCTCGCACGCCGAACTGCGGATGAAGCTGATGGCCGAGCAGGGGGACCTCGTCCGCGCCCAGCTCACCCAGTCGGCGGCCAGCGTCGCCGAGGAGATCCTGCGCAAGAACGAGGAGGCGGTGCGCAACCGCGAGCAACTGGCCCAGGCGCGACTGGAGGCCCAGCTGAAGCCGGTGGCCGACACGCTGCAGAAGTTCCAGGAACAGGTGACCGCGGTGGAGAAGCAGCGGGCCGAGGAGCAGGGCGGCCTCAAGGAACAGATCGCCCAGTTGATGCAGGCCTCTGCCGCCACCCAGGACGAGGCGCGAAAGCTGTCGGCGGCGCTGCGCCGGGGCGCGGGCGTGCAGGGGCGGTGGGGCGAGCAGACCCTGCGCAACGTGCTGGAGGCGGCGGGGCTGTCCGGGCGTTTCGACTTCGACGAGCAGACCTCCACCGACACGGAAGAAGGCCGCCGGCGGCCGGACGTGACCGTGCGCCTGCCGGGTGGGGGCCTGTTCGTGATCGACGCCAAGTGCTCGCTCAACGCCTTCCTGGAGTTGCAGGAGGCCGCCGAGGACTACGCCCGCGACGCGGCGGGCGTGCGCCACGTGCAAAGCGTGCGCGGCCACATCCAGGGGCTCTCGGCCAAGGCCTACTGGGATCAGTTCCAGAACTCGCCGGACTTCGTGGCCATGTTCGTACCGCTGGACTCGGCCCTGGCCGCGGCGCTGGACCGGGCGCCCGAGCTGATGAACGACGCCATGGACCGGCGGGTGGTGATCGTGACGCCGTCCACCCTGTTCGCGCTCTGCAAGGCCGTCGTCTACGGCTGGCGGGTGGAGGAGCAGGCCGCCAACGCCCAGAAGATCGCCGACCTGGGCAAGGAACTCTACAAGCGGATCTCGGTCATGGGGGCCCACGCCGGATCGGTGGGCAAGGCGCTGGAGGCGGCGGTCAGCCGGTACAACCAGTTCGTCGGCTCGCTGGAGACCCAGGTCCTGACCCAGGCCCGCCGGTTCGAGGAACTGAAGGTCGATCACCAGGGCAAGGAGGTCGTCGAACTGCAGCCCGTGGAGGTGGCCGTGCGGCCGTTGGCCAAGCTGACCACCAGCGAGGCGCCGGCCGTGCGCCTGGCGGCCGGCGGCGAAGCGTAGCAGCGCCGCGGCCTTCTCCTACCTTGACGGTCAACAATCGGACCCTTACCTGCGCGCCATGGCCCTTCGTGAGATCCTCGTCGTCCCGCATCCTGCGCTGAAGCAGGTGTCCCAGCCCGTCGATGCCGTCGACGACGAGCTGCGCGCGCTGATGGATGACATGCTGGAGACGATGTACGACGCCCCCGGCATCGGTCTGGCGGCCATCCAGATCGGCGTGCCCAAGCGCGTGATCGTCATGGACCTGGCCCGCCAGGACGAGCCGCCCCAGCCCCGCTATTTCGTGAACCCCGAGATCCTGTGGGCCTCGGACGAAACCGCGCCGTACGAAGAGGGCTGCCTGTCCGTGCCCGAGATCTTCGACGAGGTCGAGCGGCCGGCGCGCGTGAAGCTGCGCTATCTGAACTACCAGGGCGAACAGGTCGAGGAGGACGCCGAGGGCCTCTTCGCGGTCTGCATCCAGCACGAGATGGACCACCTGGAAGGCGTGCTCTTCATCGACCATCTGTCGCGCCTGAAGCGCGAGCAGGCGGTGAAGAAGGTCAAGAAGCTCGTCCGGGCGGCCTAGAAGCCTCCTAGCGGCCCAGCTATAGCTCGGGCCGAGGCGCGCAGGACGTCTCGGTTTTCGCCAGGCGTCAGACTTGCGTGCCCCATCCTTCCGCTCACGCTATTTCTGGGGCGTCCGCGATCACGCCGCCTTCAACGCGGCGCTGGATCAGCTGGTCGCCTCGGCGCAGTTCGACAATCACTGGTTCGCCTCGGACAACCTCATCGCCTTCGGCCGAAACCTGGGCTTCCTGGATGATGCGGCCTTCCTGACCGCCTTCAACGCGCACGCCAAGGACGGCTTCGAGCGCGGGGTGCTGTGGCGGACGGTCAGCGTCGTGTGGGGCGCGCGCCAGGCGTCGCGCCTCGAGGGCGGCTTCATCGAGTGCGGCTGCTACAAGGGCACCACAGCTCTGATCATGCTGGACGCCGCCGGCGTCACGGACCGCGAGGTGTTCCTCTACGACCTCTTCGAACACGACGCGTCGATGGACCACCACGCCATGCCCGAGCATGGCCCCGACCTGTTCGCCTTCGTCGCGGCGCGGTTCGCCGACCGGCCCAACGTGAAGGTCGTGAAGGGCTGTCTGCCCCAGAGTTTCGAGCAAGGGCTGCCCGAGCGGATCGCCTTTGCTCACATCGACATGAACAGCGCGCGGGGGGAGATCGAGACCCTGGAGGCCATCGAATCCCGGCTGGTTCCCGGCGCGGTCATCGTGCTCGACGACTTCGGCGCCTCGGCCTACCGCCAGCAGCACGTACTGGAGACCAGGTGGTTCCAACAGCGCGGCCGCCATGTGCTGGAGCTGCCCACGAGTCAGGGCCTGGTCATCTGGTAGCGTCTGCGGCCCTAGTGCGCCGCGTCGTGGGCCGCGTCCTTGCTCTCGGCCTCGACCTTGGCGGCCCCTTCGCGGGCGCCTTCCGCCGCGCCCTTCGCGGTCTCCTTGATCACCTGGCCGGCGTCGCCTGCGGCCTCCTTGATCTCGGATCCCAGTTCCTTGACCGCAGGACTGTTGGCCGCCTCCTTGGCCTCCTGGCCGATATCCTGGGCGGCGGCCTTCACGTCGCCCGCCGCGTCCTCGCGTTCGGCCTGCGAACAGGCGGTGAGCGCGAACACCAGGCTGGCGGTCGCGACCATGATCGACTTCTGCATGTGACGGGCTCCCTGCGACTTCTCCCATCCAACGGCCACGCTTGGCGCGAAGTTCCCTTGCGCCGCTCCGCCCGCTAAGACCCGGCCATGCGTCTCGCCTTCCTCGGCACTCCGGATTTCGCCGTCTCGGCGCTCGCGGCCATCGTGGCGGCGGGACACGAGGTGGCCTGCGTCTACTCCCAGCCGCCCGCCCCGCGCGGCCGGGGACACGAGCTGAAGCCCTCGCCCGTGCACGCCTTCGCCGACGCCCACGGCATCCCGGTGCGGACGCCTGCCTCCATGCGAGACCCGTCGGAAGTCGCGGCGTTCGCAGCGCTGGGGCTGGACGCCGCCGTGGTGGTGGCCTTCGGGCAGATCCTGCCCGCAGCGGTGCTGGAGGCGCCGCGGCTGGGCTCCTACAACGTCCACGCTTCCCTGCTGCCGAGGTGGCGGGGCGCCGCGCCGATCCAGCGGGCGATCATGGCCGGCGACAAGGTCACCGGCGTGCAGGTGATGCGTATGACCGAGGGCCTGGACGAGGGGCCGGTGCTGGCCACGGCCACCGTCCGGATCGACGCCCTGGAGACCGCCGGGACGCTGCACGACCGGCTGGCGGCGGCCGGCGCCGATCTCATCGTCCGCACCCTGGCCGACATCGAGGCCGGAACCGCCGTGGCGACGCCCCAGGCCGCGGAGGGCGTCACCTATGCCAAGAAGATCAGCCCCAGGTTCACGCGCCTCGACTGGACCAAGCCCGGGTCGGTCCTGGACGGCAAGATCCGCGGGCTGTCGCCATTCCCCGGCGCCTGGTTCGAGCTGCCCACCGACAAGGGGCCGGTCCGGGTGAAGGCGCTGCTCTCCGCCTTCGAGGACGAAACGGGCGAGCCCGGCGTCACGCTGGACGACCGCTTGCTGGTGGCCACCGGCGAGGGCGCAGTCCGCCTGCTGCGGGTGCAGCGCGAGGGCAAGGGGCCGCAGGAGGCCGACGTCTTCCTGCGCGGCAATCCCGTGCCGCCCGGGACGAAGCTGGGCTGATGCCACGCTACCGCCTCTTGATCGAGTACGACGGCCGGCCGTTCCACGGCTTCCAGGCCCAGGCCGAGCTGCCCTCGGTGCAGGGGTCGCTGGAGCGGGCGGTCAAGAAGTTCTGCGGCGAGGATCTGCGGGTCAGCGCCGCCGGCCGGACCGACACCGGCGTCCACGCGACGGGCCAGGTGGTCCACATCGACCTCGCCAAGGCTTGGCCGGCCGAGACAGTCCGCAACGCCCTGAACTTCCACCTCATGCCGGACCCCGTCTCGGTGCTGTCGGCGGAGGTGGCGGAGGGCGACTGGCACAGCCGCTTCTCGGCGACGGGCCGGCGCTATCGCTATCGGATCCTCAATCGCATCAGCCCGCCGGCGTTGGACCAGGGCCGTGTCTGGCATGTGAAGAAGCCGTTGGACGCGGCGGCCATGCACGCGGCCGCCCAGGTGCTGGTGGGCCACCACGACTTCACGACCTTCCGCGACCTGGCCTGCCAGGCGAAGTCGCCGATGAAGACGCTGGACGTGGCCGATGTGCGCCGCGAGGGCGCGGAGGTGATCCTGGAGTTCGCCTCGCGCTCGTTCCTGCATCGCCAGGTCCGCTCGATGACCGGCACTCTCGCCGAAGTGGGTGTGGGGCGCTGGACGAAGGACGACGTCGCCGCCGCGTTGGAGGCCCGGGATCGGCGGGCGTGCGGCCCGGTGGCGCCGGCCGAGGGCCTCTATCTGACAGGCGTGACCTACTGAGGCGTCACGCGAAGTAGCGCTCGATGATCCGGGCGTAGACGCGCTGGAGGGTGCGGATCTCCTCGACGGGGGCGCGTTCGTCCACCTGGTGCATGGTCTTGCCGACGAGGCCCACCTCGATTACCGGACACAGCGCGCGAATGAAGCGAGCGTCCGAGGTGCCGCCGCTGGTGGAAAGCTCGGGTTCGCGGCCCGTGACGTCGGCCACGGCGGCCGCCACCAGTTCGGTGAACCCGCCGCGTTCGGTCAGGAACGCCTCGCCGCTGATGCTGGAGGTGACGGTGATCTTGCCGCCGAAGTCGACCGAGGCGCGCCAGGCCTCCAGGTCGAACCAGTCGGCGAGCTGCTGGCCGGTGTGGTTGGGATTGAAGCGGATGTTCAGCCGCGCCCGCGCCACGCCCGGGATCACGTTGGTCGCCGCGTTGGGCATCTCGATCATGGTGACCTCCAGGTTCGAAGGCTGGAACTCGGGATAGCCCTCGTCCAGCCGGCGCTCCTGCAGGGCGGTCAGCATCTTGATCAGCGGCCGGGCCGGGTTCGCGGCCCGGTGCGGGTAGGCGACGTGACCCTGGACGCCCTCCACGACGATCTCGGCATTGATGGAACCGCGGCGACCCACCTTGACCATGTCGCCGAAGGTCTCGGCCGAGGTGGGCTCGCCCACCACGCAGTGGTCAATGACCTCGCCCTCGGCGGCGAGAGCTTCGACCACCAGCTTGGTGCCGTGAGTGGCCACGCCCTCCTCGTCGCCGGTGATGAGGAAAGATAGCGAGCCGGCGACCTGGCCAGCGGCGATGGCGTCCGCGGCCGCGGCGGCGAAGGCGGCGATGGCGCTCTTCATGTCGACGGCGCCGCGCCCGATCAGCACGCCGTCCACCACCTCGGCCCCGAAGGCGTCCTTGGACCAGGCGGCGGCGTCGCCCACCGGCACCACGTCGGTGTGGCCGGCGAAGCAGAGGTTGGGACGGGCGGTCCCGTAGCGGGCGTAGAGGTTCTCGATCTCGCCGAACTTCATGCGCCGGCACGCGAAGCCCAGGCTGGACAGCATCTCCTCGACGATCGCCATGGCGCCTGCATCGGCGGGGGTCACCGAGGGGCGGCGGATCAGGTCGCGGGTGAGTTCGACGGCGTCTATGGCGGCGGGCATGGGTTCGCCATACCTAGCAATGACACGAGAGGCGAGGGGATCATGCCGAAGATCGACATCGACAGGGCGCCGACGCGGTTCGGCAGCGCCTATCCGGCGCCGTTCGACGCGCCGTGCCGGGACCGGCGCCGCTGGAAACTGGGCGACGCGGCCGGGCTGACGGACTTCGGGGTGAACCTTATCCGGCTGGCGCCCGGGGTGTGGACCGCCCAGCGGCACTGGCACACGGTCGAGGACGAGTTCGTCTGGGTGGTGTCGGGCGAGGTGGTGCTGGTGGAGGACGACGGCGAAACGGTGCTGCGCGCCGGCGACTGCGCCGGGTTCAAGGCCGGTGTCCCCAACGGGCACTGCATCCAGAATCGCTCCGGGACCGAGGCGGTGCTTCTCGAGGTCGGGTCGCGGCGGCCGGGCGTCGACGCCTGCGACTATCCCGACATCGACATGATCGTGGGGCCGGATGACGTCTACCGTCACCGCGACGGGACGCCCTACCCGGTCGACGACGGCCGCAAACGCTGAGGACACGGATGCCGAAGATCGAGATCGACGCGCTGGAGGTGCGTTCGGGGTGCAGCTATCCGCACCCGTTCAAGGAGATCTGCCTGGGCGCGACCTGGCGAAGGCTGGGCGATGCGGCGGGCCTGACCGATTTCGGCGTCAACCTCGTGCGCCTGCCGCCGGGCAAGTGGTCGAGCCAGCGGCATTGGCACACGCACGAGGACGAGCTCGTCTATGTGCTGGAGGGCGAGGTGGTGCTGGTCGAGGACGACGGCGACCTCGTCCTGCGTCCCGGCGACTGCGCCGCGTGGAAGGCGGGGGAGCCCGGCCAGGCTCACCACCTGCAGAACCGCAGCGACCGCGACGCGGTCTACATCGAGATCGGCTCGCGCAGGCCCGATGCGGACGAGTGCGACTATCCCGACATCGACATGGTCACCGGCCCCGGCGGCTATCAGCACCGGGACGGGCGGCTGTATCCGGAGGACTAGGTCGCTTTCCTCTGGCGGAGGACCTGGGGCTATTCCCGCAGAAGCTCGTTGATGCTGGTCTTGCTGCGGGTGCGCTCGTCGACCGTCTTCATGATCACCGCGCAGTAGGTCGACGGCAGAGATGGATCGACAGGGTTCGGCCGGTTGCCGGACACCACCACCGAATAGGGCGGCACCTCGCCGGTGAAGGTCTGGCCGGTCTTGCGGTCGATGATCGGCGTGGTGGACGTGATGAACGTGCCCATGGAGAGCACCGAGCCCTCGCGCACGATCACGCCCTCGGCCACCTCGGCCCGGGCGCCGATGAAGCAGTTGTCCTCGATGATGGTCGGATTGGCCTGGAGCGGCTCCAGGACGCCGCCGATGCCCGCGCCGCCCGAGATGTGCACATTCTTGCCGATCTGGGCGCAGGAGCCGACGGTGGCCCAGGTGTCGACCATCGTGCCCTCATCGACATAGGCGCCGATGTTCACGAAGGACGGCGTCATCACCACGTTGCGGGCGACGTAGGCGCCCTTGCGGACGATGCAGCCCGGCACCGCGCGGAAGCCGGCGGCCTCGAAGCGGGCGGCGTCCCAGCCGGTGAACTTGAGCGGCACCTTGTCCCAGTAGGGGTGCGGCGCGTCGGCGTCGATCAGACGGTTCGCGGTGAGGCGGAAGAACAGCAGGATCGCCTGCTTGGCCCACTGGTGGGTGACCCAGGTCCCGTCCGCCATCCGTTCCGCCACGCGGATCTTGCCGGAATCCAGGAACTCGATCGTCTCATAGACCGCGTCGCGCACTTGGCCGGTGGTGGAGGTGTTGATGCCGTCGCGCGCCTCCCAGGCGGCTTCGATCACGGACTTCAGGTCGTCGGACATGTTCAGGCGGCCTCTTTCAGTCTCGCGTCCATCAGGAACGGCGCGAGCTTGTCGGTGCGGTGGTGGATGAAGGGGGCGGTGGACTGGACGGCATAGGCGCCCACCAGCACGGTGGTCATGCCGAGGTCGGCGGCGGGCGCCAGATTGCGCTCGGAATCCTCGAAGAAGGCCGTCACCGTCGGGTCGATGGCGTGCGCCGCGGCGATGCGCTCGAAGGCCGCCGCGCTGGGCTTGGGCTCGTAGCCGGCCGAGCCGATGTGGAAGACGTCGTCGAACAGGTGCGACAGGCCCAGGCGTTCCAACACCCGCTCGGCGTGGACGTCGTCGGCGTTGGTGAAGATCAGCCGCCGGCCGGGCAGCCGTTCCAGCGCCGCCAGCAGGTCCGGGTCATGGGCCAGGGCCTCCAGCGACATGTCGTGGAAGATGGCGTGGAAATCCTTCGGGTCGACGCCGTGGTTCAGCATCATGCCCTTCAGGGTCAGGCCATGCTCGGACAGATAGGCCTTCTGGAGCCTGAAGGCCTCGTCCCGCGGCAGGCCGGTGACCTTCTCCACGAAGTCGGTCATGCGGTCGACGATCGCGGCCATGAAGCCGGACTCGGCGGGGTAGAGGGTGTTGTCCAGGTCGAACAGCCAGGTGTCGATGTGGCGCAGATCGGCCCGGAACAGGTTGGCGCTCATCGGCAGACCAGCGTGCCCGAACCGTGCTCGGTGAAGAGCTCCACCAGCATGGCGTGCGGGCGGCGGCCGTCGAGGATCACCACGGCCTCGACCCCGGCCTCCACCGCCGCGATGGCCGTCTCCAGCTTGGGGATCATGCCGCCGGTGGCCACGCCCGAGGCGATGGCGTCCTTGGCTTCGGCGACGGTGAGTTGACGGATCAGGTCGCCGTTCTTGTCCAGCACGCCCGCCACGTCCGTCAGCAGCAGCATACGCTTGGCTTCGAGCGCCCCGGCCATGGCGCCGGCCACCGTGTCGGCGTTGATGTTGTAGGTCTGGCCCTCCTCGGACACGCCGATGGGCGCGATCACCGGGATGTAGTCGTCCTCCGCCTTGAGCAGGGCGTCGATCAGGGTGGTGTCGATCTTCTTCGGCTCGCCCACGAAGCCCAGGTCGACGACCTTCTCGATCTCGCTGTCCGGGTCCTTCTTGGTGCGGTGCGCCTTCTCGACGGTGATCAGGCGGGCGTCCTTGCCCGACAGTCCTACGCCCCGCACCTCGGCCTCGGCGCCGGCCAGGGTGATCCAGTTGGCGATCTCCTTGTTGATCGCGCCGGACAGGACCATCTCGGCCACTTCCATGGTGGCGTCGTCGGTGACGCGCAGGCCGTCGATGAAGGTCGACTTGACCCCCGCCCGCTCCAGCATACGGCTGATCTGCGGGCCGCCGCCGTGCACCACGACGGGATGCAGGCCCAGCATCTTCAGCAGAACCACATCGGCGGCGAACAGCTTGGCCACCGACTCCTCGCCCATGGCGTGGCCGCCGTATTTGATGACCACCGTCTCGCGGTCGTAGATCTGGATGTAGGGCAGCGCCTCGGCCAGCGTCTTCGCCGTCGCCCAGCCCTGCTCTTCCGTGCCCTGGCTCAAATGACCGTCCTCGAAACTTGCGGGGGTCCGATAGCGGACGAGGGCGCCCCTGTCATCAAGCGAGGTCCGTGATAGTCAAAGCGTCACGATTGGGGAGTTCGGGATGAGATCGATCGGGGGCGTTGCGCTGGCCGCGGCGATGCTGGCGGGCGGGGCGGACGCAAAGACCGTCGCGGTGACGGCCGAGCGGCTGCTGGACGTGAAGACCGGCAAATATGCGGAAAAGCCGCTCCTCCTGATCGAGGATGGCCGGATCACGCGCGTTGGCAAGGCGGGGGATGCAGTCCCGGCGGGCGCCGAGCGCGTCGACCTTCCGGGCGTCACCTTGCTCCCCGGCCTCATCGACATGCACGTCCACCTGACGAGCGCCGGCAAGTACGGCGGCTACCGGCCCTACGAATTCACCGACAGTTTCTGGACGGCCGTCGGCGTCGCCAACGCCAAGACGACGCTGGAGGCGGGCTTCACCACCGTGCGCAACGTCGGCACGGCCTTCTACGCCGACGTGGGCCTGCGCGAGGCGATCGACGAAGGGTGGATCGTGGGGCCCCGGATCATGGCGTCAGGTTACGCGTTGGGCGCGACCGGCGGACATTGCGACGAGACGTTCTTCCCGCCCTCGATGGAGCAGAAGAGCCCGGCCCTGGTGGACAGCCCGGAGGAGGGCCGAAAGCAGGTGCGGACCCAGCGCAAGTACGGCGCCCGATCGATCAAGATCTGCGCCACCGGGGGCGTCTTCTCGCGCGGGACGGAACCGGGCGCCCAGCAGCTCACCCTCGAAGAAATGAAGGCCATCGCCGACGAGGCGCACATGGCGGGCATGAAGGTCGCCGCCCACGCCCACGGGGCGCCGGGCATCAAGGACGCGATCCGGGCCGGTGTCGACACCATCGAACACGTCAGCCTGATCGACGACGAAGGGATCAGGCTGGCGGTCCAGAAGGGCACGTGGCTCGGCTTCGACATCTACAACACCGACTACACCCAGGCCGAGGGCAAGAAGAACGGCGAGCTGGAAGACAATCTGCGCAAGGACCGCGAGATCGGCGGCATCCAGCGGGAGAACTATCGCAAGGCCCTGAAAGCCGGAGCCCGAATGGTCTTCGCCACCGACGCCGGGGTCTATCCGCATGGTCTGAACGCCAAGCAGTTCGCGGTGATGGTCCGCTTCGGCGCGACGCCGCTGCAGGCCATCCAGTCGGCCACCGTCAACGCCGCCGAGGCTCTGGCGTGGGACAAGGATGTCGGGCAGGCGGCGCCCGGCTTCTACGGCGACTTGGTGGGTGTGACGGGCGATCCGCTCAGCGACGTCGCGGTGCTGGAAAAGCCGGTATTCGTGATGAAGGGCGGCGAGGTCGTCAGGGAGTCGGCGGACGGTCAGTCCGCCACTTCCGGCAGCAGCCGCGCGAAGTGGTCCTCGACGGCGCGGTAGCACTCGCAGGCCGCGCGCTCGAGGCCGGGCCGGTCCAGCACCTCGACCCGGCCCCGATGGGTGCGGATGAGGCCGCGATCCTGCAGCACGCCGGTCACCGCGGTCACAGTCGTGCGCTGCACGCCCAGCATCTCGGCGAGGGACTCCTGTGTCAGCTGGATGATGTTGTCGCCGGCGCGGTCGTGGGTGGCCAAGAGCCAGCGGGCGCAGCGCTCCTCGGTTCGGTGCAGCGCGTTGCAGGCGACCGACTGCATCATCTGTGCGAGCAGGGCGTCGGCGTAGCGGGAGAAGAGGTCGCTGAAGCGCGGCGAGCCGGTCTTGGCAGCCTCGAGGTGGCTGGTGGGGATCGCCAAGGCTTGGCCCCCGATCTGCATCATGGCGCGGCCGAAGGCGGGTTTGTGTCCCTCGCTGACGATCCCGCCGATGGCGCCTTCGCGGCCGACGGTGGCGGCCTCCACCTCGCGGCCGTCGCGGGTCACGATCAGCAGCGAGACCATGGTCCGATGGCACGGGAAATAGGTGGTGACCACGTCGTCGCCCGGCTCGAACAGCACCTTGCCGCGGGGCAGGTCCACCAGTTCGAGATGAGGCTGGAGCACCTCGAAATCCCGTGTGGACAGGGCGCCCAGTAGGCGGTTGGCCCGACGGACGACCGTGCGGGTCCCGTCCTTGCGCTCAAGCGTGATCCCCGGCTTTTCCATTCAACAACATCCCGGCGTCCGACATCTTGGGAACGCCAAACGGCGGCGCTTGTTGCATCGTGCCGGAAAACGCCGTTCGCGGTGTCAGACCGTGCGGGCGATCACTTCCTTCATGATCTCGCTGGTGCCGCCGTAGATGCGCTGGACCCGCGCGTCGCGCCACAGGCGGGCGATGGGATACTCGTTCATGTAGCCGGCGCCGCCATGCAGCTGCAGGCCCGCGTCGCAGATCTCCCATTGCAGCTCGGTGTGGAACAGCTTGGCCGCGGAGGCTTCGGCCGCGGTCAGCTCGCCGTTCAGGTGCCGGGCGATGGCCCAGTCGAGATGCGCCCAACCCGCCTGAAGCTTGGCCTTCAGCCCGCCCAGGGTGAAGCGGGTGTTCTGGAAGTCGAACACCGTCTGCCCGAACGCCTTGCGGTCCTTGGTGAACTTCACCGTCTCGTCGAAGGCGCGCTGGGCGGCGGCCTGGGCCTGGACGGCGATCCCCAGCCGCTCCTGCGGGAGCTGGGTCATCAGATAGACGAAGCCCTTGCCCTCCTCGCCGAGGCAATTGGTGATGGGCACGCGGACGTCCTCGAAGAACAGCTCCGAGGTGTCGGCCGAATGCTGGCCGATCTTGTCGAGGTTGCGGCCGCGCTTGAAGCCCTCGCGGGTCGCCTCCACCAGGATCAGGGAGATCCCTTTCGACCGGGCGTTCGGATCGGTCTTGGCCACGACGATGATCAGGTCGGCGTTCTGGCCGTTGGTGATGTAGGTCTTCGAGCCGTTGACGACGTACTCGTTCCCCTCGCGCCGGGCCGTGGTGCGCACGCCCTGTAGGTCGGAGCCGGCGCCCGGCTCGGTCATGGCGATAGCGGTGATCGCCTCGCCCGAGACCATCTTCGGCAGCCACTGCTGCTTCTGGTCCTCGGAGCCGTAGTTGGCGATGTAGTCGGCGACGATGTCGGATTGCAGGGTGATGCCCGCCGACGAGCCCGCGTAGAACAGCTCCTCGGAGATGACCACGTTGTAGCGGAAATCGAGACCCAGGCCGCCGTACTCGGCCGGGACCGTGGGGCAGAGGATGCCGGCCTCGCCGCACGCCAGCCAGAAGTCGCGGTCGATGATGCCCTCGGCTTCCCAGCGGTCGAGATTCGGCGTTAGGGCGCGGTCGTAGAACTTGCGCACCTGATCGCGGAACAGGTTCAGCTCCTCGTCGAACGGGGCGCGGGAGTCGGTCTGGATCATGGCGGGTCCCTGAGGTTCGCGCGCCAGTTAGCCGGGTGACGCAGCGGACGGCTAGAGCCGCGCCCGGCCTCAGACCTCGCAGGCGGCCAGGATTTCGGCGCGGAGTTCCGGGATGCCGGCGCCCTTCTCCGCCGAGGTGGCCAGGACGCGGGGAAAGGCGGCGGGGCGCTTGGCGATCTTGCGGGCCGTCTCGGCGCGGATCTGGGCCACGTCGCGGGGCTTCAGCTTGTCGGCCTTGGTCAGCACGATCTGGTAACTGACGGCCGCCAGGTCGAAGGCCTCCATGGCCTCCAGGTCCACGTCCTTCAGCCCGTGGCGGCTGTCGATGAGCAGATAGGCGCGCTTCAGGTTCGGCCGTCCGCGCAGGTAGGCCCGGCCCAGGTTCTGGAACTTGTTCTTCTCGCCGCGGCTGACCTTGGCGAAGCCGTACCCGGGCAGATCGACCAGCCGCAGGGTCTCATCGGCCACGAAGAAGTTCAGCTCCCGCGTGCGGCCCGGCGCCGTCGAGGCCCGCGCCAGGTGGGTCCGCCCCGTCACGGCATTGATCAGCGACGACTTGCCCACGTTGGAGCGGCCGGCGAAAGCCACCTCCGGCAGGTCGGCGGGGGGCAGGCCGTCCATGGCCACGGCGCCCATCAGGAAGCGGACCGGATGGGCGAAGAAGACCCGCGCCGCCTCCAGCGCCTCGGCGTCGAAGGGCTCGTCGCCGTCGCGGGCTGGGGGCGTCTCGCTCACCCGACCGCCTTGCCCCGATTGGTGAACTTCCCGATCAGCTGGTCGATCGGATTGTCCACCTTGAAGCGCCGCATGATCACGTACTGCTGGATGGCCGTCAGGATGTTCGACCACGTGTAGTAGACGAGCAGGCCGATCGCGAACTGCGCCATGATGAAGGTGAACAGGATCGGCATCAGCTGGAAGATCCGCTGCTGCATCGGATCGGGGGCCGGCGGGCTCATCGAGGTGGTGAGCCACGTGGTGAAGCCGTACAGGATCGGCAGGATGCCGATGTGCAGGCTGGTGGCCAGGATGCCGCCGATGAAGGGCGCGCTGCCCGGATCCCACGGAATCGCGCCGAAGAGGTTCCAGATGGTGGTGGGGTCGCGCGCCGACAGGTCCTTGATGTAGCCGATGAACGGCGCGTGCCGCATGTCGATCTCGAGCTGCAGCACCTTGAACAGGGCGAAGAAGACCGGGATCTGCAGGAAGATGGGCAGGCAGCCGGCCAGCGGGTTGACCTTCTCGCGCTGGTAGAGGGCGAGCAACTCCTGCTGCTGCTTGGCCGGATCGTCCTTGTACTTCTTGCGCAGCTCCTCCATCGCCGGCTGCACCTTCTTCATCTTCGTCATCGACTCGTACTGCTTGTTCGCGAGCGGGAAGAAGATGAGGCGGACCACGACGGTCAGCAGGAGGATGGCGACGCCGAAGTTGCCGACGTGACCGTAGATCCAGGACAGGAACTGGAAGATCGGCCGGGTGATGAACCACAGCATGCCCCAGTCGATGGCCTCGTCCAGGTTCTGGACGCCCAGCTTGTCCTGGTACTCCTGGAGCACCGGGTTCTGCTTGGCGCCGGCGAAGACCCGGGTGGTGTGGGTGATCTGGCGACCGGCGCCGATCGACTTGGCCTGGCCGACGAAGTTGGCGTCCAGCAGGTTCAGCCCCGGGGACTTGGTCAGGCGGTACTGGCCGTCGAAGGTCTCGTTCTGCGCCGGGATCACCGCCGTCAGCCAGTAGTGGTCGGTCACGCCGATCCAGCCGCCGGTGGACTTGTAGACCGGCGTCGAACCGTCCTTCTGCCATTTGGCGTACTTGAGCGGCCGGCGCTTGCCGTCCAGCCATCCCATGCCGCCCTCGTGGATGACGCCGTTCTTGCCCAGCGTCGGCGGCACGCCCTGGCGGACAACCGAGCCGTAGGGGGCCAGGGTCACCGGCTGGCCCGTGGTGTTGGCCACGGTGTCGGTGATCGTGAACATGTACTTGTCGTCGACGGCGATCTCGCGCGTGAAGGTGAGGCCGGCGCCGTTGGCGTAGGTCAGCGTAACCGGCTGGCCGGGCGCGAGCACCGAGCCCTGGCTGAGCGTCCAGGTGGTCTGCGGGCCGGGCACCCCGGGGATGTTGGCCCCGACCCAGCCGACTTCGGCGAACTGGGCGTATTGCGTCCCCTCGGGGCGCAGCAGCTCGACCGGCGGAGAGCCCTTGTCGAGCGTCTCGCGGTACTTCACGAGGTAGAGGTCGTCGATGCGGCCGCCCTTAAGCGACAGGGAGCCCTTCAGCGCCGGCGTCTCGATCGGCACGCGCGGGATGGCGGCGATGGCGGCCTGGCGGGTGACGGCCACCGGGACCTGCGGCGCCAGCGGGCCGGCGACCCCGGTCGTGCTGGTGGCGGCGGGCGGCGCCTGGCGTGCGCGCTCCTCCGCCTGGCGCTTGGCCTGCGGGTCGATGACGAACACCTGGTAGACCAGGAGCAGGAGGGCCGCGCACACGAAGAAGATGATCGTGTTGCGGGTGTTGTCGTCTCTCATGAGCGGGGACGCAGGTTTCCGTCGAGGAAGAGAAGGGGCGGGGCCGTCTACAGTTGGGGGGCCGCGCGTTCGGCGGCGAGCCTTATCAGCGCGCTTTTCACGTCGTCAAGCAAACGGACCCAGGGGCGCTTTAGCACGCCGCCGCGGGCGATGATCACATAGTCGACGCCGGGGACGGCGAATTCCGGCAGGAGGGCCCGGGCCGCCTCGCGCATCCGGCGCTTGGCGCGGTTGCGCTCGACGGCGCCGCCGATGCGCTTGGTGGCCGTGAAACCGACGCGGACCAGCGGGGTCTCATCGCCGCGCGGGCGCGCCTGAACGACGACGGCCCCCTTCGCGCACGAGGGGGCCTGGGCGCAGGCGAGAAACTCGCTGCGCTTCTTCAGCTTTTCGATGGTCATGCGACCTGGAGGCGCGGCGTCCGTCATGCGGACACCTGGCCGATCCTAGGCGCTGAGACGCTTGCGGCCCTTGGCGCGGCGGCGCGCCAGGATCTTCTGGCCGTTCTTCGTGGACATGCGCAGACGGAAGCCGTGACGGCGCGCGCGCACGAGGCGAGACGGTTGGAAAGTGCGCTTCACGACGAAAGCTCCGGGGGTCGAAAATCGAGCGGCGGTGGATAGTGGATGGGCGGGGGTGTGTCAACCACCTGAGGCCGGTTCAGTCCGCCAGCGTCAGCACCACGGGCCCGTTCCGGGTGGCCACCAGGGTGTGTTCGTATTGCACGGTGGGCTCGCCGCCCGGCGGGCGAAGGGTCCAGCCGTCGTCGTTGGCCTCTTCGACCCAGTCGGCGCCCAGGGACAGGAACGGCTCGAGCGTGAAGACCAGGCCCTCGGTGATCCGGCGCCGCTCGCGGGGCTCGTGCCAGGTGGGGATCTCGGTGGGCTCCTCGTGGAGCGAGGCGCCGACCCCGTGGCTGGCGAGGTTCCTGACCAGGCTGTAGCCGTTCTTCCGGGCGAAGGCCTCGATCTGCCGGCCAGGCTCGGAGAGAGCCGCCCCGGGGCGCACGGCGCGGATGCCGGTCCACAGCGCCCGCCGCCCGTCGCGGCACAGGCGTTCCACCCGCTTGCTGGCCGGCGGCACGGCGAAGCTGGCGCCCGTATCGCCGAAGAAGCCGTCCAGTTCGGCCGAGACGTCGATGTTGATCAGGTCTCCGGCCTTGACCCTGCGGTCGCCCGGGATGCCGTGGGCGACGTCCGGGCCTACGGAAATGCAGGTGGCGCCCGGGAAGTTATAGGTCAGTTCGGGCGCCGAGCGCGCGCCTTCCGCCTCCAGCATCCGGCGACCGATCTGGTCCAGCTCGCGGGTGGTGATCCCCGGTTCCAGAGCCTCGCCCATGGCCTTCAGCGTCCGGGCCACCAAGCGGCCGGCGGCCCTGAGCTTTTCGAGGTCTTCTTCACTGCCGATGGTCATGGGGCCTACTCTCGCCAGACGTTGAACACGCGGCCAGTCCTCTTTGAGATCGCAGCGCCTGTCGCATGAAGTGTGTCCGCCGGGACGTCTTCCAGGACAACCCACTGCGTGTCGCCAGCGGTCAATTTCGCGCGAAGGTTTGAGCATCGCACGGCCTCCGGACCGAAGCGCGCCTTGATCGCACGACAGCCCCGAATGATCGCCGCTTCCTCGTCTGGGATCGTCGCGCAGGCCGCGAGACCGATGGCCAGAGTGAAAATGACCGAGCTGACAGCCCTCACAGATCCGGCCGGATGATCGTCTTGCCGACCACCTTGCGCTGGGCGAGAGTCTCGTAGGCCTCGCGCCAGTCGTCCAGGGCGTATTCGCGGTCGACGCGGGGGTTCACAGCGCCCTCCTCGGCCAGCTTCCAGATCGCCTCATTGTTCTCGCGGCCCTTCTCGGGGAACTGGCGGCCATATTCCCCCGCGCGCACGCCGTGGACGGAGAACCCCTTGATGAGCGCGATGTTGACCGGGAGCGTCGGCAGGCGGCCCGAGGTGAAGCCGATGGAAAGGATGCGGCCCCCGAAGGCGATGCAGCGGGTCGACTCGTCGAAGACGTCGCCGCCCACAGGGTCGTAGATCACGTCGGCGCCCCGGCCGCCGGTCAGTTCCTTGACCCGCTCGCGGAAGCCGCCGGTGACGTTGACCACGGCGTCGACGTCGTATTCGCGCTGGATCACCGCCAGCTTCTCGTCGGAGGCCGAGGCGGCGATCACCCGGCAGCCGAGGACCTTCGCGTAGTCGACGGCCGCCAGGCCCACGCCGCCGGCGGCGCCGTGCACCAGCACCCACTCGCCGGGCTGCGCGTCCGCACAGCGCTTCAAGGCCACGTAGGCGGTGAGGTAGGCCACGGGATAGCCGGCGGCTTGGGCGAAGGAGAGCCGCTTCGGCTTCAGCCGCAGGGCCGCCGCCGGGAACACGGCGTATTCCGCGAACACGCCCCGACCGCCCGCGCACACCTCATCGCCCGGCTTGAAGGCGGTGACGCCGTCGCCGAGGGCGTCGACCTCGCCGGCCATCTCCATCCCGCCGATGAAGGGCAGGGCGGGCTTGTGCTGGTGCTCGCCGCGGGTCTGCATCAGGTCGGGGAAGTTCACCGCGGCCGCCCGGATCTTCACCCGCACCTCGCCGGGCCCGGGTTCGGGGAGCGGGATGTCCTTCACGCGCACGCCCGCATAGTCGGAAAGCAGTTCCTCGACGACCAGCGCGCGCATGGGCCTATTCCTCGTAAAGCCCTCGCACCAGGCCGGCGATCTCCCGGCAGGCCGCGTCAGCCGCCGGGATCGCGCCGGTGAAGGCCGTGAAGGCGTGTGAGAGGCTGTCGTAGCAACGGTACCGCACCGTCACGCCAGCCGCGTTCAGCGCCTTCGCATAGGCCTCGCCCTGGTCCACCAGCGGATCGAAACCGGCGGTGGCGATGACGGCGGGGGCCAGGCCCGCCAGGTCCTTTTCCCGCAGCGGCGAGAGGCGCGGGCCGGCGGGATCGTCGTCCGGCCCCAGGTAGTGTCCCAAGAACCAGCTCATCATCCCGCTGGTGAGCGGGAAGGCGTCGGCGTAGGTGGTCATGGACTCGCTCTGCGAGGCCGCGTCGGTGCAGGGATAGACGAGCAGCTGCAGCCGCGGTTGCGGCTCGCCCGCCCGCTTCAGATC
>NZ_LSJI01000183.1 GCF_001557235.1 Phenylobacterium sp. CCH9-H3 | reverse complement strand
ACGGCACGTTGGCCTCGGCCAGCAGCACGTTCATGTGCCCGGGCATCCGGCCGGCCACCGGGTGGATGGCGTACTTCACCTCGACGCCCTCTTCCTTAAGCACGTCGGCCATTTCGCGCAGCGCGTGCTGGGCCTGGGCCACGGCCATGCCGTAACCGGGGACGATGATCACCTTCGACGCGTTCTTCATGATGAAGGCGGCGTCGTCCGCCGAGCCCTGCTTCACCGGCCGCGTCTCGACCTTGCCGCCCGCCGCGGCCGCGCCGTCGTCGGCGCCGAAGCCGCCCAGGATCACCGAGACGAAGCTGCGGTTCATCCCCTTGCACATGATGTAGCTGAGGATCGCGCCCGACGAGCCCACCAGGGCGCCGGT
>NZ_LSJI01000182.1 GCF_001557235.1 Phenylobacterium sp. CCH9-H3 | reverse complement strand
ACTCGACCTCGCTCACCCGCAGCGACGTGGGCGTGGACATCACCGCCTGCTGCAGGGCGGTGATGTCCACGCCCACGTCGCTGCGGGTGAGCGAGGTCGAGTGGTCGTAGTTGGCGGTCAGCGACAGCCGCCACTTGTCCAGGTCCTTGTTCAGCGACCCGCCCAGCCCCGCCGTCCAGCCCTCCGTCGTCTGGGCCAGGGGCCCGAAGGTGGTGACATAGCGGTTCAGGGTCGCGTCGGTGGCGAAGGGCGAGAAGGGGTCGGTGGCCGGGATCGTGAGGCTCGCGCCCGGCAGGCCGCGCAGGGACTCGCTGCGGGTGGCGCCGAACTCGGCGGTCAGGGTGCCGCGGAAGTCGTTGGGCAGGGCGCGGGCCAGCACCGCGCTGCCGGTCACCGACTGGGTCTCGGGGACCAGGGTGCGGAAGGCGCCCACGTCGCTGACGTTGGCGACGCCGGCCGTGGCGGTCAGATCGCTCAGGGCCAGAGCCTGGCCGTTCAGGGCCGTCAGCGGCAGGCCCGCCACCGTCACCGGCTGGCCGACGAGGGCGCTCAGGGCCGGGTCGATCTCGGCCCCGCGCGTGGCGCCCGTCAGGTTGCCGGTCAGGTCGAAGGGCTGGCGGCCGGCGGCGGCGCCCACGGTCCGCTCGTCCTCGGTGATCGACGAGGCGCCCTGCACCTTCAGCACCAGGTTCAGCCTGTTGTCGCCCTGGATGCGCAGCTGGTTCAGGCTGGCCGAGCCGGTGGCCTGGCCGCCCTCGGTGGGGCCGCCGCCGCTGGCCTCGGCGGTCAGCGCCCGGAAGCGCCGGCGCAGCACGATGTTCACCACCCGCTGGTCGGCCGTGTAGCCATAGGCCAGCGCCGCCTCCTCCGGCAGGATGTCGACGCGGATGATCGCTTCGGTGGGGATGTCGCGGATCTCGCGGAAGCCCGAGATGCGCCGCCCATTCAGCAGCACCACGGGCGCCTCGCCGCCCCGGCCGCGGTTGCTGGCGATCTGCGGCGCCAGGGCGGCGAGCAGGTCGGCCACCGAACTGACCCCATAGGCCTGGATCTCGGCCGGGCGCAGCTGCACCTCCGGCTGGATGTCGCCGACCACCGCGCCGGGCAGGGGCCGCTCGCGCGTGCCCACCACCACCAGCTCCTCCACGGTCTCGTCGGCGTATTCGTCCTCCTCGGAGGCCGGGGCCGCGGATTGGGTCGTCTGCTGGGCATGGGCGGGCAGGGCGACGCTGGACAGCAGGGCCGCAAGCAGCGTGGCGGCCGCGGCGGGC
>NZ_LSJI01000181.1 GCF_001557235.1 Phenylobacterium sp. CCH9-H3 | reverse complement strand
CGACTGGAGACCACGTCCGAAGTCGCACCCGCCGAGCAGGTCTCCCTGGTCGATACGCAGACCTACCTCGCCCAGCAGGGGTACTACATCGGCCCGATCGACGGCCTCGCCTCGCCGGCGCTGACCGCTGCGGCCCAGGCCTATATGCGGGACCACCCCGGCCGGGCGCCCGGGCTCTAGCCGTTCGGCCGCACCAGGATCTTCACGTGCGCCTCGGGGTCGCCAAGCGCCGTGAACGCCCCGGCCACGCCGTCGAGCGCCACGGATCCGGTCACGAGGCCTGAAACGTCGATCACACCTTCGGCCAGCTGGCGCAGGGTGAGGGCGAATTCCTCGGGCGTGTAGCCGAACACGAAGGTGAGTTCGATCTCCTTGGTGATGGCGATCGACGGCTCGATCTTGTCGGTCTCCATGCAGACGCCGGCCACGACGATCTGGGCGCCGGCGGGCGCGGCCTCGATCAGGGCCTGCAGGACCCCGGGCGAGCCCACGCATTCGAAGACCACCGGCTGGGCGATGGCGTTGCCCATCATCCGCATCATCGTCTGGGCGGCGCGGCTGCGCGGGACGCCCCGCGTCTCCCAGCGCTCGTGGGGGTTCTCGACTGCGGGATCGACCACGACGTCGGCGCCCAGCTTCTCGGCCGCGGCCCGGCGACGGGGCGAGAAATCGGCCGCGATGACCGGGCCGTACCCCTGAGCCTTGAGCGCCGCGATCACGGCGAGCCCGACCGGTCCGCAGCCGACCACGAGCGAAACCGACTTGGGCTCCAGCTTGGCCTTGGCGACCGCGTGGGCGCCGACCGCGAAGGGCTCGGTCAGGGCCGCCTTGTCCGTCGGCAGGCCGTTGGGGACCTCCAGCATCATGGCCTCCGTCAACAGCATCTGTTCGGCGAAGCCGCCCGGCAGCCGGTTGGAGAAGCCCAACGCCTCGATCCCCCCGCCGTGCATCGTGACGGGAACGCTGACGACCCGCGTTCCGGCCTTGAGGGCCTTCAGCGAGCCCGGGCCATGATCCAGGATCTCGGCGCAGAACTCGTGGCCGAACACGGTGTCGGCGGCGGGATCGAAGCCGTTGTCAGGCGCCCCGGCCCGGCGCGACAGGTCGATCATGTGCTCCATGTGGTGCAGGGCGTGCAGATCGGAGCCGCAGATCCCGCAGGCCAGGGTCTTCACCAGCACCTGTCCCTCGGCGGGCCTGAGGTCCGCGATCTCGTCGCAGACCAGTCGCTTGTCGCGTCGGATCACGGCCTTCATGCGTTACTTCCCAACTTGTCATTCTTGTTCTTGGCAGTTGTATCCCCTAACCCTCGCGCCTCGGAATCACCAGGAGCGGTGTCGCCATGACCCTCGCCTTTCTCTTTCCCGGACAAGGCAGCCAGGCCGTCGGCATGGGCCAGGACCTGGCCGAAGCTTTCGCGTCGGCCCGCGAGGTCTTCCAGGAAGTCGACGAGGCGCTGAAGCAGAAGCTGTTCGCGCTGATGAAGGACGGTCCCGAGGATCAGCTCACGCTCACCGAGAACGCCCAGCCCGCGCTGATGGCGGTCAGCATGGCGGCGATGCGGACGCTCGAGAAGGAATTTGGCGTGAGCGTCGAAAAGGCGGCGTTCGTGGCGGGCCACAGCCTGGGGGAATATTCCGCCCTGGCCGCTGCCGGCGCCATCAGCCTTTCGGACACCGCGCGCCTGCTGAAGCTGCGCGGCCAGGCCATGCAGCGGGCCGTGCCGGTGGGGCAGGGCGCCATGGCGTCGCTGATCGGTCCGAAGACCGACCTCGCCTTGGCCGAAGAAGCCGCGAACGCCGGCGCGGAGGTTGGAGTCTGCGTCGTGGCCAACGACAACAACAACGGCAACGTCGTCATCTCCGGGGCCAAGGCGGCCGTCGACAAGGCCATCGAGAAGGCCAAGGAGCTGGGCGCGCGCGCGATCCCGCTCAACGTCTCGGCGCCCTTCCACTGCCCGCTGATGCAGCCGGCGGCCGACGAGATGGCCGAAGCTCTGGCCGGCGCCACGATCATCGCGCCGCGTGCGCCGCTGGTGGCCAACGTCATCGCAACCCCCACGAACGACCCGGAGGCGATCCGCCGGATGCTGGTGGAACAGGTCACGGGCCGCGTCCGCTGGCGCGAAAGCATGATCTGGATGGCCGAGACGGGCGGCGTCACCCGCTTCGCGGAGGCGGGCGCCGGCAAGGTGCTGTCGGGCATGGCCAAACGGATCGCTCCCGATGCGGAAGCCGTTCCCCTGAACGGCCCCGCCGACCTCGAAGCTTTCGCCAAGTCGCTCTAAGAGGCGCCCATGTTCGAACTCACCGGCAAGACCGCCCTCGTCACCGGCGCCACGGGCGGCATCGGCATCGAGATCGCCACCACCCTCCATGCCCAGGGCGCCCATGTGGTGCTCTCCGGAACCCGGGAGCCCGTCTTGCGGGACCTCGCGAGCCGGCTCGGCGAGCGGGCTTCCGTGGCCGCGGCCAACCTGGCCGATTCGGCGGCCGTCGACGGTCTGATCGAAGCGGCCGAGGCGGCCTCGGGTCGTCCGCTCGACATCCTCGTGGCCAACGCGGGGATCACGAAGGACGGCCTTCTGATGCGGATGAAGGACGAGGACTGGGAGACGGTGCTCAAGGTCAACCTGGAGAGCTACTTCCGCCTCAGCCGCGCCGCCATGCGCGGAATGATGAAGCGCCGCTTCGGCCGCATCATCGGCATCACCTCCGTCGTCGGCGTGACCGGCAATCCTGGCCAGGCGAACTACGCGGCGTCGAAGGCGGGTATGATCGGGTTCTCGAAGGCGCTGGCCCAGGAGGTCGCCACCCGCGGGATCACGGTCAACTGCGTGGCCCCGGGCTTCATCGCGAGCCCCATGACCGACGCGCTTAACGAGCAGCAACGGGCCGGAATCCTGGCCACCATCCCAGCGGGCCGGCTGGGGGCGGGGGGTGACGTGGCGGCCGCTTGCGCCTATCTGGCGTCCGACGAAGCCGGGTACGTCACCGGCCAGACCCTGCACGTCAACGGCGGCATGGCCATGATCTGACTATCGCGGGGCGTCCGGAACATGCTACCCGGCGCCCGAATTCGATCACCAAGGCGACAGTTGACTTCACGGTCCCCGTCGTCGATGCAAGCACTGACTAAGCCCTGAGGGACCTACCAAATGTCCGACGTTCTTGAACGCGTCCGTAAGATTGTGATCGAACACCTCGATGCCGACCCCGAGAAGGTCACCGAGAAGGCTTCCTTCATCGACGACCTCGGCGCCGACAGCCTCGACAACGTCGAGCTGGTCATGGCCTTCGAAGAGGAGTTCGACATCGAGATCCCGGACGACGCGGCGGAGCATATCCAGACCGTCGGCGACGCCGTGAAGTTCATTCAAGAGCGGCTGGGCGGCTAAGCCCGTCCGGACTAAGTTCCTGGAATCAAAGAGCCGCCGCGTCGCTGGGGAAGACCCGATGGCGCGGCGGTTCCGTTTCTGAGGTCATCGCCATGCGTCGAGTCGTCGTCACCGGCATCGGGCTCCTCACCCCGCTGGGGCAGGGGACCGAACTGAGCTGGAAGAAGATCCTGGAGGGCAAGTCCGGGGCCGGGAACATCACGGCCTTCGATGTGTCCGACTACGCCTGCAAGGTGGCGTGCGAAGTGCCCCGCGTGGACGGCCGCGGCGGGGGCGGGCCGGACATTCCGGGCTCGTTCGACCCCGACCAGACCCTGTCGCCGAAGGACCGCCGCCGGGTCGACGACTTCATCCTCTACGGCATCGCCGCAGCGGACGAGGCGGTGAAGGATTCGGGCTGGGAGCCCAAGACCGACGAGGACCGCGAGCGGACCGGCGTCATGATCGGCTCGGGCATCGGGGGTCTCGGCACCATCGCCGAGACGGCCATCGAGCTGCACGAGAAGGGCCCCCGCCGGGTCAGCCCGTTCTTCATCCCCTCGGCCCTGATCAACCTGGTCTCGGGCCAGGTCTCGATCCGCTACGGCTTCAAGGGCCCCAACCACGCCGTAGTCACCGCCTGCGCCACGGGCGCCCACGCCATCGGCGACGCGGCCCGGCTGATCAAGTACGGCGACGCCGACGTGATGATCGCTGGCGGGGCGGAAGCCAGCGTGGTGCCGGTGGGCATCGCCGGCTTCATCGCCTGCCGCGCCATGTCGACCGGCTTCAACGACGAGCCCACCAAGGCCAGCCGCCCCTACGACAAGGACCGCGACGGCTTCGTCATGGGCGAGGGCGCCGGCATCCTGGTGCTGGAGGAGCTGGAGCACGCCAAGGCCCGCGGGGCCAAGATCTACGCCGAGATCATCGGCTACGGCCTGGCGGGCGACGCCTATCACATCACCGCCCCGGCCGAGGACGGCGACGGCGGCTTCCGGGCCATGAAGGCGGCCATCAAGGACGCCGGCATCGACCCGGGCGACATCGACTACATCAACGCCCACGGCACCTCCACGCCCCTGGGCGACGAGATCGAGCTGGGCGCGGTCGAGCGGCTCCTGGGCAATGCGGCGGCCAAGGCCACCATGAGCTCCACCAAGTCGGCCACCGGGCACCTCCTGGGCGCGGCCGGCGCCATCGAGGCGGCGTTCAGCTGCCTGGCGATCCGCGACCAGATCGCCCCGCCGACCATCAACCTGGACAACCCCTCCGTCGAGACGCCCATCGACCTGGTGGCCCACAAGGCCAAGCCGATGGAGATCAATGTGGCGCTGTCGAACAGCTTCGGCTTCGGCGGCACCAACGCCTCGGTGATCTTCAAGAAGTACGCGTGAGCCGCGGCCGGATCAGCAGGAGGGCCGCGGGCGGGGGCGCCCTGATCGCCCTGGGCCTGGCCATGCTGATCGCCCTGGCGGGGGTCTGGACCTACGCCGGACCGGGCCCCAAGGCCCGGGAGGGCGCCTCCACCGTGGTAGTGCTGGAGCGCGGATCGGGCGTGAGCCGGATCGGCGAGACGCTGCAGGCGGCCGGGGTGATCTCGTCGGCGGGCCTCTTCGCCCTGGCGGCGCGGGTGACGGGCGCGGCGGGCGACCTGAAGGCGGGCGAGTACGAGTTCCGCACCGGCGCCTCCATGGCCAAGGTGCTGGGCGACATCCGCGCCGGCAAGGTGGTGCGCCGATCGATCACGATCCCCGAGGGCTGGACCAGCGGCATGGTGCTGGACGCGGTGAACGCCTCGCCCGTGCTGACCGGAACCGCCACGGAACCGCCCGAGGGCTCGGTCCTGCCCGACACCTACGACATCCAGCGCGGGGAGAGCCGCGAGGCGGTGATCCAGCGGATGCGCAAGGCGCACGACGAGGTGCTGGCCAAGCTGTGGGCCGAACGCCAGCCGGGCCTGCCGCTGGCCACGCCGCAGGAGGCGGTGATCCTGGCCTCCATCGTCGAGAAGGAGACGGGCGTGGCGGCGGAGCGGCCGCGGGTGGCGGCGATCTTCATCAACCGCCTGCGGGCCGGGATGCTGCTGCAGAGCGACCCGACGATCATCTATGGCCTGACCAAGGGCCGGCCGCTGGGGCGGGGCATCCGCGCCTCGGAACTGGCCGCCGAGAGCCCCTGGAACTCGTACAAGGTGGCCGGCCTGCCGCCGGGGCCGATCGCTAACCCCGGGCGGGAGTCCCTGGCGGCGGTGCTGAACCCGCCGAAGACGGACGAGCTCTATTTCGTGGCGGACGGGACGGGCGGCCACGCCTTCGCCACCACCTACGAACAGCACGAGAAGAACGTCCAGCGCTGGCGCCAGATCGAACGCGACCGCGCGGCGACGGGCGGGCGGTGATGGTCCGCGGCGCTGTGGGGCGTCGGGGTGCCTGGCGTCGACCACGAACCACACGAACCACACGAACGGGCCGTGCGGGCTGTGAGGCTGCGGGCGGTCCGGCGCGTCAGCGCCCGTATGATTCAACCGCAGAAAACGCAGAAGATCGCAGAAAGCCGGGGTCGCGGCCGGGACTGCGCTACGATCATTCTTCTTCTGCGCTTTCTGCGTTTTCTGCGGTTCAATTGACGGCGCCTGCGGCGCGGGGTGAGAGCTGATGCCGATCTCGGGGATGACGGGGTTTGGGCGGGCCGAGGGGGCGCACGCCGGGTGGACGTGGGCGGTCGAGGCGCGGAGCGTCAACGGCCGGAACCTGGAGGTCCGGTTCCGCGGGCCGCCGGGGTTCGAGACCCTGGACCGGGCCGCGCGCGAGGGCGCCCAGGCCCGCTTCCAGCGCGGCAACCTGACCGTGGGCCTCAACGCCAAGCGCAGCGAGGGCGCGGCGCAGGTGCGGGTGAACGTGGAGCAGCTGGAGCGCTACCTGGCCCTGGGCGCGCCGTTCATGCAGGACGGGCGGATCATGCCGCCCAGCCTGGACGGGCTGCTGTCGCTGCGGGGCGTAATCGAGGCGGACGACGCGGGGCTGGACCCGGAGGTGCAGGCCGAGGTCGAGGCCGCCATGGCCGCCAGCATCGCCGTGGCCCTGGATGGCCTGGCCGCCGCCCGGCGGGAAGAGGGGACGGCCCTGCTGAGCGTGCTGCACGCCCAGGTGGACCGGATCGGCGACCTGGCCGGGCAGGCGCGGGACGTGGCGGCCGGCCAGCCGGCGGCGATCAAGGCCCGCTTCGAGGCGCGGCTGAAGGAGCTGGCCGGCGAGGCGGCCACCGAGGAGCGGATCGTGCAGGAGGCCGCCGCCATGGCGGTGAAGGCCGACGTGCAGGAGGAGCTGGACCGGCTGCGCACCCACGTGGAGGCGGCCCGCGGGCTGCTGGCGTCGGATGGGGCGGTGGGCCGGCGGCTGGACTTCCTGACCCAGGAGTTCATGCGCGAGGCCAATACCCTGTGCTCCAAGTCGCAGGCCGGGGCCCTGACGGCGGTGGGCCTGGACCTGAAGGCGACCATAGAGCAGTTCCGCGAGCAGGTGCAGAATGTGGAATAGCGCGGGGGCGCGGCGGGGGGCGTGCGTTCAACCACGAACCACACGAACCACACGAACGGGTCGTGCGGGCTGCGAGGCCGGAGGTCTTCTTGCGTGCCAGCGCCGATATGATTCAACCGCAGAAGACGCAGAAGGACGCAGAAGGCCGGGGTCGAGGCGGGACGCGCGCCTGGGTCTTTGTTCTGCGTTTTCTGCGGTTCAACTGACAGCGCCTGCGGCGCGGGGCGGCAAGGTCCGAGATGCCTGGGCCCGTTCGTGGGGTTCGTGTGGTTCGTGGTTCAGGACACGCACGCCCGCGGCGCGCTTGGCGGGCGGCGGGGACTTGGTGTCTAAGGGCGGCTTCGCGGCCAGAGGGGCAGTGGGTTGACGCCGGACGATCATCATAAGCCTTGGGAGACGGTGCGGCGGGGGCTGCTGCTCCTGGTGTCGAGCCCG
>NZ_LSJI01000180.1:152500-199742 GCF_001557235.1 Phenylobacterium sp. CCH9-H3 | reverse complement strand
GCCCAGCGGGGCGAGCCGAGGCGGATGGACGACGACGATCTCGACTTCCGGAGCCGGGAGCGGCGGGATATCGGGCATGCTGGCTCGTCTGGCTGGTGCGGTGGGCGCCGCGAGGGCTAAAGACACGGTATGGAGAGCGCAATGGCCAAGGTCGCCATCGTCACGGGGGCGGGCAGCGGAATCGGGCGGGCAGTTTCCTTAGCGCTCGTTCGGTCCGGGTGGAGCGTTACACTCGCCGGTCGCCGCGCCGATGTCTTGCAGGAAACAGCCGATCTTGCCGGGGCGGAAGCCACGCTGGTCCAGCCGACGGACGTGGCGGACCCCGAGTCGGTCGACGCCTTGTTCACGGCCACGAAGGGCCGCTTTGGGCGGCTGGACCTGCTGTTCAACAACGCCGGGACCGGGGCGCCGCCCACGCCTCTCGAGGACCATTCCATCGAGCACTGGCGGCGCGTGGTCGACGTGAACCTCACGGGCGCCTTCCTCTGCACCCGGGCCGCGTTCCGCCTGATGAAGGACCAAGACCCGCGCGGCGGGCGGATCATCAACAACGGCTCGATCTCGGCGCACGCGCCCCGCCCCCGCTCGATCGCCTACACCGCGACCAAGCACGCCATCACCGGCCTGACCCGCTCGACCTCGCTGGACGGGCGCGCCTACGACATCGCCTGCGGCCAGATCGATATTGGCAACGCCGCCACCGACATGACCCGCGCCATGGCCAAGGGCGTGCCCCAGCCGGACGGTTCGCTGAAGGTGGAGCCGACCATGGACGTGCAGGCGGTCGCCGATGCGGTCCTCTACATGGCGGGGCTGCCGCTGTCGGCCAACGTCCAGTTCATGACCGTGATGGCGACTCAGATGCCGTTCGTGGGCCGCGGCTGAGTTGCGACAGGGCGTCGCAAGCTGAGCCTTGCAAAGGCGCCCAAATTAACGGCTGTCCGAGGGGCGGGCGCCCGTAACTTAACAACGTTCTGTTTGCATCGCACCATTGTTGCTGCGTCGCAGCAACTTAGCGCTTGCGTCAGCGGAAGAGCGGCGGAATCATGGCGCATCGGTGGTGGACACGGTGAGCGTCAGTCTCCCGGCCCGCCGAGAGGAACGTCGGAAAGGGGTTTGGCAAACCCTTGTCCCGGAAGAACATCATGATCCGTACCCTGACCATCGCCGCCGCGGCCGTCATGCTCGTCGCCGCTCCCGCCAGCGCTCAGTCGATGAAGGTCGCCGTCGCCGGCAAGACCACCGAGCAACTGCACGCCGACATCGCCAAGGCCGCCAAGAAGGTCTGCCAGCAGGCCGTCGTGGGCGCCTCGTTCCCGCGCGAAATGTACGCCTCGTGCTTCAAGCATGCGGTGGCCGACGCCGTGACGCGCGCCAACGACCCGGCGCTCGCCGCCGCCGCCGGCATCAAGCTGGCCTCGCGCTAAGTTCAGGTTGCGCCGAACGGAACCGGCGCCGGGGTCTCGACCTCGGCTTCGGCGAAGTTCGGCGCACGCTTCTGCATATTGGCCATGACGGCCTCGACCTGGTTGGGCGAGCCGATCAACGCCGCCTGCTCGCGGCTCTCCTCCAGCAGGATCTCGTGCTGGTCGCCCTGAGCCGCCAGGTTCAGCAGCCGCTTGGCCGCGCGGATCGCGTGCGGATTGCGGCCCGCCACGTCCTTCGCATAGGCCAGCGCCTCGGCCAGCGGATGTTCCGACACCCGCGTCGCCAGGCCCATGGCCAGCGCCTCCTCACCCGTGAAGATCCGACCTGAATAGGTCAGGTCGCGCGCCACGTCGTCGCGCACCAGGCCGCGCATCAGCACCATGCCGGCCATGTCGGGCACGAGGCCCCACTTGATCTCCATCACCGACATCTTGGTGTCGTGCGCCACGAAACGCATGTCGGGCGCCAGGGCGAGCTGGAAGCCGCCGCCGAACGCCACCCCGTGCACCGCGGCGATCACCGGGACGGGGATCTCGCGCCAGACCATCACGGCATGTTGCGCGCGGTTCGACCCGCCGGGGGTGCGCTTCGGGGTCAGCAGCGGTCCGGCCGTGCCCTTGCCCCCTTGACGCTCGCCCGAGGCCATGGACTGGAAGTTGCCCATGTCGAGGCCGGCGCAGAATGCCCGCCCCTCCCCCGACAGCACCACCGCCCGCAGGCCCTGCTCGCCCTTCAGCCGCTCCCCTGTCTGGATCAGGGCCTCGAACATGGCGTTATCCAGGGCGTTCATCTTGTCGGTCCGCACCAAGCGCACGTCGGCGACGCCGTCCTGGATCTCCACCTTCACGCGGTCGTTCATCGTCTGCTCCTCCTACCGGTTGCGTCGTCAGGCGAAGTGGAAGCCGGTTCGACGCCCGGACGACGCAAATCAAAAGTTCAAAGACGCTAGATCGCCAGCGATCTAGCGGCGGGCGAGGACGTAGCCCGCGCGCGGGAAATGCACATGGATCACGTCCAGCTCGCCGCATTCGCGGGCCAGGGTGATCCGGTCGTTGGTCAGGTTCACGAGTACGCCCTCGACGGGGTCGCGCCCATAGTCGTCGGCCTGGACGACGGCCGCGTCGCCCTTCTTGAGCCCGGTGGGGTCGCCGGGCGCGCAGACGCCCTCGTCCGCCGGCGTCGCCGCCGTGGCCGCCTGCAGCGCTTCGGACGGCGCCATCTCCTGGCGTGTCCCATGACCGATGGCGCGCAGGCGCTCACGCCAGGCCAGGGTCCGCGGCAGGCCGGCGAGCATATCATCCGCCACGGCGGGCGCCGCCGCGCCCAGCCACCAGACGTTCATCCAGGCGGCGACGTCCGCCAGCGACGGCTTCGCCCCGCCCAGGAAGTCACCGCTGGCCAAGCCCTCCTCCATCCAACCGGCATAGGCCCGCCACTGCTGGCGCATGAACGGCGCCGCCGCCTTCATGGCCGCCACATCGAAGGGCCGGCCCGACAGTTTCTCGCGGTCGGCGATGAAGTCCTTGGGGACCCGCTCGCCCATCTCCGCGAAGATCAGGGCCACGCTGGCCTGGAACCACAGGCGATCGGCCCACAGGTTCACCGCCCAGTCGGCGCCCGTCACCACACGAGGCTCGGGATGGCGCCGCTCGATCTCGGCCAGGATCACCTGGGTGTCGCAGTAGACGTCCGCCCCGATCTGCATCACCGGGATGCGCCGATAGCCGCCCGTCAGGGGGATCAGATCGGGCTTGGGCATGATCACCGGCTGGATCACCGAGCGCCAGGACAGCCCCTTGATGCCGAACATCAACCGCACCTTCTCCGAGAAGGGCGAGGTGTCGTAATGGTGGAGGATGAGCTCGGCGGTCATCTAGACGACCACGACCCCATCGCCGGGCGGGTTGGCGTAGAGGGCCTCGACCAGGGCGTGACGGCGCTCCAGGGTCGCCCGCTGGTTCACATAGCCCTTGTCTGTGATCTCGCCCGCGTCGATCGACGGCGGCTCCAGCATGACGATGAAGCGGGCGATCCGGCGCGAGGAGCCGCCCGCCGTGGCGTTGAACGCCGCGATGCGTTCCTTGAGTTCGGCCTTGAGCCTTTCGATGGGATTGTCGCCCAGGGTGGGCAGGGCCGCCGGGGACGGCCAGATCAGGGCGCTGGCGAACGGTTTGTCCTGGCCGGCGATGACCATGTCGAAGGCGTACGGCGTGCAGGCCGCCACCAGGTCCGGCCGCAGGGTGCCGACCGACACCCAGGTGCCGCTGTCCAGCTTGAAGTCCTCGGTCACGCGGCCGTCGAACACCAGGCCCAGCTCCGGGCGCCCGGGGTCCAGGAAACGGCAGGCGTCGCCCAGCTTGTAGAAGCCCTCCTCGTCGAAGGCCGCGGCCGTCTTCTCGGGGTCGTTGTGGTAGCCGGTGGTGACCGTCGGCCCCTTCACCCGCACCTCCAGCTTGGAGCCGTTCGGCACGAGCTTCAGCGTGATGCCCGGCAGGGGCAGGCCGATCAGCCCGACCAGCTCGGTGATCCAGTGGACCACCGTGATCCCTTGCGTCTCGGTCGCGCCGTACATGGTGGTCAGCGGGATGCGATGACCGGTCTCGGCGATGGCCAGGGCCTGCAGCCGCTCGGAGACGTCGGTGGACAGGGTCGCCCCGCCGTAGCCGGCGCTGCGCAGGTTCTTGAAGAAGCTCTTCCGGAGCGCCGGGTCGCGTTCCATCGCCTCGACCAGCATGCCGAACGCCACGGGCGCCGAGCCGAAGGTCATCGGCGAGATCTCGTAGAGGTTCTTGATGGTGGTCTCGAACATCCCCGGGATCGGCTTGCCCTCGTCGAGGTGCAGCGTGGCGCCGGCCCACATGGCGCCGTTGAAGCCGATGTTCCCCGCCGAGATGTGGCTCCAGGGCATCCATTCCAGCCCCTGGGGGATAACGTCAGGATCGACCGGCTCGTCGCGCAGCCCTTCCATCCCGGCGATCACGCCGGCGAACATGCCGTGCGTCTGGGGCACCCCCTTGGGCATGCCGGTGGAGCCGGAGGTGAACAGGTACTTGGCCACGGTGGCATGGTTCAGCGCCTCGCGAGACGCCTCGACCGCCGGCGTGGGCTCGGTGGTCGTCAGTTCGGCCAGCGCCGTGGTCCCGGCCCCGCCGTCGACGGTGACGAAGCGCAGGGTCGGATCCTGCGCCTTCAGCGTCTCGAAGGCGCGGGCGAACATCTCGCTGTTCTGGGCGAACACCACCCGGGGTTTCACCGTGGCGAAGCAATGCTTCAGCTTGGCGTGGTCGGTGGAGATGAGGCTGTAGGCCGGGCTGATCGGCGCGATCGGGACGCCCGCCGTGTAGCAGCCCAGCATCATCAGGGCGTGTTCCACCGAGTTGGCGGACAGCACCATCACGCTGTCCTCACCGGTCAGGCCCTGGTCCAGGAGCCATTGGGCGATCCCATCCGCGGCGCGCTTGGCTTCGCCATAGGTCACGCCCTGCCAGGGCCCGTGGCCCGGGGCGCGCTGCAGGATATACGGGCGGTCGGGGTGCGCGGCGGCCCGCTCGGCCAGCAGGTGGGCGATGGAGCGGGGGCCCTCGGCCGGCGGATGGTTCGACCGGACGTAGTAGGTCCCGTCGGCCGACCGCTCGATGCTGACGTCCGGCGCCTTCTGGGGCAAAGGCTTGAACGGCGGCGGCGCGGCGACGGCGGCGCCCTGGTCGTCGGCGGGGCTCATGCCCGTCCTCCCGGTTGTGGTTTGGTTGCCCCAAGCCTATGCCAACGGCGCGCGCCTGCAACGGGGACGCCACGTCAACGATGCGCCGTTTGGGCGCCGCCTGGGAAACCTTGCCGGGAAAGTGCGCCGTGCAGCGCGGTCAACGACCGCCTTCGAACACCACCTCTTGGGGCGCATCGCCCACCCGGAACAGCACGGTGCGGGTGACCTTGCTCCGCCGGACGTTGACCTGGTTCTCCTGGTCGGCGTGGGCCTCCTCGAGCAGCCCGGAGTCCACCGTCACCGCCTGCGCCGGCGCGGGCAACAGCGCCCCATAGACCAGCTCCACGCTGTCGCCGGCCAGCTTCGTGCGGCGATGCTGGAGCGTCACGGCCCGGCCTTCTGCGTCCCATAGCCTGAACACCCGCCCCGCATAGACCTCCAGCGCCTTGAGGGCGTCAGCGTCGTCCAGGCTCTGCTGCGCGTCGGGCGCGATCACCGACAGGGCGGGCTCCACGTCGTGGGCGGCCATGCGGTGCGTGATCGTCACCGCGCCGGTGGCGGCGTCGATCTCCACCACGCTCAGCGAGGCGTGGCCCCGGTGCGCGGCGGCGGCGCCCGGCAGTGCAAGCAGCGCCGCCGCGCAGAAGGCGAGCAGCCGCCTCACTTCGGGGCGTCCGCCGACTTGGGCTTCGTCGCCGGCTGCGTCGCCAGGCTGTCAGGCGTAACGCGCAGCTCGTTGTCCTTCAGCTTGTTCTCGTCGTCGGGGCGGGTCGGCGACAGCTTCAGGATCTTTTCGACGCCCGAACCTTCGAACAGGTTGTTGTCGCGGTCGGCGTCAGCCGTCTCCCACAGCGGGTCGAGCTCGGCGCGCTTCAGGGTCTTGGCGGTGACGTACTGCCAGGTGACCTGCTTGCTGTTGCGGCGCCAGATCTCGGCCGGGATGCGGACCGTCTCGGTGCTGCCGTCGGTGAAGTCCAGCTTCAGGATCACCGGCATCACCAGGCCTCCGACATTGCGGAACCGGAAGCGGTAGAAGGTGTCGGTCTGGTTGCGGGCCACGCGCTCCTGCGGCGTCAGGTCCTCGTCGGCCTCCTTGGCCTTCTTGCGCTGGGCCACGGTCGCGTCGTTGCGGTTGATCGTGTCGTAGTAGTCGCGGACCTTCGGGTCGCGCTCGGCATAGGTGGGCTCGGTGTTGCGGCTCTCGGTCAGGCTGGGCGGCTCGGCGGCGGCCCGCTCGCGCCGCGTCTTGGCGCGGGCCTCGGCGTCCGCCGGCTCCACCTTGCCGGCGGTCACGCCGTCGAGGGCGATGTCCACATGGTCGGTGGAATAGAACCAGCCGCGCCAGAACCAGTCGAGGTCGACCCCGCTGCTCTCCTCCATGGTTCGGAAGAAGTCGTAGGGCGTCGGGCCCTTGAAGCGCCAGCGGGTCGCGTAGTCCTTGAACGCCTTGTCGAACAGCTCACGCCCCAGAACGGTCTCGCGCAGGATCACCAGGGCCGTGGCCGGCTTGGAATAGGCGTTGGGGCCGAACTGCACCAGGGAGTCCGACTGGGTCATCACCGGCACCTGGTTCTGGCTGACCATGTATTCGACGATGTGCCGCGGCTCGCCGTCGTAGGCCGGGAAGTCCTTGGACCAGCGCTTCTCGGCCTGGAACTCGAGGAAGGTGTTCAGGCCCTCGTCCATCCAGGTCCATTGGCGCTCGTCGGAATTGACGATCATCGGGAAGTAGGTGTGCCCGATCTCGTGGATGATGACGCCGATCAGGCCCGCCTTGGTCCGCTCGGTGTAGGTCAGGTCCCCGGTCTTCTTGTCCTTCGTCGGCCGCGGCCCGTTGAAGGTCATCATCGGGTACTCCATGCCCCCGTTGATGCCGTTGATCGACTGGGCCTTGGAGTAGGGATAGGGGAAGGCGAAGTCGTTGTAGGTGTCGAGCGTGTGGGCGATGGCCTTGGTCGACCAGGCGTCCCACAGCGGCCGGGCCTCCTTCGGATAGAAGCTCATGGCCATGACCAGCGGCCGCTCGGCGCTGTCCTGACGCACGCCCATGGCGTCCCAGACGAACTTGCGGCTCGAGGCCCAGGCGAAGTCACGCACGTTGTCGGCCTGGAACACCCAGGTCTTCTCGCCGGTCGGCTTGCGGCCTTCGGCGGCCAGGGCCTCGGGCGGGGTGACGATGTAAACCGGCTCCTTCGCCGTGCGGGCCTGTTCCAGGCGCTGGCGCTGGGCGGCGGTCAGCACCGCGCCGGGGTTGGTCAGGTCGCCGGTGGCCGCCACCACGTGGTCGTTCGGCACCGTCAGGGCGACCTCGTAGTCGCCGAACTCCAGCGTGAACTCTCCAGCGCCCAGGAAGGCCTTGTTGTGCCAACCCTCGTAGTCCGTGTAACGGGCCAGCCGCGGGAACCACTGGGCGCCCAGGAACAGGCAGTTGCCGTCCTCGTCCGGCTTGGTGAAGCACTCGTAGCCGTCGCGGCTGCCCACAACCTTGGTCTCCACCATCCGGTAGGACCATTCGATCGTGAAGGTCGCGGAGGCGCCCGAGGCCAGCGGCTGGGGCAGGTCCAACCGCATCAGGCTGTCGACGACGGTATGGGGGATGGTCCGGCCGCTGCCGTCCTTCACGGAGGTCAGCTTGAAGCCGCCCTCCCAGTCCTTGAACATCTGGACCCGGCGCAGGGCGGCCAGGCTGATCTCGTCCGCCGCGCCGACGGTCGCCGTACGCTCGGCGATGCTGTCCCGCCGGAAGATGTTCTGGTCCAGCAGCAGCCAGAGGTAGGTCAGCCGGTCCGGGGAGTGGTTCCTGTAGGTGATCGTCGCCTTGCCGGTGACGGTCTTGGTCGCCTCGTCCAGGCGGGCCTGGATCCGATAGTCGACCTTCTGCTGCCAGTAGCGGTGGCCCGGCGCGCCGCTCGCGGTGCGATAGTCGTTGGGGGTCGGCCACTCCTCGCCTTCGAGCTGGCGGAAGGCGTCCTGGAACGGGGCCTTGGTCTGCCGGACCGGATCGGCCATGGCGGCCGAGGCCGCCAGTGCGCCGACAAGGCCAGCGCACACCCACACAACGAACCTGTTCATCGACCTGTCACGCCCCCGGCTACTGGACGTGCATTCGGCCAAATTCGCCCCGCTGGCAAGCGGGCGGCCATCTTCAGCCGAAGGGTGGCGCGAAACGGATGTTGCCGCGCTCAAGGCCCCTCAGCACCACCGCGACGCCGCCCGACTTGATCATCCACTCCAGGCGGTGGTCGCGGTACTCCCGCTTGAACAGTCCCTGCTCGACAAGCTCGGCGACGTTGGTCATGGAGGCGCCGGCCACGTTGAGCGCCGCGATGTCGGCGACGCAGGCCGCCACCGAGGGCCGCGCATTGGCCCGCGCCAGCCAGGCCGCGAGCCTGGAGCCCTCCGGCGGCGGATGGCCGTGCCCCACCGAGCCGTTGAGATAGGGAACCACAGACAGGTCGCCCCAGCCGAAGCCTTCGCCGTTGAACCATTCGCGGTCGCCGAGTTGCTTTTCCAGCCAGGCGTAGAAGCCATCGGTCTGCGCCCGCGCGGCGGCGACCAGCGCCTCGGCCGCCTCGCCTTCCGCGCGCCGGAACCAGCGGATCTCGGAGAGACCCCAGTTGATCGCCTCGAAGTGGGTGTCCATCACCTCTTCCAGCATCCGCACCCGCGCGCGCTCGGCGGCCGAGGCCGGGCGCATGGCGGGCTCCGGATAGGCGTCGTCGAGGTATTCCAGGATGATGGTGGACTCGAAGATCCGGACATCGCCGTCCACCAGCGCCGGCACCTCGGCCCGCGGGCTCGCGTCCACGAACGCACCCTGCGCCCCGCCCGCCCCGAGCCCGCCCGGCATCGGCGCCTCGAACGCCAGTCCCTTCTCGCGGAGGGAGATCTTGACCTTCTGGGCGTAGGGCGAAAACGGGTGGTCGTAGAGGGTGATCACGACGACAGCGCCTCCGAAAGATCCATCTTCTGCGCGGCCTTCGCGGCCAGGAACGCCGGCCGCGATCTGAGGCGGCTCCAGTAAGCCTTGATCGCGGGCGACATTCGATCGTCCAGCTTCAGCGAGTGCGCGAGCAGCAGCGCGTAACCCACGGAAATATCGGCCGCCGTGAACCGCCCGGCGCAGAGCCAATCGCCCGTCTCCAGCGCGCGGTCCACGTGACGCAGGCGGCTCAGGAACCACTTCGCATAGTCGTCGGCCACGACCTCGGCCCGGCCCGGCTCGAACTGCCGATAGCGCAGCACCAGGGTCTGCGGGAACGTGAGCGTCGCTTCGCCGAAGTGCAGCCAGTTCAGCCAGGCGCCATAGGCCGGATCGTCCGCCGGCACGGCCAGGTCGCTCGGCCCGTAGCGGGTGACCAGGTACTGCACGATCGCCGCGCTCTCGGTCATGAAGGTTTCGCCGTCCTTCATCGCCGGGATGGTGCCCAGCGGATTGACCTCCAGGTACTCCGGCTGGCGGACGCGCGGCGGGAACGGCATCAGATGCAGCTCGTAGGGCAGCCCCAGCTCTTCCAGCGCCCACAGCGGCCGGAACGAGCGCGCGTCCGGGCAGTGCCAAAGCTCGATCACCGCTCAGCCCTCCCGTTGCGTGTACTGCGGCCGGCGCTTTTCCAGGAACGCCTGCACGCCCTCCTGGAAGTCGCCGTCCGAGCTGGCCAGGATCTGGTTGCGATCCTCCATGGCGATGGCGGCCTCCAGCCCCTGGGCGTCGATGGCGTGGTTCAGGGCCTCCTTGGTCAGGCGCAGGCCCAGCGGCGTGGCGTGCAGCATGTCGTCCACGAAGCTCTTGGCCTCCGCCTCGAGCTGTTCCGGCTCCACGATCCGGCTGACCAGGCCCAGCTGATAGGCCCGGTCGGCGTCGATGAAGCGGCCGGTCAGCATGTATTCGGCCGCCACCGACGAGCCCACCATGCGCGGCAGGAAGTAGCTCACGCCGATGTCGCAGGCCGACAGCCCGATGCGGATGAAGGCGGCGTTCATGCGCGTCTTCGGCGTCGCGATCCGAACGTCGGAGGCGAGGGCCAGGGCGAAGCCGCCGCCCGCGGCCGCGCCATTCACGCAGGCCACGATGGGCTGGGGGCAACGCCGCATGGCGATGACGATCTCGCTGATCTCCCGCTGGCGGGTCAGGCCGGCGCCGATGGAGCGCGAGCCTTGCGGATCGCCGCGTTCCTTCAGATCGAGGCCGGCGCAGAAGGCGTTCCCCGCCCCCTGCAGTACGACCACACGCACGTCGCGGCGCCAGTAGAGGCCGACGAAGAACTCGCGCAGCTCGGTCACCAGGTTGCGGCTCAGCGCATTCAGCCGGTCGGGCCGGTTCATGGTCGCCCAGACGACCTCGCCTTCCTGGCGCAGTTCCAGATCGGCCATGTTCAGAGCCCCTTCAGCCAGTCGAGCAGGAGCGCCGTCACCTCGGCGGGCCGCTCCTGCTGGGTCCAGTGCCCGACGCCGGGCAGGACGTGCGCGCCGCGCAGGTCCGTCACATGCTCGCGCATCAGCGCCGACGGGTCGGGGATGCGGCCGAAGCCATTGAACGCCGGGTCGCGGTCGCCTCCGATCAGCAGGCTGGGCTGCTCGATCTTGCGATCCTTGAAGGCCTGCAGCCATTCGAAGTCGCGCTCGTGGTTCCGGTAGCGGCTGATGGGACCGAAGAAGCCCGACCGCTCGAACTCCCCGACGTAGTAATCGAGGTCTTCGGCGCTCATCCAGGCCGGGAACACTTCGGGGTCGGTCATGCCTTCCAGCATGCTCGCGCCGTGCTTCTTCTGCGGCCACGAGCCGTCGGGCGCCTCGCCCGCGATGCCGTAGTAGAACTTGCGCAGGAAGTCGCGGACGTCCGCCTCCGCCTCGGCCTCCGGCGGCCCGACCTCCTGGAACCAGGCCTGGTAGAAGAAGTGGCCCTTGCTGGTGAACAGCTCGGTGAAAATCTCGGTGAAGGGCCGGGTCGGCACGCCCGTGTAGGGCACCGAGAGGCCCGCAACCGCGGAGATCACGTCCGGACGGGTCAGCGCGGTGTTCCAGACGATGGGTGCCCCCCAGTCGTGGCCCACCAGGATCGCCATTTGGCCCGGCGCCAGCGCATCGACGACGCCGGCCACGTCGGCGGTGAGCTCCCGCATCGAGTAGGCGTCAACCTGCTTAGGCTTGTCCGAGCCGCCGTAGCCGCGCACGTCGATCGCGGCCACCTGATAGCCAGCCGCTGCGATGGGGCCGATCTGGTGACGCCAGGAGTACCAGCTCTCGGGGAAGCCATGGACCATGACGACGAGCGGCCCCTCCCCCTCGACGGCGGCGCGCAGCGTGGCCCGGCCGGTGTCGATGGTGCGGAATTCCGGCATGCGTTTCCCCGTATCGTTTGGCCCATGTTCCCCGGCCGCCGGACGCTGGCAAGGCTGACCATGCGTCACGGTTGACCTCGCCCGGCCCGACGCGAACGATGCTCCAAAGGGAGGAGCGCCCATGGTCTCGCTGACCGAGAAGAGCGCCGGTTTCGCGCACGTCCGCTGCACGCTAGAGGACCACGTCGCCACCGTCGTGCTGGATCGCCCCGAGCGGCGCAACGCCCTGAACTACCAGGCCTATGACGAGCTCGAGCAGGCGTTCCGGCTGAGCGCGGCGGATGACGAGGTCCGCTGCGTGATCGTCACCGGCGCCGACCCCGCCTTTTGCTCTGGCGACGACGTGGGCGAGATCATGGCCGGGCCGAAACCCGTGTCCAAACGCTCGCTGCCCGTGACCTATCAGGCCACGCCAGCGGCCATCGCGGCGCTCGAATGCGACAAGCCGGTGATCGCCGCGATCAACGGCGCGGCTGTCGGCTGGGGGATGGAGCTGGCCCTGTTCGCCGACATCCGCATCGCATCCGAGAAGGCGAAGTTCGGCGAGCTGTTCGTCAAGCGCGGCCTGGTCTGCGACGTGGGCGGCTTCTACCGCCTCCCCGCCATCGTGGGACCGGAAAAGGCGGCTGAGCTGCTGTTCACGGGCGATGTGTTCGACGCCGTGGAGGCCCTGCGCATCCGTCTGGTGAGCCAGGTGACGCCCCACGAAGACCTTCTGCCCACCGCGCTCGGCCTCGCGGCCCGCATCGCCGCCAACCCGCCCCTGGCCGTGCGCCACCTGAAAGCCGGCCTCAGCCGCTTCGCCTATGGCGACCCCCGCGAGATCGGGGCCTGGGCCATCGAGAAGATCCGCCTCCTGATGCAGACCGAAGACCACCGGGAGGGCGTCGCCAGCTTCCTTGAGAAGCGCCAGCCGGTCTTCCAGGGACGTTAGGCAAATGGATCTCGACTTCACGGGCAAGACCGTCCTGGTGGTGGGCGGCTCCAGCGGGATCGGCAACGGCATCGCCCACGGCTTCCGCCAGCGGGGCGCGCAGGTTCATGTCTGGGGCACGCGGCCCTCTGCCGCCGACTACGACGGGATCGAAGGCTCCGATCTCGAAGGCCTGGGCTACGCCAAGGTCGACGTCGGCGTGCGTGACGAGATCGCGGCCGCTCCCATGATCGAGCCGCTGGACGTGCTGGTGCTCTGCCAGGGCACGGTCCAGTACCGCCGCGCGGAGTTCGAGCCCGAGGGCTGGGACCGGGTGATGGCGGTGAACCTCGACAGCCTGATGGACTGCGCGCGCAAGTTCCGACCGGCGTTGGCCGCTCGAAAGGGCGTGATCATCATCGTCAGCTCGGTGTCCGGCTACACCTCCAACCGTGGCAACCCCGCCTACGCCGCCTCCAAGGCCGGTGCGGTCAGCCTGACCAAGACCCTGGGCGAAGCCTGGGCGCCCGAGGGAATCCGCGTGGTCGGCCTAGCGCCCGGCCTGGTCGACACCAAGCTCACCAAGGTGACCACCGAGCACCCGGAGCGCCTCGAAGGCGCCCTGCGCGCCATCCCCCTCGGCCGCATGGGCACGCCGCAGGACATGGCGGGCGCGGCCCTGCTGCTGGCGTCGCCCCTCGCCGGCTACGTGGTCGGCCAGACCCTGATCGTCGATGGAGGCCTTTCGCTATGACCAGCCGTTCCGTCGCCGGATCCGTCGTCCTCGTCACCGGCGCGGCCTCCGGCATGGGCCGGGCCACCGCCGAGGTGTTCGCCGCCGAGGGTGCGCACGTCGCCTGCACCGACATCGCCGCCGAGAGCGTGCGGGAGGTCGCCGACGACCTGGTCCACCGCGGCCACAGCGCCGAGGCCTGGACCCTCGACGTGGCCGACGCGGCCGCCATCTCGTTGACCGTCGAGGCGGTGGCCCGGCGGTTCGGCGGCCTCGACATCCTGGTCAA
Source organism: Phenylobacterium sp. CCH9-H3 (assembly GCF_001557235.1). Lineage (GTDB taxonomy): Bacteria > Pseudomonadota > Alphaproteobacteria > Caulobacterales > Caulobacteraceae > Phenylobacterium. The sequence goes on along the minus strand of NZ_LSJI01000180.1, from coordinate 186,335 downwards.
CAACGCCGGCATCTCCGCGTTTTCGCCCATCGACTCCGAGGGTTACGACGCAGTCTGGACGCGATCGCTGGCGATTCTACTCACCGCCCAGCAGCGGCTGATCCGCGCCGCCCTGCCCCACCTGCGCAAGTCGCAGGCGCCCCGCATCGTCAACATCGCGTCCACCGAGGCCCTGGGCGCCACCAGCCGGGACAGCGCCTACGCCGCCGCCAAGGCGGGGGTGACGGGCCTGACCCGCGCGCTCGCCGTAGAGCTCGGGCCAGAGGGGATCACCGTGAACTGCATCTGCCCCGGCCCGATCCTCACCGGCATGACCGAGGCGATCTCCGAGGAGGACAAGCAGGCCTACGCCCGCCGCCGCACGGCGCTGCGCCGCTACGGCCGGCCGGAAGAGGTGGCCCACATGACCCTCAGCCTGTGCCTGCCCGCGGCGTCCTTCATCACAGGGACCACCATCCCGGTCGACGGGGGCCTCATGGCCCGCAACGCCTGAGGCGCACACCTCGGCCGCGCATCAGTCCAGTTTCGGGCCGTCGCCGGCCCGCACCGCCTCGGGCCGTACATTGTCGACTACGGCGCGCAGCACCAGGCCAGGTTGTTCGACCATCGGCAGGTGCGCCGAGTTCTCGAACCAGAAGACCTGTTTGCGCGGAGCCTTCAGCCCTTCCATCCACGCCGCGGTGATGGACGAGGGGGTGGTGTAGTCGCCCCGGCCAAGAAGCATGTAGACCGGAACCTTCAGCCGGCGGATCTCCGACATGCTGGTCGTCGCCAGCGTGGGGAACATGGTTCCGATGGTGAGCTCGCTGCCAGCCCCGATCGCGACCCGCTCTTCCGGGGTGTACTCGGGCGACAGCCGCCGGGCGCGGAAATAGAAGTCGGCGTTCTGTCGATGCATGGCCAGGCCGCCGTAGTGGACCGACCACTTCCGCTGGGTGGTCATCTTTGCCACGTTCAGTGGACCGTCGCCCGGATAGGGCGCGATGGCCTCCAGTTCGCGGACGGCCTCGGCGTTGCCGTCTTTCCGCGCCTGATCCAGCGACCAGGCGTAGCCGACACGCTCGTTCTCCCGGAAGCTGATGACCTGACCCATGCCCACATAGGCGTGGAGCAGGTCCGGGCGTTGGGCGGCGACCTTGAGGCCCACCACCGAGCCCCAGCTGTGGCCCAGCAGGATCACCTTGCGCTTGCCGTAGCGCGCTTTCAGGTGCTCGATCAGCGCGACGGCGTCCGCAACGTAGGTCTCCGGCTTCAGGGTCGGTTTGAGGGCCTCCGGATCGTTAAGCGGGTACGACCGTCCCGACCCGCGCTGATCCCACTGCACGACCGTGAAGAAGTCTTCCCAGGGGCGTTGCCACATCCAGGCCGTTGGCGTCTCGGGCGCGGCCGGTCCGCCGTGCACCCAGAGCAGGATAGGGTTGTCGCGATCGGCGCCGCGCACGCTGATCGCCTGTTTCGTCCCGTTCAGCTCGACCTCGAAGCGCTCCTGCACCGCCTTCGGCGACACCAGCCGGTGATGGTCCGCGATCGCGGCCCGCCCCGCTGCATAGGTGTCGGGCGCGGCGGGCGGGGTGGCTGCGACGGCGGCGGCTATGAAGACGGGGACGAGAACCAAGGGCGGCATACTCCAACAACAGTCGCGCCCAGACTCAAGTGCGTCGCCCAGAGCGTCTAGGCGCCCGTGTACCGGCCCGGCCGCTTCTCGCGAAAGGCGGCCAGACCCTCTCGGTAATCCTGAGTGGACGTGGCGAGCAGGAACTGGTCGCGGTCCATGTAGGTGGAGGCCTGCGCCGTGGCCCCAGCCACCGCGTTCACCGCCTCCTTGGTCATCCGGACCGGGATCGGCGGCAGCGCCGCGACATTTTCGGCCCACCGGCGGGCCGCCGCGAGCGCCTCGCCGGTTTCGACCGCCTCGTCGGCGAAGCCCCAGTCCAGGCACTTGGCCGCATCCACCGCCTCGCCGAACATGACGAACTGCTTCGCCCGCGAGGGCCCCACCAAGGCGACGATGCCCGGGATGCTGCGCCAGCTCATGTTCATACCCAGCGGGACCTCCGGTAGGCGCAGGTAGGCGCCCTCGCCCATCACCCGGAAGTCGCACGAGAGCGCCAGCGCCGCCCCGCCGCCGATGCAGTACCCCTCGACGGCCGCGATCGTCACCGCCTCGATCTCGCGCCAGGCCCGGCACATGTCAGGGCCGGCCATGACCGCGCGCCGGCTCTCGATGAGCGGCAGGGCCGTCCGCGCCTGGCTGGCCGAGAGGTCCGCCCCGGCCGAGAAGTAGCTGTCCGTCCCGGTCAGGATCACGGCGCGGACGTCGGTCCGCAGCCGCAGCAGCGCCGCCGCCTCGGTCAGCTCGGCCATCAGCTCGCCGTTCAGCGCGTTGCGGGCCTCGGGCCGCGACAGGGCCACCTCGACGATCGTCTCCCGCCGCTGCACGCGGATCGTCCGCCAATCGGTGTCGAACAGCTTGTCGCCCATCGTCGCTTCCCCCAGGATTTGCGCCATCTTGGAACGGAGCCGCCGTCTGGCGGTAGCCCCCATGCGCTGGACCCGACGCCAGGTCGTCTCGGCCGCGGCCCTCACCCTGGCCGGCTGCGGCCGCGCGCCCGCCGAGGCGCAGGAGCCGAAGATGCCGACCGAGCCGCTGCTGTCGCGCACGATCCCCTCGTCGGGCGAAGCGCTGCCCATCGTCGGCCTCGGCACCTGGCAGGCGTTCGACGTGGAGACCGGCGGCCCCGACTGGGCGCAGGCCGGCGAGGCGCTCGCGGCCTTCGTCCGCGCCGGCGGCAAGGTGGTGGACTCCTCGCCCATGTACGGCCGCGCCGAGGCGGCCATCGGCGCCCTGGCCGCCGAGCGCGGGCTGCGGCCGGACCTGTTCCTCGCCACCAAGGTCTGGACCCGGGGCCGGGCGGCCGGCGAAGCCCAGATCGCCGCCTCGCGCGACAAGCTTCGGGCCCCGGTCATCGACCTGATGCAGGTGCACAACCTGCTGGATCTCGAGGTCCACATGCCGACCCTGCGTGCGGCCAAGGCGGCGGGGACGATCCGGTACGTGGGCGTCACCCACTACGACGAGAGCGCCTACGACGCCCTGGAGGCCGCCATGCGGCGCCACGCGCTCGACTTCATCCAGATCAACGCCTCGGTGGCGGAGCGCGAATCCGAAGCGCGGATCCTGCCCCTGGCCGCCGAACGGGGGCTGGCGGTGCTGATCAACAGACCCTTCGCCGGGGGCGACCTGTTCGGCCGCGTGCGCCGGCTGCCCCTGCCGGGCTGGGCGGCCGAGATCGGGGCGAGCAGCTGGGCCCAGGTGCTGCTGAAGTATGTGCTGGCCAATCCGGCGGTGACCTGCGCCATCCCGGGCACGCGGAACCCACGCTACGTGCTGGACAACCTGGGCGCCGCGACCGGCCCGCTGCCCGATGCGGCCCAGCGGCGCCGGATCGTGGAGGCGGTGGCCGCCGCCTAGTTCTCCGGACGCGCCAGGCCCGGGATCTTCCGCAGCCAGCTCTGCTTCTTTTTGGGCTTGGCGGTCTCGGCCGGAGCGGCTGCGGCGGCGGTCTCCACCGGCGCGGTCGCATGGCCCTGCGCGTTCGACGCCGTGGCCGGCGGCGGGGCGGCCTCCGCGGGGGCCGGATCGTTCACCGCCACCGTCTGGACGCCCAGGTCGCGGTCGCAGCGCTCGTCGCGCTTCGGCGTCTCGAACACGGTGGCGGTCAGCACCGGCTGGTGGCCCGGCTTGTTGGTGCTGACGAACACAGCCAGCGCGCGCCGGCCAGGGAGGTTGCACCACGTCTCGCGGAACGCCCAGTCGCCCGCCTCCCAGCGGGTCTTGGCCGGGACCAGCAGTTCGGGCCGGCGCTTGATGGCCGCCTGCACCGCGTCCTGGATCTGGACCGGCTCGCCAGCCGTCACCCGCACGGTGCAGCTCACCGGGTCCTTGCCGCGACGGATGGTGACATCGTCGCCGTCGATGTCCTCGACCGGCGCGTTGTCGATCACGGCGGCCAGGCAGGCCGAGGTCGCCGAGCGCGCCTCCTGCAGCGGTTCGGCCGTGGCCGCCGCGGCGGGGAGCGTCAGGATCAGGGCAAGGGCAAGCGTTCGCATGGCGCTGGTTCGCCTAGCATCGCGGCGCCGGTGTGGCGACTAGCCGGTGTTCCTGAGGCCGGAGGCGACGCCCGCCACCGTCAGCTGGATCGCCAGCTTCAACTGCGGATCGTCGTCGCCCGCGCGCCGGCGGGCCAGAAGTTCGAGCTGCAGGTGGTTCAGCGGGTCCACCACCTCCGCGGCGAGCGCGACGGACTCTGCCATCTGCGGGTGGTTGTCGAGCAGGCGGGTCCCGCCGCGGATCGCCAGCACCAGCTCGCAGGCCGCCTCGTGCTCAGCCCGGATCCGCTCGAAGATCGCCTTGCCCGCCGCGCCGGGATGCAGCGCCGCGTACTTGGCCGCGATCGCCATGTCGGACTGCGCCAGGGCCACCTCCATGTTCGAGATCATCGAGGCGAAGAGGTTGTCGTCGGCCAGGGCCCGCAGGTCGTCCGCCGACATGCCTGCCTTGGCGGCGCCGCCGGCGAACCCGTACCAGGCCGGCAACATGAAACGCGCCTGCGACCATGAGAACACCCAGGGGATCGCCCGCAGGTCCTCGATCCGGCGGCTGGCGGTGCGCGAGGCGGGCCGGCTGCCGATGTTCAGCCCGACGATCTCGGCAATAGGGGTCGCGCCCCAGAAGAAGTCCTCGAAGCCCGCCGTGCCGTAGACCAGTTCGCGGTAGGCTTCGAACGAGGCCTGGCTCAGCGCCTCGAGCCGCGTCGACCCGGCCACCGCATCGTCGGCCGTGCGGGCGCTGGCCATGGCGACGGCGGCGACCAGGCTGTCCAGGTTCCGCCGCGCGGTGGGCTCGTCCCCGAAGCGGCGCGAGATCATCTCGCCCTGCTCGGTCAGGCGCAGGCGTCCCTTCACCGTCCCCGGCGGCTGGGCCATCACCGCCTGGGCCGCCGGCCCGCCACCGCGTCCCACCGAACCGCCGCGGCCGTGGAAGTACCAGAGGTCGACGCCCTGCGTCCGCGCCTGGGCCGCCAGGACGGCCGCGGCCTTGGTGACGTTGTAGCGCGAGGCGACATAGCCGCCGTCCTTGTTGCTGTCGGAATAGCCCAGCATCACCTCGCGCCACTTGGGCTCGCCGAACATCTCGGGCGGCAGGCTCAGCGACAGCCATTCCTTCAACAGCACCGGGCCGTGCTCCAGGTCGCCGATGGTCTCCAGCAGCGGCGCGATGCGGATGGCGCTGCGGCCCTTGTCGCCGCCCTGCACCAGGCCGGCCTGCTTCAGCAGCACCAGCGGCTCCAGCACGTCGGAGAGGGTGGCGGTCTTGGAGATGATGTAGGCGCCCAGCGCCCTCTCACCGTAGAGGCGGACCACCTCGGCGGCGGCGTCCAGGACGCCCAGTTCCCGCATGGTCTCGTCGCTGTAGTCCAGGAACGGCGAGCGCAGCGGCCGGTCGTGGCTGAGCTCCTTGGTCAGCACCCGCACCCGCTCCGCCTCGTCCGAGCCCAGGTAGTCGATGTTGACCCCGGCGCGGACGTACAGCTCGTGGATCATCCGCTCATGGACGTCGGCGTTCTGGCGCAGGTCGATCGACAGCAGGTGGAAGCCGCAGGCCCGCGCCACGGCGATCAGGGTGCGCAAGCGCGCGCCCACGACCCGCTCGCCCAGATGGGTGCGGATCGACTGGCGGATCGTCTCCAGGTCGGCCACGAAATCGGCGGCGGCGTCATAGTGCGGCGAGGTGGTCGGCCAGGATCCGCCCGCCAGGCGGTTGGCGGTGGCCGACAGGCGGTCCCACACCTCCTGGAGCGCGAGGCGATAGGGCTCGTCCTTGCGGTGGGCGTCGTCGCGGCCCGCGTGCGGCGAAGCTTCCGCCAGGGCCAGCACGCCGGCGCTGGCCGGGGTGAGGTCGACGCTCACGGCGAGGTCGAACCAGAGCCGGCGCACCTCGTCGGAATAGTGGTTGAGGATCAGCCGCGCCTGCGATCGCATGGCGAGCTTGAGGGTCTCTCCGGTCACGCCGGGATGGCCGTCGCGGTCGCCGCCCAGCCAGGAGCCCAGGGTCAGGGGCGTGGCGGTCTCGAACTGCTCGCTCCAACCCTCGTAGAGCTCGGACAGGGCCGGCAGGATGGACCGCCGGACGATGGCCAGGGAGTTGCGGATCTCGTCCGCCGGGCTGATCCGGTCCGGCCGGTGCATCCGCGCCTTCCACAGCAGCGCCAGCTCGCGGAACAGGTCCTCGCGCAGCCGCTTGTCCACCTGCGGCAGAAGGCGGTGATTGCGCAGGGACATCAGCCGCGCGATCTCGGCCTCGCGCTCCACCACCGCCCGGCGGCGGACCTCCGTGGGGTGGGCGGTCAGCACCGGCGCCACCGCCATTCGCGGAACGATCCGGGCCGCCGCCTTCGGGCCCAGCCGCTGTGCGGCGTCGGTGAGCGTGTGGGGCAGTTCGCCCGCCTCCATCTCCGCCTCCACCGAGCGGCGGCGGCCGACGACGTCCTCGCCCAGGTTCGACAGCAGCGAAGCGCAGGTGAAGGCGCGGGCCAGATAGACCGCCTGGTCCGGCCGCAGCGTCGAGAACAGCGCCTCCAGCGCCTCCTCGTCGTCCTGCCGGGCGACCTCGCGGGCGCGCCTGACCAGGGCGGCGGCGTCCTCGCCGTCCAGGTAGCGGATGACCTCCTCGAACAGGTCCTCGAGGTAGTGGACCGCAGCGCCCGCGGCGGCTTCGGGGACCGGGGCGACCTTCACGTCCATCATTGGCCCAGCTCCTTCGAACGCACCACGGCGCGCAACATAGCGCAGGGATAGGGGCCGTCAGCCAGGATCGCCCGGTGGAAAGCCGGCCAGGCGGCGCTGCGCTTCGGCCGCAGGCGCGCGATCTCCAGGGCGCCCAGGCCCTGGGCGGCATAGACCCCGGGCTGCCGCTGCATCCGCGCCACATCGGCCTCGATGGTGGTGAAGGCGATTGGCCGGCCCTGCAGCTCGGTCATGGCCGCGGTCGCCCGGTCGGCGCTCCAGCCCAAGGCGCCCTGCCCCGTGTCGGCCACGATCCGCGCCATCCGGAACAGGCGCCAGTGCAGGTAGCCGATCTCGCCCAACGGATCGCCGGCGTAGGCGCCCAGGTCGGCGGCGAGCTGTTCGGCATAGGTCGCCCAGGCCTCGGAATAGACGCTGAGGAAGTGCTGCCGGCCCGGATCGGGCGACTGAAGCGCGGCCTGCAGCGCGTGCCCCGGCACGGTCTCGTGGAAGGCCACGCTGGGCAGGGTCCAGGCCGGCCGCTCGCGGATCATTTTCAGGTCGACGAAATAGGCCGCGGGCTCGCGATAGCCGCCGCGGCCCTGGGCCTCATCGGCGGGCGACATGCGGCGGATCTCGGCGGGGGGGATCGCGAGGTCGCCGAACGCCTGCGCCAGCCGGGGCCGCAACGCCGCCAACCGGCCGTTCATGTCGGCCACCGCGCGAGCCCGGCCCGCGTCGTCGTCGGCGTAGAGGTGGCGCTCGTCCGCAAAGAGGATGCGAAGGCGCTCGGCCACGCCCCCTCGCACCAGCCCCTGCGTGTGCAGCAGCCGATCCGCCCGCGCCAGCACGCGTCGGTGCTCCGCCAGGGCGCGGCGATGCGCGGCCAGCGGATCGACCGGCCCGCCCCAGGCGTCCGACAGTGCCCGCGCGTAGTCCGCGGCGACGGCGGGACCGCAGGTCAGCGCGACGGCGGAGGCGAGGACGGTTCGACGGGTCCACATGGGGATGTGTCTAGCCCTCGGAAAACGCGAATGCTACCGGTGTCATCATGGATTTGGACCGTAGAACGCTCCTCGCCCTGGCCTCCACGGCGGCCGCCACGCCGGCGCTGGCCCAGGCCGCCGATCCCACCGAGACGGTCAGGCTGTGGCCCGGCAGGCCGCCGGGCGCCCTCGCCGCCTTGCCGCGCGAGGTCATCACCGACCGAACCCCGACCTCCGGCTTCCAGGATCGCTACGTCACCGGCATCGGCGAGCCCCTGCTGACCGTGTTCCGGCCGGCCCGCCCCAACGGCGCGGCCTGTGTCATCGCCCCGGGCGGCGGCTACATCCGCGTGGTGATCGACAAGGAGGGGTTCGAGATCGCCCGGCGCCTCGCGGAGGCCGGCGTGACCAGTTTCGTCCTGCGCTATCGGCTGCCGGCCGAGGGGTGGGCGAATCCCTCCGACACCCCGCTCCAGGACGCCCAGCGCGCCGTGCGCCTGGTCCGCGCCGCCGCGCCGCGCTACGGGATCGACCCGGCCCGCCTCGCCTTCCTGGGCTGCTCGGCGGGCGGCCATCTGGCGGCCAGCTTGGCCACGGGCCACGGCCGCGCGGTCTATGCGCCCGTCGACGAAGCCGACCGCCTGTCCGCGCGGCCCGACCTGTCGGCCCTGCTCTATCCCGTGATCGACATGTCCCTGCCCCACGCGCACTGCGGGTCGCGGACCGCGCTCCTGGGCCCGGCGCCGTCGCCGCAGGCTGAGGCCGCCTACTCGCCCCACCGCCAGGTCACGGCCCAGACCCCGCCGACCTTCCTGGTCCATGCGGCGGACGACGCTTCGGTGCCGGTGGAAAACGGCCTGAACTACCTGTCCGCCCTGCGCGCCGCCAAGATCCCGGCCGAGGCGCACATCTTCGAGGAAGGCGGCCACGGGTTCGGGATCTACCTGGCGCGGGGCAAGCCCGCCCACGCCTGGCCCGACCTGTTCCTGGCCTGGGCCGCACGGCGGGGATGGCTCACCGCCGCCTGAGCCCGGGCGGTCAGCGCGCCTGGTCCAGATAGTCGATCAGGGTGGTCATGTTCTGGATGTAGGTCCCGGTGGAGATCCCCAGGACCGGATTGTCCGTCGGGTACGGCGAGGTGTCGGTGGCGTCGCCCACGTGGGTGGTCGAATAGTCCCGGTCGGCCTTCGCCGGCGGCGTCGCGCCCATATAGGCATTGCTCGTGGCGACCAGGGGCGTCGGCCAATAGCCTTCCGCGTTCAGCGCTCCGATCAGCTTGCCGGCCGTCTCGCCGCCCACCGCCTTGGTCTCGCCCTGCGCGCGGATGTTCAGATCGGAGGTCTCCAGGTCGCGGGTGGCGAAGTACTTGGGCAGCGGAACCAGGTTCTTGGCGATCAGCGGCGAGTCCCGGGTCACCTCCTCTGGGCGTGTCTTCCTCAGCCGTTCGTAGCGGGCGCGCAACGCCGCGACGTCGATCTTCCGCCACGCGCCGTAGTGGGCCAGGGTCTTCTGGTCGCTGTAGTCCCAATAGTACTCGCCGTTGACGACGTTCGAGCCGCGGCGGTGGACGTAGATCGGCCGGTCCGTGCCGATCTCGATATAGGTCGGGTGCGTGCGGCCATCGGGCCGCGGCCTCGCCAGCTTCACCTTGTCCAGCCAGTCCAGCGCCTCAGGCACGCGGGCCAGGAACTTGGTGTCGCCGGTCAGCTCGTAGAAGTTCATCAGCTGGCTGACGTTGTTCGCCGTCGTGTGGGTCGCCAGCGCCGTCGGCTCATAGGTCCGCGCGCCCACGGGTTTGAGGTCCGAGACGGTGTATTGCAGGCCCCAGCCCGGCTGTGGCTGGCCCTGCTGGGTGACGATGAAGCTGTTCATCGCCCGGGTCACCGCGTCCATCGCGCGGGCATCGCCCAGCGCCTGGTGGACCATGACCAGGAACTTGATGTTCTCGCCGGCGACATCGTCGTTGAAGGTGATGAAGCTGGTGTAGTCGGGTTTGCCGTGGTGGCTGAACTCGTTCTTCAGCGGATAGCGCTGCGGCCAGCCGCCGATCGGGTACTGGCTCTCCAGCACGAAATCGATCGCCTTCTCCAGGGCCGGACGCCACTTCGGATCGCGCTTCTCGACGTACAGCCGCAGCAGGAACTGCATGGCCTCGGACGTGCCGGCGTCGTCGAAGGTGGCGTTGCCCCAATAGTGCTGGAATTCCTCCATCCGCCAGGCGTTGCGGCCATAGGTGGCGTACCAGTCCTTCATCGAGGCCTCGCCGCCGAAATCGATCATGTAGTGCCAGCCCCCGCTGGGATGCTGGCCCCAGATGAGCGCCTCGGCCGCCTTCTCCGCCGCGCGGTAGTAATAGTCGTCGCCCGTGGCGTGATAGGCGTCGAGGAACAGGTGGCCCATGGTCGCGGTCCCGGGCGGCTGCACCCAGATCATGGTGGGCTTGGCCTCCAGCTCGCCCCACCGGCGCTTCATGTCGGGCGTGTAGGACCAGACGTAGCCGCCGTTGTAGGCGACCTTCTCGACCATGAAACTGGTGGCGGTCTTCATGGCCGCCAGCGTCTGCTCGCGGCTGGGCCCCGGCGTCGGGGACTGGGCGACCGCGACGCCCGAAAAAGCCAAGGCCAAAGCGCCGACGAGCCCGGCGAATATGCCCCGAACCATGCCTGTTTCCTCTCTCGTTGAAACGGATGTAGCGCGAATTGCCACCGGTGTCATAGTGCTCAAAACACGCAAACAGGGCGGATTCCATGGTTGGTGAGCTTACCCGGCGCAGTGCGGTCGGGGCCGGTCTCGGGGCGGCGGCGATGGCGCTGAGCGCGCGGGCGGCGCAGGCTCAGCCCTCGCCCGTGGCCGCAACGCGGCACGGTCCGGTGAGAGGCTACGTGGACGAGGGGATCCTCGGCTTCCGCGGCATCCGCTACGGCGCCGACACGGGACCCCGCCGCTTCCAGCCCCCCGCCCCACCCGCGCCCTGGACCGAGGTCGCGGACGCCACGGCCTACGGCTCCGCCTCCCCCCAGCGAGGGCGCGTCGGCGAGCCGGTCAGCGAAGACTGCCTGTTCCTGAACGTCTGGACCCCGGCCTTGCGCGACGGCGGCCGGCGGCCGGTGATGGTCTATCTGCATGGCGGCGCCTATTCGAGCGGCTCGGGCTCATCGCCGCTGTACGACGGGGTCCGCCTGTGTCGGCGCGGCGACGTGGTGGTGGTGACCGTGAACCACCGCCTGAACGCCTTCGGCTACGCCTACCTCGCCCGCCTGGTCCCCGAGCTCGCCGACAGCGGCAACGCCGGCCAGCTCGACCTGATCCTGGCGCTGCAGTGGGTCCGCGACAACATCGCCGAGTTCGGCGGCGACCCGGCCAAGGTGATGGTCTTCGGCCAGTCCGGCGGCGGGGCCAAGATCGCCACCATGATGGCTACTCCGGCCGCAGCCGGCCTCTTCCACCGCGCCGCCACCATGAGCGGCCAGCAGGTCACCGCCTCGGGCCCCGGCAACGCCCATCGGCGCACCCTGGCCTATCTGGACGCGCTAAAGCTCAAGCCCGAGGAGGCCGACGCCCTGCGGACCCTGCCGGCCGAGCGCCTGGTCGAAGCGCTGGCCGCCGAGGATCCCGTCCTCGGCTTCGGCGGACTCTACTTCGGCCCGGTGCTCGACGAGCGCTCGCTGAAGCGCCACCCGTTCTATCCCGACGCCCCGGCCCAGTCGGCGAAGATCCCGATGATCCTCGGCAACACGCACGACGAGACCCGAGCCTTCATGGGCGGCGATCCGAAGAACTTCTCAGTGACCTGGGACGAGCTGCCGGCCCGCCTCACCCAGGACGTCATGCGGATCGATATCCTGCCTGAGCCGGTGATCGCCGAGTACCGGCGGCTCTACCCCACCTATAGCCCTAGCGACGTTCTGTTCAGCGCCACCACCGCCGCCCGCTCCTGGCGCGCGGCGATCATCGAGGCGGAGGAACGCGCCCGCGCCGGGACGCCGGCCTTCGTCTACCAGTTCGACTTCCCCGCCGCCGGCCCGCGCCTGCGGGCGCCCCACGCCAGCGACATCCAGATGGTGTTCGACAACCTCGCCAAACCTGGCGCCTCGGCCACGGGGCCACAGGCGCAGGCGATGGCCGACCAGATGAGCGAGGCCTTCCTGGCCTTCGCGCGCAGCGGCGACCCCAACTGCCGGGCCATCCCGCGGTGGGAGCGCTACGACCTGAAGCGGCGGCAGACGATGGTGTTCGACACGCCGTCGAAGCTGGTCGACGACCCGCGCGGCGCCGAGCGGCGGCTGTTCGAGAAGGTCCCGTTCGTCCAGGCGGGGACCTGAGGGCTCAGCGGATGACCGCCGCGCCGGTGGCGCCGATCGCCGCCTCGATCTCGCGCACGTCGACCATGGAGGCGTCGCCCGGCGTCGTCATGGCCAGCGCGCCGTGCGCCGCGCCATAGTCGACCGCCGCCTGGGCGCCCTTGCCCTGCAGCAGCGCGTAGGCCACCCCTGACGCAAAGGCGTCGCCGCCGCCGACCCGGTCGAACACGTCGAGGTTCTCTCGCGTCTCGGAGCTCACCACCGTCCCGTCCATCCACAGAACCGCGCCCCAGTCGTTGGCGCTGGCCGACTGGGCCGTGCGCCGGGTGCTGGCCACGACCTTGAAGCCGAACTCCCGGGCCACGGCCTCGGCGAAGACCGGGAAGTCGGTCGGCGCGTCATAGCCCAGGCAAGCCTTGAATCCGGCCGGGTCGCCGAACATCACGTCCACCTCGGCGGCGATCTCGCGGTTGAGGGCCTGGACCGCGGCGGGATCGCCCAGCGCCTTCCAGAGCGAGGCGCGGTAGTTGAGGTCGTAGGAGACCACCGTCCCATGGCGGCGGGCGGCCCGGACCGCCTCCAGCACCACCTGCGGCGTCTGCGGCGCCAGGGCGGCGAAGATGCCCCCCGTATGGAACCACCGAACGCCCTCGGTCCCGAACAGGCGGTCCCAGTCCACCTCGCCGGACGCGATCTGAGAGGCGGCGGAATAGCCCCGGTCCGACACGCCCAACGCCGGGCGCAGGCCAAAGCCCCGCTCCGTGAAATTGAATCCCACGCGGGTGTTGCGGCCGACGCCGTCGTACGCACGCCAGATGACCTCGCCGACGTCCACGCCCCCCTGCAGGATCAGGTCCTCGGCCAGGCGGCCCACGTCGTTGTCCGGCAGAGCCGTGACCACGGTCGCCCGCAGGCCGAACGCCTTGCGCATGGCGCGGGCCACATTGTACTCGCCGCCGCCTTCCCAGACCTGGAAGCTGCGCGCGTTGCGCACCCGCCCCTCGCCCGGATCGAACCGCAACATGACCTCGCCGAGGGCCGCGCAGTCCCAGCGGCAGTCCGCCGCCGGCCGGATCGTCAGCCCCCCGCCTCCCATCACTTGCCCCGGATCGTCTTGATGAGCTGCACCGTCTCACGCACGCGCGCCTCGATACCCGCGTAGTCGCCGGCGTCCAGCAGCGCCTTGGTGATCAGGTTCGAGCCCATGCCGCAGGCCACGATGCCGGCGTCGAACCAGGGCCGCAGCGAAGCCTCCGCCACGTCCACGCCACCGGTGGGCATGATCTTGGTCCAGGGCATCGGGCCCAGCACCGCCTTCACGAACTCCGGCCCACCCACCGAACCGCCGGGGAAGACCTTCACGATCTCGCAGCCCAGCTCCTGGGCCTGGCCGATCTCGCTGGCCGTGCCGCAGCCCGGCGAATAGGGGATCATGCGCCGGTTGCAGACCTTGGCCACGTCCGGGTTCAGGAGCGGCCCGACCACGAAGTTCGCCCCGTTGGCGATGAAGATCCCCGCCGTCGGCGCATCCACCACCGAGCCCACGCCCATGATCACGCTGGGGTCGGCCTTGGCGAAGTGGCGCGTCACGTCCAGGAACACCTGGCTCGCGAAGTCGCCGCGGTTGGTGAACTCGATGCACTTGGCCCCGCCGTTGGCGCAGGCCTGGATCACCTTCACGCAGACCTCGGGGTCCGGGTGGTAGAAGACCGGGATCACCCCCTGGTCCATCATGGCGTTCAGCACGACGAGGCGATCGCGGGCCATTGGGCGGTCCTTCCCTACGCTTGAAGCCGGCTCAGCGCGCCAGCCAGCCGCCGTCCACGGGGACGATGGCGCCGTGCATGTAATCCGCTGCGCGGCTCGCGAGGAAGACCGCTGCGCCGGCGAGGTCCGCTGGCTGCCCCCAGCGCCCGGCCGGAATCCGGTCCAGGATCTGCCGGTTTCGGGTCTCGTCGGCCTGGAGGGCCGCGGTGTTGTTGGTGGCGAAATAGCCGGGCGCCAGGCCGTTGACGTTGATTCCCTTCCCCGCCCACTCGTTGCAGAGCAGCTTGGTCAGGCCCGCCAGGCCGCTCTTCGAGGCCGTGTACGACGGCACCCGGATGCCGCCCTGGAAGGACAGCAGCGAGACGATGTTGACGATCTTGCCGCCCCGCCCGTCCGCCACCCAGCGCTTGGCCACCGCCTGGCTGAGGAAAAAGACGGTCTTCAGGTTGGTGTCCATCACCGCGTCCCAGTCCTCTTCGGTGAAGTCGAGGCTGTCGGCCCGGCGGATGATGCCGGCGTTGTTGACCAGGATGTCCAGGCGTCCGGCTGCGGCATAGGCCTCGAAGACCACCCGCTCGATGGGCTGGGTGGTGGACAGGTCCGCGCTCACCGCATGCAGCTTGCGGCCGGTGGCGGCCACCAGCTCGGCGGTCTCGTCCGGAGCGCTGCGGCCCACGGCCACGATGTCGGCGCCGGCCTGCGCGAGGCCCACGGCGATCGCCTGACCAAGGCCCGTGTTGGCGCCGGTGACCAGGGCTGCCTGCCCCCTGAGGTCGAAGGGGTTCGCGCTCATTTCAGCTGGCAGATGTCGAGGACGTTCATGTCGGTGTAGTCGAGGTTCTCGCCGCCCATCGCCCAGATGAAGGCGTAGTTCGAGGTGCCCGAGCCCATGTGGATCGACCACGGCGGCGACATCACCGCCTCCTCGTTGGCCATCACGATGTGGCGCGCGTTGTCCGGCTCGCCCATGAAGTGGAAGACCCGGTCGTTCTCACCCAGGCCGAAGTAGAAATAGATCTCGCTGCGGCGGTCATGCAGGTGCGGCGGCATGGTGTTCCACACGCTGCCGGTGTTGAGGATCGTCAGGCCCAGCAGGAGCTGCGCCGACTTGCAGGTCTGGGGCACCACCAGCTGGTAGATCGTCCGCTCGTTCGAGGTCTCCAGCGCGCCGCGCTCCAGCGGCACGGCGTCGGCCAGGGCCAGCTTCTTGGTCTCGAAGGCCGCGTGGGCCGGGGTGGAGACGATGTAGAAGCGCGCCCCTTCCCCCTCGAAGGTCACGTCCTTGGCGCCCATGGTCACGTAGAGGCAGTCCTTCGGCGCCAGGGCATAGGCGGTCCCGTCCACCGTCACCGTGCCGGCCACGTCCGAGACGTTGATCACGCCCATCTCGCGGCGCTCAAGGAACGGATGGCCCTTGGCGCTCTCCGGCTCGGTCTGATCGGGCAGCTTGAGAGCCCCCGCGCCGGGAGCCGCGCCGCCAATCACGAAGCGTTCGTAGTGGGTGTAGTTCAGCACCACCTCGCCGGGCGCGAACAGGTCCTGGACCAGATAGCGCTGACGCAGGGTCTCGTTGTCGACGCCCTCCATCATGTCCGGATGGGTGGCGTGATAGATGCGTTTGAACACTTGCGCTCTCCCGTCAGACCAGCTCGGGCGTGCGTTCCGCCGCCGGCTCGTCGAGTTTGTAGGCCCGCTTGGGCAGGTTGTAGGCCAGGTCGACGATGGTCTCGGCCGCATCGCCCTCGTCGAGCCGATGCTCCGCCACCAGCTTCGCCAGGAAGCTCGCGTCCACGCGCCGGGCCACGTCGTGGCGCGCGGGGATCGACAGGAACGCCCGGGTGTCGTCGTTGAAGCCGACCGTGTTGTAGAAGCCCGCCGTCTCGGTGGTCTGCTCGCGGAACCGGCGCATGCCCTCGGGACTGTCGTGGAACCACCAGGCGGGCCCCAGCTTCAGCACCGGATAATGGCCGGCCAGCGGGGCCAGTTCGCGGGCGTAGACGCTCTCGTCCAGGGTGAAGACGATGATCGACAGCCGCGGGTCGTTGCCGAACCGGTCGAGCAGCGGCTTCAGCGCGCGGACGTAGTCCGTCCGCGTGGGAATGTCGGCGCCCTTGTCGCGACCGAACGCGCCGTGGAGGCCACGGTTGTGGTTGCGGAAGCTGCCCGGATGGATCTGCATGACCAGCCCGTCGTCCAGGCTCATCTTCGCCATCTCGGTCAGCATCTGGGCGCGGAACAGCTCGGCTTCGGCGGGCGTGAACGCCCCGCCCAGGACCTTGCGGAACAGGGCCTCGGCCTCGGCGTCCGACAGGTCGGCGGTCTGGGCGGTGGGATGGCCGTGGTCGGTGGAGGTCGCGCCCATCTCCATGAACGCCTGCCGGCGAATCCGGTGGGCCGCCAGGTAGCCCTTCCAGGAGCGCACGTCCTCGCCGCTGATCTCGCCGAACCGGTCGATCTCGGCCGTGAAGTCCTCGTGCTCGGGGTCCAGCACGGGATCGGGGCGATAGGCGGTGACCACCCGCCCCTTCCACCCCGAGGCGCGCATGGCCTTGTGGTGCTTTAGGGGATCGGTGGGCGCCTCGGTCGTCGCCAGCAGTTCGATGTTGAACCGCTCGAACAGCGCCCGCGGCCGGAAAGCCGGCGTGGCCAGCGCCTCGCCGATGCGGTCGAAATAGAGGTCGGCGGTCTCGGCGCTCAGGCGCACGTCGAAGCCGAACACTTCGGCGAACACATGGTCGAGCCACATGGACGAGGGCGTTCCGCGGAACAGGTGGATATTGGACGCCAGGATCCGCCACGCCGCCCGCGGATCGGCGCCGCTGGGCCCCTTGCGCGACGGCACGCCCAGGTCGTCCAGCGCGATCCCCTGCGAATAGAGCATCCGATAGAGGTAGTGGTCGGGCGCCAGCAGCAGTTCGGTGGCGTTGGGGAACGGCGCATCGCCCGCGAACCACTCGGGGTCGGTATGGCCGTGCGGGCTGATGATCGGCAGACCCTTGACCTGCGCATACAGGCGCTTCGCCACGGCCCGGATGGCGGGCTCGGCGGGGAACAGCCGGTCCGGGTTCAGCATCAGGGGCCTTGTCATCGGCCATTCCTCCCTATCGGCGCGTAGGTAACCGGTGTCATTCTGGCGTGCAAGCCAATTGCTCCCGCCGTAACGGACTAGCGCGTCCGGTCCGGATTGTCTTCTCCGGACGAAATTGACACCGGTTACCCATTCGCACAATGTGCAGCGACCTGACCGGAGAGTCCCGGCCCAAGGAAGAGAATTGCGCCGCGAAGTCCTTCGAGACGGACCGGCCGGAGGATAAGAAGCAAGTGACCGTTCCGGCGGCGAAGGCCGCGACCGCGTTTGATCCGCCGGCCGTCGCGCGCCAGTTCGTGGCCGCGCGCCTCGGCGCGCGCGCTCTTCCCGACTTCCCCGGCCCGCTGCCCGCGGACATGGACGCCGGCTACCAGGTGCAGGAACAGGCCATCGGGCTATGGCCGGACCAGGTCGCAGGCTGGAAGGTCGGCCGCATTCCGCTGGAACTCCAGGCCGAGTTGAAGGCGCAACGGGTCATGGGCCCGGTCTTCGCCCGCAACGTGCGGCAGGCCGACCCGGCCAATCCCACGCCCCTGCCCGTCATCCCGGGTGGCTTCGCGGCGGTGGAGGCCGAGTATATCTACCGCATGGGGCGCGACACGCCCGCGGACAAACTCGACTGGACGCCCGAAGAAGCTCTGGACTACGTGGGCGACCTCCTGGTCGGGGTGGAATTCGCCGGCAGCCCGCTCGCCACCATCAACGTCCTGGGCCCACGGGTCGTGGCGTCCGATTTCGGCAACAACGCCGGCCTGATCCTGGGCCGCGTGGTCCCCGGCTGGCGCGAGCGCCCGGACCTGGTCCCGCCCTGCCACGCCTATGTCCAGGGCGAACTCGTGGGCGAGGGCTCGCCGGAGTCGATTCCCGGCGGCCCCCTGGGGTCCCTGGCCTACCTGCTGGCGGCCTGCGCCGCTCGCGGTCGGCCGCTGAGGGCCGGCCAACTGGTGACGACCGGCGCGGCGAGCGGCATTCATGACATCGAGGCCGGACAAACGGCCCGCATCACCTTCGGCGACCTGGAGGAGATCCGCTGCATCGCGGTTCCCGCCGTCCCGGCCGAAGGCCCTGGAGGAGAGACCCATGACCACCGCCGCGCGGACTGACGCCGCCGACGCCACCCCCGCCGCGGTGGGGCGCTATCGCTGGGTCGTCGTCGCCCTGCTCTTCATGGCGATGGTCATCAACTACGTCGACCGGCAGACGATCGGCCTCCTGAAGGCCGACCTGACCGCCGAGTTCGGCTGGAGCGAGACCGACTACGCCGATCTCGTCCTCTACTTCCAGGCCGCATACGCCGTGGCCTATCTCGCCTGGGGCGGGATCATGGACCGCATCGGGGCCCGCTGGGGCTTCGGCATCGCGTTCCTGATCTGGCAGATCGGCCATATGGCCACCGCGGGCGCCCGCGGGTTCGGCGGTTTCATCGCCAGCCGCGTCGTCCTGGGCCTCGGCGAGGCCGGCGGCTTCCCGGCCGGCATCAAGGCGGTGGCCGAGTGGTTTCCCAAGAAGGAGCGCGCGTTCGCCACCGGCCTGTTCAACGCCGGCACCAACATCGGCGCCATCGTCACCCCCCTGCTGATCCCCGCGGTCACCCTGGCGTTCGGCTGGCAGATGACCTTCATCATCACCGGCCTGCTGGGCCTGATCTGGCTGCCGATCTGGCTCCTGGTCTATCGCCGCCCCCGCGAGCACAAGAAGGTCTCGGCGGCCGAACTGGCCCACATCGAGAGCGACCCGCCGGATCCGGTGGAAAAGGTGAAGTGGACCCGCCTGCTCGGCTACCGCGAGACCTGGGCCTATGCGATCGGGAAGTTCCTGATCGACCCGATCTGGTGGATGTTCCTGTTCTGGCTGCCCGACTTCCTCGGCAAGCGCCACGGCCTGGACCTCAAGACCTTCGGCCCGCCCCTGGTAGCCATCTACCTGCTGTCCGACGTGGGCAGCGTCGGTGGCGGCTGGCTGTCGTCACGGTTCATGAAGATGGGCTGGTCGATCAACCGGGCGCGCAAGACCACCATGCTGATCTGCGCCCTCCTCGCCGTGCCGGTCGCGGGCGCGGCCCTGGCCTCGAACCTGTGGGTCGCGGTGCTGATCATCGGTGTGGCGACGGCGGCCCACCAGGGCTTCTCGGCCAACCTCTACACCCTGCCCAGCGACGTCTTTCCCCGCTCGGCCGTGGGCTCCGTCATCGGTATCGGCGGCATGGTCGGCGCCGTGGGCGGCATGGCCATGTCGAAGTACGCCGGCTACGTCCTGGAGCAGATCGGCAGCTACACGCCCATCTTCATCCTGGCCGCCTCGGCCTACCTGCTGGCGCTGCTGGTGGTGCACCTGCTGACGCCCAAGATGGAGCCGGTGAAGCTCTGAGGCTTCGCCTCATTCGTTCGGCGGGGCTCCGGTGGAGTCCCGCACCACCAGGGACGGCAGGCGGCTCTTGGGATCGCGGCCGCCGTCGTCGCGGCCCATGAGGCGCTCCACGGCCAGGCGGCCGATCTCGCGGGTCGGCGTGCGCACGGTGGTCAGCGTGGGCCACAGGCGCGAGGCGATCTGGAAGTCGTCGAACCCGATGACGGACACATCCTCCGGCACGCGCAGCCCCGCCTGGCGCGCCGCCTGCAGGACGCCGGCGGCCATCTCGTCGTTGCCGGCGAAGATCGCCGTCGGCCGCGGCGACATGGCCAGCAGCTCGCGGCCCCGCTCGATCCCCGACTCGTAGGTATAGGCGCCCTCGACCGCATAGGCCTTCGCCAGGTGCAGGCCCCGTTCCTCCAGCGCCTCCTCGAAGCCGGAGCGCCGCTCGTGCGACGAGCGGAAAGTCGGGGGGCCCGAGACGAAGGCGATGCGCGTATGCCCCAGCTCGGCCAGGTGCGCCGCCGCCTCGCGGCCGCCAAGCCGGTCGCGGGTCTCGATCATGTGCTCCGGCCGGTCGAGGCTGACCGAGGCCACGCGGACATAGGCGCAGCCGATCTCGGCCATCAGGGCCGCGGCCCGCTCGTCCTCGGACACCGACGGCGTGAGCACGACGCCGAACAGCCGCTGGCGCTCCACGAAGCCGCGCAGGTCGGCCAGGAACGTCGGGCTGGCGCGGTCGCAGGGGTGCACCACAAGCTCGAAGCCGGACCCCTTCATGCCGTCCAGCAGGCCGAGCTGCATGTTCACGACGTACTGCGGGTTTGGATTGTCGTAGACGAGCCCGATGAGGAACGCCCGGCCATAGGCCAGGCCACGGGCCTGGGGATCGGGTGCGTAGCCCAGCTCGGCGATCACCGCCTCGATCCGCTCCCGGGTGTCGGCCCGCACGAAGGGCGAGGCGTTGATGACGCGCGAGACCGTCTTCTTCGAAACCCCGGCAAGGCGCGCGATGTCGTTGATGGTCGGCCGGCGGCGCGACTCCACGCCCCCGTCCTCAGGCGCGCGCGGTTTGCTCATAGGAGGCTTCACGGGCAGTCGGACCGATCCTTCGAACGCGCAACGCGCTATCCATATTCCCTGGCCTGCGCCGGGCCGCAACTGCAAGCCAGCCAAGCTTGAGATTTGGATGACACCGGTTACCATCGCCCGATGAGCGACCTTTCCGCAACCCTCGTGATCGACCCGCGAGACGACGTGGCCGTCGCGCTGCGCCCGGTTGCGGCCGGGGAACGGGTCGCGGAGGGCGTCGTCGCTTCGCGGGACATTCCCGCCGGGCACAAGGTGGCGCTGCGGGCGATCGCCGCCGGCGAGGCGGTGCGCAAGTACGGCTGGCCCATTGGCCAGGCCACCCAGCCCATCGCCGCCGGGGCCCACGTCCACAGCCACAACCTGGCCACGGCGCTGTCCGGTGTGGAGACCTATGCCTACGAACCGGCGCCCGCGGAGGCGCTGCCGCCCCCCTCGCCTGCCACCTTCCAGGGCTATCGCCGCGCGGACGGCCGGGTGGGCGTGCGCAACGAGATCTGGGTGCTGTGCACGGTGGGCTGTGTGGCGCGGACCGCACAGAAGATCGCCGAGGCCGCTGACCGCCGGTTCCGTGGCCTCGTCGACGGCGTCCACGCCCTCACCCACCCGTTCGGCTGCTCCCAGCTCGGCGGCGACCTCGACGCCACCCGCACGATGATCGCGGCCCTCGCGAGCCATCCCAACGCCGGCGGCGTGCTGATCCTTGGCCTCGGCTGCGAGAGCAATCAGTTGCAGACGCTGCTCGACGCTGCCCCGAACCTGGACCGTTCCCGCCTGCGCGCCTTCACGGCCCAGTCGGCCGGCGACGAGATCGAGCACGGCCTGGCGGCCGTCGCGGAGCTGGTGGCCGTCGCCGAGCACGACCGGCGCGAGCCCTGCCCCGTCTCGGACCTCGTCATCGGGGTGAAGTGTGGAGGGTCCGACGGGTTCTCCGGGTTGACCGCCAATCCCCTGGTCGGGCGCATCGCCGACAAGGTGTGCGGCTCGGGCGGAACCACGATCCTCACCGAGATCCCCGAGATCTTCGGCGCCGAACGCCTGCTGATGGCCCGCGCCGCCGACCGCGAGGTGTTCGAGGACGTCGCCGCCGTGGTCAACGACTTCAAGGGCTACTTCCTGAGCCATGGCGAGCCGGTCAGCGAGAACCCCTCCCCCGGCAACATCGAGGGCGGCATCACCACCCTCGAGGAGAAGTCGCTGGGCGCCGTGCAGAAGGGCGGCCGCGGTCCCGTGACCGAGGTGGTGCGCTATGGGGGCCAGGCGCACGAGCGGGGCGTCGTCCTTCTCGAAGCGCCGGGCAACGACGCGGTCTCATCCACGGCGCTCGCGGCCGCCGGGGCCACGGTGATCCTGTTCACCACCGGCCGCGGCACGCCGCTGGGCTTCCCCGCCCCCACGCTCAAGATCGCCACCAATTCGGGCCTGGCCCAGCGCAAGCCGCGCTGGATCGACTTCGACGCCGGCCGCATCGTCGCCGGCGAGAGCGTCGAGGCCGCCGCCGACCGGCTGATGGACCTTGTTCTCGCGACGGCCTCCGGGCAGCCCACGCGCGCCGAGGAGAACGGCGAGCGCGAGATCGCGCTCTGGAAGCGCGGCGTCACCCTCTAGATGCGCCTCTCGAACCTCACCCTCGCGCAGGTCCCCGCGCCCGTCCGCACCCCCGCCTATGACCGGGCGGCCACCCGCATCGGCGTCGTCCACTTCGGCCCGGGCGCGTTCCACCGCGCGCATCAGGCCTGGTACTTCGACCGGATGCTGGCCTGGCAGCCGGACCTGGCCATCTGCGCCGTGTCGCTCCGCAGCCCGGACGTCCGGGACGCCCTCGCCCCACAGGACGGTCTCTACGCCCTGGCGGAGAAGGAAGCCGACCCGGCCGTGCAGGTCATCGGCTCCATCGCGGAAGTTCTGGTGGCGCCGGAGGATCCGGAGGCCGTGTTCGCCCGGCTCGACCAGGCGCGCTACGTGACCTCGACCGTGACCGAGAAGGGCTACTGCCTGACGACCGGCGGCGAGCTGGACCTCGGTCACCCCGACATCCGCCGCGATCTCGACGTGACCGGCCGGCCCGTGAGTCTCGTGGGCTGGATTACCGAGGCGCTGCGTCGCCGCAGGACCGCCGGCCGGCCGCCGTTCACGACGATCAGCTGCGACAACCTCTCTGACAACGGCCTGAAGCTACGGCGCGCCGTGATCCGGTTCGCCGAGGCGCGCGGCGAGATGGACCTTGCGGCGTGGATCGACGCCGAGGCCGCCTTTCCCTCCAGCATGGTCGATTCGATCACCCCGGCGACCGACGACGCGCTGCGCGAGCAGGTCGCGGCCGCGCTTGGCCTCACCGACGCTTGGCCGGTGCAGCGGGAACGGTTCGTCCAGTGGGTGGTGGAGGACAGTCTGGGCGCCGACGCCGCCCTGTTCGCGCGCGCCGGGGTCACGGTGGCCCGGGCCGTGGCCCCGTTCGAACGGGCGAAGCTGCGGCTGTTGAACGGCGCGCATTCCACCCTTGCCTATGCGGGCCTGGATCTCGGCCACGAGACCGTCTGCGGCGCCATGGGCGACCCGCGCCTGGCCGGCTTCGTCGAGCGGATGATGCGCCAGGACGTGGCGCCCAGCCTCGCGGCCCCGGAGCTCGATGTCCCCGCCTACATCGGCGAGGTGCTGACGCGGTTCCGCAACCCCGCCATCGTCCACAAGCTGTCCCAGATCGCGTGGGATGGCTCCCAGAAGCTGCGCTTCCGCCTGTTGGAAACGGCGTCGGAGGCCCTGGCCGCCGGCCGCCGGGTGGACCGCCTGGCCGTGGGCGTCGCCGCCTGGATGTGCTTCGTGGTCCGCCAGCGCCGCGCCGGCGAGGTCCTGGTCGACCCGCTGGCCGACGTCCTGGCGGCCGTCGCGGCGTCCTGCGACGGCTCGGAGGCGGACGTGGACCGCTTCCTGGCGCTGGAGACCGTCTTTCCGCCGGTGCTGGCGGCGCAACCCCTGTTCCGCGGCGCCGTGACTAGCGCCTACGCCGACCTCGAAGCCGCGTTGCGACTCTAGGCGGCGCGTTTCAGCGCGCCCAGCCGCTCGGCGATCCGGCAGACCAGGGCGTCCGCCGAAACGCCCAGGCTGTCAGCGATGCGGCAGAACTCCAGCAGGTCGACGCGACGCTGTCCCCGCTCGATCATCGCCACGTGCGACCCGGTCTTCCCGAGGCGCGCCGCCAGCGCCCGCTGGCTCAGCCCCGCGTCTCGACGGGCGCCGATCAGCACCGCACGCACCACCTCGTACTCGTCCGAGAACACGGGGTTCGGGCGTCTGGGCGTCCGTCCGAGCGACGCCGTCATGATGTTGACACCGGTGTCAGCCAAAGGCATGTTCCCTCCACGCCTGGATTGGTTCCAAATCGGAGCGCATGATTCCAGGCTAGTATGACACCGGTGTCATGGCAACGTGCGCCGGCCGAGGACAACAAGGCCGCGAGGACGGTCACCCGGGGGCGTAGCTTCCGTGGCAGGGGAGGTATCTATGATGCGACCGGGCGAAATCCGCCTGCGCCAGCTGGTTTGCGGCGCGTCCATTCTGGCCCTGGGCATGAGCATTGCGGGCCAAGCCGCCGCTCAGACCGCGTCCGCCGCCGAACCGGCCGAGGTCGACGAGATCGTCGTCACCGGCTTCCGGCAGTCGCTTGACGCCGCCATCAACGTGAAGCGGGAAGCGGTCTCCTCCGTCGACGTCGTCGTCGCCGAGGACATCGCCAAGTTCCCTGACCAGAACCTCGCCGAGTCGCTGCAGCGGATTCCCGGCATCTCGATCCAGCGCGACGGCGGCGAAGGCCGGGCGATCACGGTCCGCGGCCTCTCCGGCCAGTTCACGCGGGTCCGAGTCAACGGCCTGGAAGCCATCGCGACTTCGACGGACGGCGCCAGCCCCAACCGCGACCGCGCCTTCGACTTCAACGTCTTCGCTTCCGAGCTCTTCAACTCCCTGGTCGTGCACAAGACCGCTGAGGCCTCGCTCGACGAAGGCTCGCTGGGCGCCGTGGTCGACCTCAACACGGGCAACCCGCTCGCCGGCAAGGACGGCCTGACCTTCGTGGCTTCGGCCCAGGGCCAGTACAACGACCTCAGCGACGACATCGGGCCCCGCCTGGCCGGCCTGGTGGCGTGGCGTTCCGAGGACGGCGTGTTCGGCGCCTCGCTCTCGGCCGCCTACACGCAGAACGACACGCTCGAGCTCGGCAACAACACCGTCCGCTGGGCGCAGGCCCGGTTCGACTCCGTCAACGGCGTCAACTGCTTCACGACGCCGAACAGCGGCGGGACCTATGTCCCGAGCGCTGGCTGCAACGCGGCGGCCCTCTCCTTCCACCCGCGCATCCCGCGCTATGGCAAGGTCGGTCACGACCGTGAGCGTCTTGGCCTGACTGGCAGCCTGCAGTGGGCGCCGACCGAGCGGACCAAGGTCTCGCTTGATGGCCTGTACTCGCGCTTCCGCGAGACCCGCACCGAGCAGTGGGCTGAAGTGCTGTTCCGCTCCAACGAGCGCGCGATCAACGTGCGGGACTTCACCATCGACCCGGCCACGAACAACATGGTGTCGGGCACGTTCGACGACGCCTGGGTGCGGACCGAAAATTACCTGCGCAAGTCGGAAACCACGTTCTATCAGTTCAGCGTCAACGCGAGCCACGAGTTCACCGACAACTTCCGGGGCAACATCCTCGCGGGGATCTCCAAGTCCGACGCCGACATTCCCGTGGAGACGACCTTCGTCTTCGACGACCGCGACGCCCAGGGTTACCGCTACGACTACACGGACTCCCGCAGCCCGCTCCTCACGTTCGGCACCAGCGTGACCGACCCGGCGAACTTCCAGCTCGCCGAGCTGCGCGACCGGCCTTCGAACAACACGAACAAGTACAAGACCGTGTCCGGGAACATCGAATGGGATGTCACGGATGGCATCCAGATCGTGGCTGGGGCGGTCTACCGTCGCTTCGACTTCGACCTCGAGGCCTACACCCGCGACACCGTCGTCTGCCCGACCCGCACGACTGCGGGCCCGGACTCCGTGTTGGGGACCATCACCTGCACGCCGTCGAGCGTGTTCGGCGCCAGCGCGGTCTACGGCTACCGCGCCACCGCGGCGCTCAGCCGCACGGTGAACCTGGGCAACGCTGGGCAGCCGTCGGGAACCACCACGACGTGGATCGTGCCGGACATCGACGCCGCGGCGGCCTTCACGGGCCTGTACGGCCGGACCGCCGCCATCGACGCCGGCAACATCCGCTCGGTCCGCGAGGAAGACACCGGCGGCTTCGTGCAGGGCAACTTCAAGGGTGAGATCGGCGGCCTGCGCTTCGCCGCCAACGCCGGCCTGCGTTACATGGAGACCGACCAGTCCTCGACCGGCCTGAACAGCGGCGTCGAGGTGACGGCCAAGCGCAAGTATCACGACTGGCTCCCGGCCGTGAACCTGGCCGTATTCCCCACGGAAGAGCTGATCATCCGCGCGGCGGCCGCCGAGGTGATGACGCGGCCAAGCCTGCCTCAACTGACGCCTGGCGGCACGGTCGACGGCTTCAACTACCGCGTCAACTTCGGGAACCCGAACCTGGATCCCTTCCGGGCCAAGGCCTACGACGTGGCGTTGGAATGGTACTTCGCGCCGCAGGCGCTCGCTTCGATCGCGGTGTTCAAGAAGGACATCCAGTCGTTCCCGCTCGCGGTCACGCGGACCGGCACCTTCGCTTCCACCGGGCTCCCGACGTCGGTGATCAACCCGAGCTCGCCCGCGGCGTCCAACCCCGAGGGGCAGGCCTGGACGATCTCGTCGATCGAGAACGGCAGCGGCGGCAGCTTGAAAGGCGTCGAACTGGCGATCCAGGCGCCGTTCACCTTCCTGCCCGGCTTCTGGGCCAACTTCGGCGGGATCGCCAACGCCACGTTCGTCGACTCCAACGTCACATACCGGGTCACCGGACCGGCGATCACGCCGGGCGGCGGCAACCCCGGCTCGGATGTGGACTCCACGCTCTATGGTCTCGCCAAGCGCGCCTACAACGCCACGCTCTATTATGAAGAAGGCAAGTTCAGCGCCCGCGCCTCGATCGCCTACCGGTCGGGCTTCGTCGACAACGCCAGCGCGACGGGGAACATCTTCGAGGGCTACAACTCGTCGGTGAACGTCGACGCCTCGGTGAAGTATCGCGTGACCGAGCAGCTCGAGCTGTCGCTGGAAGGGATCAACCTGACCGACGACTACCGCGACCGCTACGTCGATAAGGAAGCCAACCGGGCGTACGAGAACAACCACTTCGGCCGCACGATCATCTTCGGCGTCCGCTACCGGATGTAGGCTCGAAGGCCGCCAAGCCTTCCAAAACGCAGATCAGGCCGGGCGATCCTTCGCCCGGCCTTTTTTGCGCGCCCGGTCTGCCTGTCCAGCTGTCGGCCGCGTCACGGGTTCTGCGTCGAGTTCTGAATCGGCTGGGTGTAGTCCGGGTCCAGGGCCAGGTTCAGCAGGTGCGCCAGGCGGAACCCCGCCAGCCTCACCCGGTCCTGGGCAATCCGGTCGAACGCCCGCAGATAGGCTTGATCGATCCGCAGCTTTCCGGTGGGCGGCGCTCCGGACACGCATGTGCCGCCCGCCGGGGCGCAGTAGAGGGCCGCCGGGGTGATGGTGATCTGATAGGACTCGTCCGCCCAGTTCGTCGGGTCGCCGGCGACCAGCGACCGCTCCTCCGTCACGGTCGTGTTCGCCAGGAGCGTATCGACGGCGCGGTAAGTGATCGTGTTTGGTCCCCAGGTGCTCTTGAAGTCCGCCCGCAACCTCACGCGCTGGAACATCCCGGCCTGCAGCAGGCAGTTGTCCCAGACCGAGTGGAGGTTCTTCGGGCGCGACCCGCCGCTGCAGCCGCCGGCGACGCTGACCTCTATGCCGTTTCCGCCGGCGTCATCTTTGAACGACACATGGAGCGGCTGATGGATGTCGCCGATCCAGTGCCCGACCGCCATCAGCGCGAACACCCGATCCTCCCGGCTTTTCGTCGCGTCCTTCAGCGTCGAGAGGTCGCGCCGGATCCCTTCCAGGATGCAAGACCCCGTCCCCGGACAGGCCGAGGCGGTGATTGCCGGTACCGTTCGGTCCACATTGATGAAGTGGTCGGAGGCGTGCTTCCGCGGCCTTGCGTCCTCTTCCAGGCAGCCCAGGTTGAACGAGGTGTAACGCCGCAGCTCGACCCCGTCGCGGCTCTGCACGACCGTCCCGCCGCGGCGGGATTGCAGCAGCTCGTTCAGCGCAGCCCGCGCCGTCGGCGTCAAGTTGCGGTACGCCAGGTCGCAGACCGTCAGGTGGCCGAGGGCGCCCCAGGCCTTGGCTGGACTCGGAGCCAGCAGGTGCGCCGCACCGATCGCCAGCCCGAACAGGATCATCGTCAACAGCCGCATTTGCCGCCCCCATGCCGCAGACCATCGGTCACGGAACACTGGTTCTGGTGGAGCAGATGTCAAGCAAAGCGCGGAGGTTGTAGTCCTCGCGGGCGATCAACAGCGCTTGATCGCCGTTCAGTCCGTCGGCGGCTCGGTGGGTGACGGCGCCTGGACCGGCTGCGGCGCGTCCGCCTGCGCCGCCACCTCGACGGGCGGGGCCGGGACAGGCGCAGGCGGGCCGGGCGGGATCGCCTGCGCCGGGACGCGCTTCAGCGCCGTGGTCATGAAGCTGCGCCACATCTCGGCCGGGGCGGTGGCCCCGCTGATCCGGGCCATGGGCCGGGCATCGTCGCGTCCCATCCAGGCGCAGGCCGCAAAGCCGCCCGTGTAGCCGCAGAACCAGGCGTCCTTGTAGTCGGACGTGGTCCCCGTCTTTCCCGCCAGTTCATACCCAGGCACAACGGCGCGGCCGCCGGTGCCGGAGACCATGACCGTCCGCAGCATCCGATTGAGATCGCTGAGCGCCGGGTTGGCGATCGCCTGGACGGCTGCGGGCGGCCGCTTCTGGTAGATGACGGTTCCGCCCTGCCGAATGCGGTCGATCCCGTAGGCCTGCACCCGCGCGCCGCCGTTGGAGAACGCCGCATAGGCCTGGGTCATCTCCAGCGGCGACACCAGCGTCGTGCCGAGCGACATGGCGGGATCCGTGTTCACGGCCGAGGCGATGCCGATGCGGCGGGCGGTGGCGGCCACCTGCGGGCGGCCCACCTCGTCGGCCAGGCGGGCCGCCACGGTATTGACCGACTTGGCCAGCGCGGTCTCCAGAGTGATCGGGCCGAGGTAGCTGCCCACCTCATAGTTGCTGGGCGTCCAGCCGTTGATCGTCACCGGCTCGTCTACGACCGGGGTCTCGGGCGTACGCCCCTGCTCCAGCGCCGTCAGATAGACGAACGGCTTCCAGGCCGACCCTGCCTGTCGCCGCGCGCTGACCGCGCGATTGTAGGGCGCGGCCGCATGGTCCGTGCCGCCCACGAGCGCCCTCACCCGACCAGAGCCGTCCATGGCCACGATCGCCGCCTGTTCGGCCGCCTGCGCCTTGTAGCGGGCCGTAACGCTGCGCGCCGCCTCGCCCGCAGCGCGCTCCATGGTCTGGTCCAGGGTCGTCTCGACGACGAGATCGCGGGTCAGCTTCGGGACCATCCGGCGCACCTCGCCGTCTACCCAGTCGACGAAATACTGCGACGGGCCGGCCGGCGGCGTCTTCCACACCTTCGGCTTCTGGGCCGCGGCCTTGGCGCGCTGCGCGGGCGTGATCGCGCCGGTCTCGACCATGGCGGCCAGCACCAGGTTGGCCCGCTCCAGGCATCGCTCGGGCTGGTCCACCGGACTGTAGCCGGTCGGCGACTTCAGCACCCCAGCCAGCATGGCCGCTTCCTTGATCGAGAGCTTCGCCGCCGGCTTGTTGAAGTAGCGCTGGGCGGCCGCCTCCAATCCGTAGGCGCCGGCGCCGAAATAGACGCGGCTGAGATAGAGGCCGAGGATCTGTTTCTTGCTGTAGGTGCGCTCGAGCTCGACGGCATAGACCAGCTCGGTCGCCTTGCGCTCCAGCGTCCGTTCCTGGGTGAGGAACAGATTGCGGGCCAGTTGCTGGGTGATCGTCGAGGCGCCCTGGGTCGCCCGCCCCTCGCTCAGCCCCGCCACCACGGCCCGCGCTATGCCCCGCGGATCGAAGCCCGTGTGCTCGTAGAAGCGCCGGTCCTCGATGGCGACGAAGGCGGCCGGTATGTGGGCAGGCAGCTTGCCGATATCCACCGGCGGTCCATACCGCCCGCCGCGCACGCCGATCAGGCCGCCGTTGCGGTCGAGGTAGGTGATCTGCGGCGCCCGCTCGATCGGCGGCATGCGCGGCAACTCGGGCGCCTGCGCGAACTGCAGGGACGAGGCGGCGATAAGG
The DNA here is from genome assembly GCF_001557235.1 of Phenylobacterium sp. CCH9-H3. GTDB lineage: Bacteria > Pseudomonadota > Alphaproteobacteria > Caulobacterales > Caulobacteraceae > Phenylobacterium. Next base: position 156,609 of record NZ_LSJI01000180.1, on the reverse strand, counting down.
GACAACAAGGCTTATGCGGCTCCTGGAGCGCAATCCGCCGAAGTGGAAGCTGGTTCGGCGACGAGATTGCGCTCAAAATCAAAGAGTGGGCGAAGCTCCCTCAAGCCCGCCCTTGCGGCTCTTGTGTGTCCCGCCCCGTCGGTGGGGCCAAGATAATTCGCGGTAATGGGAGGCGGCTGCGCAGCAACCGGATGCGGTCTGCACGCCGCCTCCACGGTTTCAGAGCTCTATGAAGCTCTGGAACCCGCCGAAGATCATCCGCTTGCCGTCGAACGGCATCTGGTCGGGGCTCTTGAGGCGCTCGTCCGCCATGACCTTGGCCATCACCGCGTCGCGCGTGGCGCGGTCGGCATAGGTGACCCAGGAGAACACCACGACCTCGTCGTCCTTCGCCTGGACGGCGCGGGGAAAGGACGTCAGTTCGCCGTACGGCACGTCGTCGCCGATCGTCTCGACGTAGCTGAGCGCGCCGTGCTCCATCCACACGTCGCCCGCCGTCCGGGCCATGGCCTTGTAGGCCTCGATGTTGGCCTTCGGCACCGCGAGCACGAAACCATCGACATAGGGCATCGGGATCCTCCATTCGTTTCCGCGCATCCTAAGACGCAGAAGGCGGCGAATGTCCGACATCGCGAAACAGAATGTTTCGCCGGCGGTTCCTTGCTGGCAGATGCCCGTGACGTAAGGTTACGGACCTGGATTCGGGGATAGAAAAGGAAACCGTGTGGCTGAAGCGATCCGACGGCGCCGACGGGTGAAGATCGTCGCTACGATCGGGCCGGCGTCCTCCAGCGCCGAGCGGCTCGAGGAGCTGTTTCGCACCGGCGCGGACGTCTTCCGCCTGAACTTCAGCCATGGCGCCCAGGAGGGCCACGCCGAGGTCATCCAGCGGATCCGAAAGGTCGAGAAGAAGACCGGCCGGCCAATCGGCATCCTGGCCGACCTGCAGGGACCCAAGCTGCGCGTAGGCCGCTTCGCCGGGGGCGGCGTCGTGCTGCAATGGGGCCGAACCCTGCGCCTGGACCTCCAGGAGCGGCCGGGCGATGGCCAGCGGGTGCAACTGCCGCACCCCGAGATCATGACGGCGGCCGGCCCAGGCTCGGTGCTGCTGCTCGATGACGGGCGGGTGCGCCTGGAAGTGACGCGCCAGACGCCGGAATTCCTGGACACGCGGGTGATCGTCGGTGGCCGGCTGTCGGACCACAAGGGCGTGAACCTGCCGGGCCTGACGCTGCCCATTCCCGCACTTACCAAGAAGGACCGCTCTGACCTGGCCTTCGCCCTGGATCACGGCTGCGACTGGATCGGCCTGTCGTTCGTCCAACGGCCCGAAGACGTGTCCGAGGCGCGCGAGCTGGTTGGCGACCGCGCCTTCATCCTGTCGAAGATCGAAAAGCCGGGCGCCCTCGCCTCGATCGACGAGGTCTTGCGCCTGTCGGACGCCATCATGGTGGCCCGCGGCGACCTGGGCGTCGAACTGCCGGCCGAGGACGTGCCGCTGATCCAGAAGCGCCTGATCCGGGCCGCCCACCGCTACGGCCGGCCTGTCGTGGTGGCGACCCAGATGATGGAGAGCATGATCGAGAACCCGACGCCCACCCGGGCGGAGGCGTCTGACGTCGCGACCGCCGTCTTCGACGGGGCTGACGCGGTGATGCTCTCGGCCGAGAGCGCCACGGGCAAGTATCCGGTCGAGACCGTCCGGATGATGGATCGCATCATCGCCCGCACCGAGGACGACGACGACCTGAAGGCCGCCCGGGCCGCCATGCGCCCGACGCCGGAAAAGTCGGCCGGGGACGCCATCTGCGCCGCCGCCCGCCAGGTCGCCGAGACGATCGACGCCAAGGCGGTCACCGCCTTCTCATTGTCGGGCCGCACCGCGATGCGGATCGCCCGCGAGCGTCCCGACGTCCCGATCCTGGGACTGACGCCGAGCCTCGAGACCGCCCGTCGGCTCGCCCTGGTCTGGGGCGTGCACGCCCTGACCTCGGAGACCACCCACACCATGACCGAGACCGTGGCCCAGGCGGCGACCCTCGCCCTGAAGAGCGGCTTCGCCAAGCGGCGCGAGGAGATCGTGGTCATCGCTGGCGTGCCATTCGGCCGCTCCGGGGGCACCAATTCGCTCCGCGTCGCCCAAGTCACCTGAGGATCCCTTGACGGACGTGGTCCGTGGCCACAGGCTCGGCGCCAGTTTCAGGGAGCATCACATGCGGCTGTTCGCCCTCGTCTCCGGCCTCGCGGCGCTGGCCGCCACGCCTAGCCTGGCGCTGACGATCTCGTCCGCGCCGCCCAGCCGCGACGCCGCGCAGCACCTGAAGCCAGCCGATGGCGCTGCGCCGCGCCTGCAGGACGGATGGGCTGGCGGCGGACGGCCGGCGGCGACTCCCGCGCCCGCGTCAGGGTTCTCCGGAAGCGCGGTCGTCGGCGAGACGACGACCTACGGCTTCGGCGGCGTCCGGACGACGATCCGCGGCGGCCAATACGAGCCCATGTGGACCCGCGAGCGGCGGGAAACGCCCGCGCCGCTCGGCCTGTCGCCGCGGCGTTGAGGGTGCCGGGGCCGCGACGCCGGCCCCTAGGACCGACCGGAACGCCGGACAACAAAAAAGCCCCGCGTCGCCGCAGGGCTTCTTCGAATGTTTGGGTGCGGGAACAGGATTTGAACCTGTGACCTTCAGGTTATGAGCCTGACGAGCTACCGGGCTGCTCCATCCCGCGTCAAACCTTGGATGGCATCGTGAATTGAAGGGTTCTGGATCCTGATCCGCTTGGTAGACCTGGCGGCGACCTACTCTCCCGCGCCTTAAGACGAAGTACCATCGGCTCTGAGAAGCTTAACGACCGAGTTCGGGATGGGATCGGGTGGGGACTTCTCGACAAAGCCACCAGGTCAACGAAGCGGATCAGATGGAGAAGACATCAATGTCTGCACAAAGCGCGCATGAATTTTACTAAGAACGATCAAGCCGATCGAGCGATTAGTACCAGTAAGCTCCATGCCTCGCGGCACTTCCACACCTGGCCTATCAACGTGGTGGTCTACCACGGCTCTCGGCGAAGCCTTGTTTTGAGGTTAGTTTCCCGCTTAGATGCTTTCAGCGGTTATCTATTCCACACTTAGCTACCCTGCTGCGCGGCTGGCGCCACGACAGGTCCACCAGAGGTGTGTCCATCCCGGTCCTCTCGTACTAGGGACAGATCCTCTCAAGCTTCGTACACCCACGGCAGATAGGGACCAAACTGTCTCACGACGTTCTGAACCCAGCTCACGTACCACTTTAATCGGCGAACAGCCGAACCCTTGGGACCTGCTCCAGCCCCAGGATGTGATGAGCCGACATCGAGGTGCCAAACTTTGCCGTCGCTGTGGACGCTTGGGCAAAATCAGCCTGTTATCCCTAGAGTACCTTTTATCCGTTGAGCGATGGCCCTTCCATACAGAACCACCGGATCACTATGGCCGACTTTCGTCTCTGTTCGACTTGTCAGTCTCACAGTCAGGCGGGCTTATGCCATTGCACTCGACGAGCGATTTCCGACCGCTCTGAGCCCACCATCGCGCGCCTCCGTTACACTTTGGGAGGCGACCGCCCCAGTCAAACTGCCCGCCACGCCATGTCCCGGATCCGGATAACGGACCTCGGTTAGACGTCAACGACAACAAGGGTGGTATTTCAAGGTTGGCTCCACCAGAGCTGGCGCCCCGGTTTCATAGCCTCCCACCTATCCTACACATGTTGTCGCTAACGCCAAGGCGAAGCTGCAGTAAAGGTTCATAGGGTCTTTCCGTCTGACCGCGGGAACCCCGCATCTTCACGGGGAATTCAATTTCGCTGAGCCTATGCTGGAGACAGTGGGGAAGTCGTTACGCCATTCGTGCAGGTCGGAACTTACCCGACAAGGAATTTCGCTACCTTAGGACCGTTATAGTTACGGCCGCCGTTTACCGGGGCTTCAATTCGGAGCTTGCACCCCTCCTTTTAACCTTCCGGCACCGGGCAGGCGTCAGACCCTATACTTCACCTTACGGTTTAGCAGAGCCCTGTGTTTTTGATAAACAGTCGCTACCCCCTGGCCTGTGCCACTCAGTCTTGCTTGCGCAA
>NZ_LSJI01000180.1:0-147500 GCF_001557235.1 Phenylobacterium sp. CCH9-H3 | reverse complement strand
GCCACAAGTTCACGGGGAGGCGAGGATGCTGTCGCAGAAGGCCAAGTACGGATTGCGGGCTCTGATCGAGCTGGCGCGCGCCGACGGCGGCCAGGTAAGCGCCGGCGAACTCTCGCTGCGGGCCGGCGCGCCGCGGAAGTTTCTCGAGGCGATTCTCCTCGAGCTCTCGCGCAACCAGATCGTCCTCAGCCGGCGCGGCAAGTTCGGGGGCTATGTCCTGGCCAGGCCCGCGGCCGCCATCACCTTCGCGGAGGTCATCCGGGTGATCGATGGCCCCCTGGCCCTGGCCCCCTGCGTCAGCCCCCGACTCGGCTTCCGCAAGTGCGCCGACTGCCCGGATCTGGAGACCTGCACCCTGCGTGAAGCCCTGCGTCGCGCCCGCGACGCCACCGCCGACGTCCTCGAGGCGTACACCCTGGCCGACGCCGCGGTTTCTGGAATGCCGGCCGCTGCGGCGCTCTGAGACCGGGATCGACCGCCGGACGGAAATCGGGCGGGGAAGGATCCGTCCCCTTCCCCGCCCCTTTCGCCGACGCACCGCCGGCTTTCAGCCCTCCACTCGGGAGGGGGGTCTCGCCCGAATCTAGCTGGCCGCGATGTAGGCCTTCAGGCCGTCGGCCTCGGCCTCCACCTCGGAGATCTTCCATTTCACGAGGTCGCCGATCGATACGATGCCGACCAGCCGCTCGTTCTTGCAGACCGGCAAGTGGCGGATGCGCCGGTCGGTCATCTTGGACAGCAGGGAATCGACCGTGGCGCCGGGATCGGCGAACAGCACGTTCGCCGTCATGAAGTCCGACACGGGACGCTTCAGCGCCGCCTCGCCATGCGAAGCGACCGCGCGGACGATGTCCCGCTCCGATACGATCCCGACCACGCGCTCCGCATCCAGGACCACGAGAGCGCCGACGCCTCTGGCATGCAGCAGTTCCGCGACCTCGCCGACCGTATCGGTCGGCCGGATGGTGAAGACCGTGTCTCCCTTGGTGCGGAGAATTTGCGAGACCAGCATGAGGCCTCCTGTTCCCGTTCTCTGGAAGAACACCGTCTCGCAGTTTCAGCCGCGACACAATGAGGCGGCCATCACGCACGCGTGACCGCGCGGAGTCTCAGCGCTTGCCGGCCAGCCAGCCGAACGGCCCGATCAGCAGCACGCCCGCGGCGAAGCCGGCCAAGTGCGCCTCCCAGCCGACCCCGGCGTCACCCGCCCCGGGGATCAGGGCTCCGCCAGTAAAGGCCATGATCAGATTGACGAAGATCCAGGCCACGCCCATCCCCGTCACCGCCTTGGAGAACATCGGCCCCGGCCGTCCCTGCCCGCCGATCAGTCGCGCCGCGCCGCCCATCAGGCCCGAGGCCGCCCCGGACGCTCCCACCAGGGCCGCATCCTGTCCCCAGTGCAGCGCGGCGAATCCCAGGCAGGCGAGTACGCCGCACGCGAGGTAGAAGAGGAAGAACGCCACGATCCCGCCAAGCCGCGGACCGTAGTAGCGGGCGACCGGCGCCCCGAAGGCCAGGATGAAGGCCGCATTCATCAGCGCGTGCGCCCAGTTCCCATGGACGAACAGCGAGCTGACCAGCCGCTCGGCGTGCCCCTCGAGCATGAGCGCCGGCGAAAAGGCGAAGGCCGCGCTGACCAGCGGCAGCGGGAAGCGGCTCTGGATCAGATAGGCGACGACGATGCTGGCCGTCAGCGCCACCACGGGCCACGGGGCGTTCACGATCGGCTCGGGCGCGGGCCGGAAATCCGGATCGCCCGGATGTTGCGGTCGCGGCGCGCCGTCGGCGGGCGCTTCAAAGTAGGCGGCGTTCATCTGCACTCCATGTAAGACGTGTCGCGCCCGTGCGCGAGCCGCACGCGTATGGCCGCTTTGCCGCCTTGCCCCCGCCATGGGGCTTGGCGATGGTGCGGGCGTTTCATGGTGCTTTCCAGGCAGGTTTTATGATCCGTCTTCTGGGCGCAGGCCCCGCCCTCTTCGCCGCGCTCGTCCTTGCCATCGCCCAGCCCGCCGCCGCCCAGCACCCCACGGCTCCGCCTGCAAGGCTGGCGCCAGGGGAATGGCCCCAGGCGAAGTCGGACCTTACGCCCGATCCCGCCATCCGCTTCGGCGCCCTGCCCAACGGCATGCGCTATGCCATCCGCAAGCAGAGCGTCCCTGCCGGCCAGGCCGCGTTCCGCCTCTGGTTCGCGACCGGTTCCATGATGGAGACGGACGACCAGGCCGGGCTCGCCCATTTCCTGGAGCACATGGCCTTCAACGGCTCGAAGGAGGTGAAGGAAGGCGAAATGGTCAGGATCCTGGAGCGCCTGGGCCTGGCCTTCGGCGCCGACACCAACGCCTCCACCGGCTTCTCCGAAACCGTCTACAAGCTGGACCTGCCCCGCACGGACGCGGAGACCGTGGATACGTCTCTGAAGCTGCTCCGGGAGGCGGCCTTCAACCTGACTATCGACCCGGCCGCGGTGGACCGCGAGCGGGGCATCGTGCTGTCCGAGGAACGCGCCCGCGACACGCCCGGCTATCGGGTGGTGGTGGAGCGGCTGAACTTCCTGCTGAAGGGCCAACGCCTGCCGACGCGACTGCCGATCGGCAAGGTGGACGTGCTGCGGACCGCGCCCGCGAGCCGCATCGCCGACTACTATCGTCATTGGTATCGGCCGGAGCGCGCGGTCTTCGTGGCCGTGGGCGACTTCGACGTCGACGCCATGGAGGCGAAGATCAAGGCCTCGTTCGCCGGCTGGACGGCCAAGGCGCCCGCCCTGCCGGAGCCGGACCAGGGCCCCGTCGCGCCGCGCAAGGCCGAGGCCAAGCTTGTGGTCGATCCCGGCGTGACCCAGTCGCTGCAGGTGGCGTGGATCGCCCCTCCCGACACATCGCTCGACACCTCCGCCAAGCGCCGGCGCGACCTGATCGAGAACCTGGGGTTGTCGGTCCTGAACCGCCGATACTCGGCCATCGCCCGGGGCGCCGATCCGCCGTTCCTGGGCGCCGGCGCGTACAAGGGCGAACAGGATGACGCCGCCGAGGTGGCCACCATCGGTGTCAACGCGGAGTCTGGGCGCTGGCGCGAGGCCCTGGCCGCCGCCGAGCAGGAGCAGCGGCGCATCGTCCAGTACGGCGTACGGCAGGAGGAGTTGGACCGCGAGATCGAGGAGATCCGCGCCAATCTCAAGGCGGCGGTGGCGGGCGCAGCGACGCGGCGGCCCGTGGACCTTGCCGGGGAAATCGTGAACGCCCTGGCCGACCACACCGTCGTGACATCGCCTGCCGACGACCTCGCGCTCTTCGAAGCCGGCGTGAAGGACCTGAAGGCCGAGACGGTCAATGCGGCGCTGAAGGACGTCTTCCAGGGCCAGGGGCCGCTCGTCTTCATGGCCTCGCCCACCCCCATCGACGGCGGAGAGGCGACGCTGCTGGCCGCGCTGACCGCCTCGCAGCAGGTGGCTGTGGCGCCGTTGGAGGCGAACCAGCTGGTGGCTTGGCCCTACGAGCGCTTCGGCGCGCCGGGGAAGGTGGCCGAGCGGCGCGAGATCACCGACCTCGGAACCACCTTCGTCCGTTTCGCCAACGGCGTGCGCCTGACCGTGAAGCCCACGACTTTCCGCGACGACGAGGTGCTGGTGCGCGTGAATGCCGGCCGCGGCATGCTGGGCCTTCCCGCCGACCGCCAGAGCCCGTTCTGGGCCTCCAACACCTTCATCGAGGGCGGGCTGGCCAAGATCGGCGTGGAGGACATGGAACGGGTGCTGGCCTCCAAAGTCTACGGCGGCCGGTTCAGCATCAGCGACGACGCCTATGTCCTGTCGGGCGCCACCCGCACCGGGGACGTGGCCACCCAGCTCCAGGTGCTGGCCGCCTATCTGACCGAGCCGGCCTGGCGGGAGGCGGCGCTGGCGCGGATCAAGGCGGCCGCGCGGACCATTCACGACCAGTACGAGGCCACCGACAACGGCGTGCTCAGCCGCGACCTGCCGGGCCTGCTGCGCTCGGGCGACCGACGCTGGACCTTCCCGAGCAGCGAGGAGATGGCGAACGCCCGGCTGGAGGACATCAAGGCCGCCATCATGCCGGACCTGGCGAGCGGGCCGGTGGAGGTGGTGATCGTGGGCGACATCACGGTCGACCAGGCGATCGCGGCGACGGCGGCGACGTTCGGCGCCCTGCCGCCGCGGCCGGAACCGAAACCGGTCCCCGCCTCGGCGCGCACCGCGCCGTTCCCCAAGGGCTCGCCGCAGACGGTGACGCTGACCCACAAGGGCCGCGCCGACCAAGCCATCGGCTTCATCGCCTGGCCGACCACCGACTACTTCGCCGACCCCCAGCGGGCCCGCGACACCGCTGTCCTGCGCGAGGTGATGAAGCTGCGGCTCACCGACCAGCTGCGCGAGGCGCAGGGGGCGACCTATTCGCCGGACGTGAACTCTCAGCACAGCCTGGTCTGGACAGGCTGGGGCTACATCGCCGCGAGCGTGGAGGTGCCGCCGGAGAAGCTGGCCGGCTTCTTCGCCGACACCCAGAAGATCGCGGCGGATCTGGTCGCCACAGAGATCGGCGAGGACGAACTGGCGCGGGCCAAGCAGCCGCGGATCGAGGGCATCCAGCGCGCCCGGGTGACCAATGGGTACTGGCTGGGTGAGCTCTCCGGCGCCCAGTCCGATCCGCGCCGGCTGGAGGTGATCCGCCAGATCATCCCCGGCACCGAGCGGGTCACGGCCGCCGACGTGAAGCGGGCGGCCCAGACCTGGCTGAAGCCCGAGGCCGCCTACAAGCTCACGGTGATCCCGCAGGCCGGCGCCGCGGCGGCGCCTTAGGCTCGCAGGGCGGCGCCTGGCGACCGACCCGCCACCGCGTTCGCTAGACCGGCGAGTGCTGGTGGAACGCCAGCTTCCAGCCGCCGTCACGCTGAACGTAGCCGGAGCTGACCAGGGCGGAATAAGGCTCGCCATCGGCCCGGGTCACATCGGCCCTGTAGCTGATGACCGCCACATTGTCGGTCACCTCGAGCAGCAGCCGGTTGCTCATCGTCAGGTCGCGCCAGCGCGTCGGCGAGGTGACGGTCTCGGCCACCTGCTGGTTCGAGAAGACCCCGTGCATCTCGCCCGCCTGCGGAAAGGCCAGCAGGCAGGCCTCGTCCACATGCTGTTGGAAGTGGTCCTTCCCGGCCAGCCAGAACCCTTCCTCGGCCTTGAACAGATCGTCTTTCACCGCCATCGACATTCTCCTCTGAACTCGTCCGGCGAACGGTCCGGCGAAGAGGCGGGTTCCGGCGGGCAACGGCCGATGACGGACCGCCCGGGAGGTTGCGGAAGACGGCGGCCTGACCGCCCTACGCCGCGCGCTGGTTGTCTCCGTACACCGGCGCGTCGTCCGGAGGCAGGAAGGCCTTGCCCCGGATGGCGTCGGAGATCTTCTCGGCGATCATGATGGTCGGGGCGTTGGTGTTGCCGCCCACCAGCGTCGGCATGACCGAGGCGTCGACCACGCGAAGCCCCTGCAGCCCCTGCACGCGGCAATCGGCGTCGACCACGGCCATGGGATCGCCGGCCGCGCCCATGCGGCAAGTGCCGACCGGGTGATAGATGGTCTCGGCGCTCTTGCGGATCCAGGCGTCGATCTCGGCGTCGGTCTGCACGGCCGGCCCGGGCGCGTATTCGGCGCAGATGTAGGGCTTCAGCGCCGGCTGCTTGGCCACCTCGCGCATCATCTTCACGCCCTCGCGCAGGGCGCGGCGGTCTTCCTCGGTGGCGAGGTAGTTGGCGAAGATGGCGGGATCGTCCATCGGATCGGCGGACTTCAGGCCGACACGGCCGCGGCTTTCGGGCCGCAGCTGGCAGACGTGGAAGGTGAAGCCGTCCTTGGCCACCTGCACCTTGCCGTGGTCCTGCATGATGGCGAGGACGGTGTGGATCTGCAGATCCGGCCGGTCCAGGTCGGGCCGCGAGCGCAGGAACGCGCCGGACTCCAGGAACTGGGAGCGGCCCACCCCCTTCTTGAACAGCATGTAGGAGAGGCCGACGCTGAGGGTTTTGATCAGGCCCTTGCGCAGGGAATATAGGGTGATCGGCTGGGGGCACTCCCACGACAGGCAGACGTCCAGGTGGTCCTGGAGGTTGGCGCCGACGCCCTTCAGCTCGTGCACCACCGGAATGCCGTGCCTGGTCAGTTCGTCCGGATCGCCGATGCCCGAAAGCTGGAGGATGTGCGGCGACTGGACGGCGCCGGCCGACAGGATCACCTCCGCATTGGCATGGACCACGCGGCGGCCGCCCTTGGCCTCCTGGATCTCCACACCCGTGGCGCGGCCGTTTTCGACGACGATCCGCGTGGTCCGGGCGCCCGTGAGCGCGGTGAGATTGGGCCGGCTCAAGGCCGGATGAAGGTAGCCGCGCGCCGCGCTCCACCGCTCGCCGTCATGGATGGTGAGCTGGTAGGGGCCCCAGCCTTCCTGCTGGAAGCCGTTGAAGTCGCTGGTCAGCGGATAGCCGGCCTGGCCGCCGGCCTCGATGGTCGCCTTGTAGATCGGATTGGGGGACGAGGCCTTGGACACCTTCAGCGGCCCGTCGCCGCCGTGCCAGGGATCGCCGCCCCCTTCGAGGCTTTCGGACCGCTTGAAGTAGGGGAGGACGTCGGCGTAGCCCCAGCCGCCCAGGCCCATCTGGCGCCACTGGTCGTAGTCGCGCGCGTGGCCGCGGATGTAGATCATGCCGTTGATCGACGAGGAGCCGCCCCAGCCCTTTCCGCGGGGCCACCAGAGCTTGCGGTCGTTCAGGTTGGGCTCGGCTTCGGTCCAGAAGCCCCAATTGTAGGCGCCCTGCTTCTGGATCAGCGTGCCGACCCCGGCCGGCATCTTGACCATCAGCGAGCCGTCCTTGCCGCCGGCCTCCAGCAGCAGGACCGACTTGGTCCCGTCCTCGGTCAGGCGGTTGGCGAGCACGCAGCCGGCCGAACCGGCGCCGATGATGATGTAGTCGTAGCGGTCCAACAGCCGCCCTCCCCCTGAACCGTGTTTAGTTGGCGGCACCGTGGCAAAGGCGGCGATGGGACACAAGGTGGCCCGCGCAAAAAGATGACGCAGGCGTCACCGTTGCGGCGAGGCCTCAGGCCATGTTCAGCCAGAGGATGGCCAGCAGGAAGAACGACAGCGCGATCCCGCAGAAGATCAGCAGGAAGGTGGTGCGCCAGAGGGCCGAGAACCCGCTGAGGCCATAGGCGCCCTTGAGCTGGTAGAACATGTGCGCCGGAATGATGAATGGGGTCAGGCCATAGGCGACGCCTGCCGCCAGGCCGCCGATGCGGCCGGCGATCGCCACCAGCATGATCAGCAGCGACATGAAGGTCAGCGAATACAGCACGAAGACCCCGTGGTCGTAGAGCGTGAAGCCGCGCTTCCACAGGAACAGCAGCGCCACGAACGGGATGGAGATCGGGATCAGCAGGAACGAGAATTTGTAGAAGGTCTGCTGCAGCTTGTAGAGCGCCAGCTCCGGGTTCTCGAACTTGTGCTGCAGCTTTTCGTCCAGCTTCTTGCTGCCGGTGGAAAAGCCCAGCTGACCCGCCGCCGCGTCCTTGCTGAGCTCCGCCTGCCAGTTGTCGACCTCAGCGGCCTTTGGGGTGTCGCCCACCCGCGACTTGGCCTGATCCACGTTGGCCTGTGCGATCTTCAACGCAGCGGCTGCGGCGGCGCGGGCTTCCGGCGGGGCCTCCCTCAGCGCCGCGCGGGCCTCGGCCAGCTCGCTGTTCCGTCTTGCAAGATCGGCGGTGGCCACCGCCTGCCGGCCCACCGTGGTCCCCTCCTCGGGCTTCGGCGCGTAGCTCAGCAGCATGAACATGACGAAGATGGTGAATAGGAAGACCGCCAGCGGCGAGACATAGCGGGTCCGCTTGCCCTCGCACCATTCGCGGGTCAGGCGGCCGGGACGGAACACGAGCACCGGCAGGGTTCGCCAGGTGCGGCTGTCGAAGTGCATCACCCCGTGCAGCAGTTCTTCGCCCAGGTGCAGCAGGGTGCGGTGGACGTGGGCGGCGTTGCCGCAGTTGTGGCAGAATTTTCCGACCGTGACCGTGCCGCAGTCGGCGCAGGCGTTGTGATGCTCCCCGGCCTTCCCGGTCGGCTTCTCAAACGTCCCGGCGATCAGCCCGCCGGTCGCCGCGCCGCCCACGGCCTCCAAGTCCACCATCGAGAACGCCCCCGTCACTCGCGCGGAATGTGACGGGATTGCTCAGGGGCGGCAATATTGCGGGGCGATAAGAGACAGCCGTTGCGGCTAGCCGCCTAGCGCCCCTTCCACTGCGGCGGACGCTTCTGGGCGAAGGCGAGCGGGCCCTCCTTGAAGTCCTCCGACGTATAGAGCGCCGCCACGGCCGGGTACTTGTTCTGTCCTTTCAGCGCCGCTTCCAGGCTCGGTTCGTCCAGGCCCTGGTAGACCGCCTGCTTCGAGGCGCGGATCGACATCGGGCCGAGCTCGCAGATGCTCTTGGCCAGCTCCCGCGCCGTGCGCATCAGGTCCTGCGGCGCCGTCACCTCGTGGACGAATCCCAGCTCCTTGCCCTCGGCGGCCGAGACGCGGCGGGCGGTGAGGATCATGCCCATGGCCCGCTTCACCCCAATCGCGCGCGGGAGCCGATGCAGGCCCCCGGCCAGGGCGGCCAGGCCCACCCGCGGCTCCGGCAGGGCGAAGACCGCAGCCTCCGAGGCCACGATGATGTCGCAGGCCAGGGCGATCTCGAACCCGCCGCCCATGGCCACCCCGTTCACCGCCGCGATCAGCGGCTTGGTCAGGTCGAAGCGCGCGGTCAGTCCCGCAAAGCCCGACGGCGGGCTCTTCAGCGCGCCGCCGCCCGCCTGGTACTTGAGGTCGTTGCCGGCCGAGAAGGCGCGGTCGCCCGCCCCGGTGACGATGCCCACCCATTGGTCCGGGTCGGCGGCGAAGGCGTCCAGCGCCTCATGCATCTCGAAGTGCGCCGGCGAGTGCATGGCGTTCATGACGTCGGGCCGGTTCAGGGTGAAGATCGTCACCGGACCTTCGCGGTCGACCTTGATGAATTCGTACGCCATGGCGTCCTCCCGTTTGCCCGGACCGTCGGGGGGCGACGTTGCGTCCGTCAAGCGCCGTACCGCTCCTCCCCTGCAAAGCGGGGGAGGTGGATCGACGCCACCGGCGGCGAGACGGAAGGGGCATACGGCGACCGGCTCCCATCTGCTGTCCTCGCGCCCCCTCCGGCGCTTCGCGCCACCTCTCCCGCCGTCTTTGCGACGGGGAGGAGCGATTCAGGCGGGGCGCAGCTCCCGCCGATACCGCTTCCAGTTCTCCACATAGTGCGCGGCGCCCAGGGCCACGCGGGCGGCCTGCTCGGGGCTCAGCTCGCGGACCACCTTGCCCGGCGCGCCCATGACCAGGGAATTGTCGGGAATCTCCTTGCCCTCGGTGATCAGGCAGTTGGCGCCGATCAGGCAGTTCTTCCCGATCTTCGCGCCGTTCAGGACGATCGAGCCGATGCCCACCAGGCTGCCGTCGCCGATGGTGCACCCGTGGAGCATGACCAGGTGGCCGACGGTGACATTGGCGCCCAGCGTCAGCGGCGATCCGTGGTCGGTGTGCAGCACGCTGCCGTCCTGCACGTTCGAGCCCTCGCCGATGACGATGGGGTCGTTGTCGCCACGCAGCGTTGCGCCCCACCAGACCGAGGCGTTCTTCTTGAGAATCACGTTGCCCATAACGGCGGCGGTCGGCGCGATCCAGTATTCGTCATCGTTCGGTAGCTCAGGTGTCACATTGCCCAAGTTGTAGACACTCAATGCCGCACCTCATTTCTTGGCCCAGGGGGCTGTTTAACGGATCGGAAAGGACGTTAGGATCATTCTAGTGATGCGATTCGAAGGGGCGAAAGCCCTCGAGAGATCGCCGCGGAGGTTTCCGCCTCCGTGTTCTCGCGCTGGACGGGGTGGATGGCGCTGAGTCTGTTGTTCCACCGGGCCGTTTCGCCCGGATCCGCAGATGGCGAAGGACCTCCGGTCCGCGCACGCCGCCGCATCGTACGTTTCCAATCATCCGAAGGGCGCTCCCACGTGGGACGCCCTTTTTTCTTGCCCCCTGAGGAGGCCTTATGAGCAAGCGGGCTCTGAAGCGACAAGTGCGCGAAGGCGCGTTCGACGCCGGTCAATTCCAGGGGGACGATAAAATCCGCAGGCTTCCGGTCGACAGGGGCTGGTCGCCCTTGCAGCACCACAACGACGACCGCGAGCAGGCCTACCTCAAGACCATCAAGGCCAAGTCGCCGGGCCAGCAGGAACTGATCGACGCCATCGACGCCAAGAACCTGGTCCTGGCCCTGGGCCCGGCCGGCACCGGCAAGACCTATCTCGCCATCGCCAAGGCCGTGGAGGCCCTCGAGGCTGGGCGGGTCGGCCGCATCGTGCTGTCGCGCCCGGCGGTGGAAGCCGGGGAGTCCATCGGCTTCCTGCCCGGCGACGCCGAGGACAAGCTGGCCCCCTATCTTCGCCCGCTCTACGACGCCCTGTCGGATCGCCTCTCCATGAAGCGGGTGCGGGCGCTGATGAGCGAGGGCGCCATCGAGATCGCGCCCGTGGGCTTCATGCGCGGGCGGACGCTGAACAACGCCTTCGTGGTGATCGACGAGGCGCAGAACTGCACCTACACCCAGCTCAAGATGCTGCTGACCCGCCTGGGATGGCACTCGACCATGGTGGTCACCGGCGACCCCGACCAGTCGGACCTCCTGCCGGAATTCTCCGGCCTCGGGCCGGTGGCCCGCAAGCTGGAAGAAGTCGGCAACATCTCGGTGGTGCGCCTGCACGACCGCGACATCGTCCGCCACCCCCTCGTCGCCGAGATGCTGGGCGTCCTCTAGTCGCCGGCGGCCAGGCGGCTCAGGCCGCCTGGTCCTCGAAGCTGGCGAGTTGGTCGCGAAGCGCGCGCTGGAACGCCGGACGCGCTTCGCACCGTTCCAGATAGGCCTGCAGCCGCGGCTCCCCGGCCACCAGGTCGGTGTGCCGCAGGATCTGCAGCACCGTCGCCATCATCAGGTCGCCGATGGTGAACTCGCCCTCCAGATAGGGTTTGTCGCCCAGCGCGGCGGCAAGTTCGGAGAGCCGCTTTTTCACCCAGGCCTCCGCCTCCGGCCGCATCGTCTGCGCCCAGGCCTCCTCGGCGTGGAAGAGGTCGATCTCCGCCAACCGCTGGATCGGTGGCTCGATGGTGTTGAGGGCGGAAAACAGCCAGCAGATCGCCCGGGCCCGGCCTTTCGGCTCCGTCGGCAGCAGCGCCTCGCTCTTCTCCCCGATGTGCAGGACGATGGCGCCGGACTCGAACAGCACCAGCCCACCCTCCTCGTAGGCCGGCACCTGGCCATAGGGCTGGCAGGCCCGATAGGCGGGGCTGTTCTGATCATCGCCCAGCCCGATCAGCCACTGCTGATAGTCCAGCCCCGCCTCCTCCAGCGCCCAGCGCACGCGGAGGTCGCGCACCAGGCCGCGGGCGAAGTCCGGAACCCAGCGGTAAGAGTAGAGGGTGATCATGGGGTCGGCTCCTGTGTCACGCCCTCGGCATAGGCCAGCTCGCGATCGAAGGCCTCGCTCCAGCCCCCGATGTGGCTGTCGCGGCTCGCCACGTCGCGGAAGGGCGTCTGGTGGAAGAGTTGGACGGTCTTGCCGTCCCTATCGGTGAAGACCAGCGTGATGACCGTCTCGGGGTGCGATGCATCGTGGACCCAGCGGAACGTCATCACGATCCGGCGGCCGGGTTCGATCTCGAGGTAGCGCCCGGCCATTCGGGACTCGCCGTACTGGTCCGAAACCATGGTGGCGCTCCAGTCCCCGCCCTCGCGGAAGTCCAGCTCCGCCTCGGTGCAGGTGAAGCCCACCGGACCCAGCCAGCGCATGAAGTGGCGGCGCTCGGCCCACATGTCGAACACCAGCCGGGCAGGCGCGGCGAACGTCCTCTCGATCAGCAGCTCGGTCTCGGCCATGGCCCTACTCGCCATCGCGGTCTCCCTTTTGAATCTGCGCCAGGTAGGCGTCCATCTTTCCGAACCCGCCGTCCCAGAAACGGCGATAGGCTCCGATCCAGCCGTCCGCCTCGCGCAGCGCCCGCGTCTCCAGCCGGCACGGTCGCCATTGGGCCTCCCGCCCCTGCGAGATCAGCCCCGCATTCTGCAGCACCTTCAGGTGACGCGAGACGGCCGGCAGGCTGATGTCGAACGGCGCCGCCAGTTCCCTCACCGTCGCCTCGCCCTCGCTCAGCCGGGCCAGAATCGCCCGGCGCGTCGGGTCGGCGAGGGCGGCGAACGTGGCGCTGAGAGGGTCGGCAGACGGGCTCATTTATCCTGCTCGTTAAATAACGCATCCGTTAAATATGAGCTGACGGAGCGCGTCAAGTCGGCGGTTGCGCTCATCGGCCAGTCGAACTAGATAGTTCGTCGACCTAACTATCATGCCAGACACCCCGCCCGACATCATCGCCCTCGCCGAAGCCCTACGGCCCGCCCTGCTGCGGGTGTCGCGACGGCTACGGCTGGAGGCGCAGAAGGTGGGCCTGTCCGCACAGGACGCCATGCTGCTGGGCCACGTCACCAAGAACCCTGGCATCGGGGTCAGCGCCCTGGCCGAAGCCGAGAGGATCTCGCGCCCCACCATGAGCGCCCACGTGAAGCGGCTCGAAGCGGAGGGCCTCGTGGCGCGCAGCGGTCATGCGGAGGACGGCCGCCGCTTCGGATTGACGATCACGGCTGCGGGCGCGCGCAAGCTCGAGATGATCCGGCGCGAGCGCAACGACTGGCTGGCCGCCCGCCTGGGCCGCCTGTCTCCCGACGACCGCGCGACGCTGGAGGCGGCGGCAGGCGCCCTGCTCCGCCTGGTGGACGCATGAGCCCCACCGACGAGCCGCTCGGCGAGGCTCTGCCCGAGGCGGCCGCCCCCAGAGACGCCAGCACAGTCACGCGCGGCTGGCTGGTGCCGGCGATCATCGGCTCGGCCCTACTGATGCAGACGCTGAACGCGACGGTCATCACCAACGCCCTGCCCGCCATGGCGCGCGCGTTCGACGTCGAGCCCCTGCGGCTCAACACGGCGATCACGGTCTACATGCTGTCGGCCGCGATTTTCCTGCCGCTGTCGGGCTGGCTGGCCGACCGGTTCGGCGCCCGGCGCGTGTTCATGTGCTCCATCGTCCTCTACGCCGCCGGCTCCGTCGCCTGCGGCTTCGCCGGCGATCTCTGGCAGTTGATCCTCTTCCGGTTCCTCCAGGGTGCGGCGGGCGCCACCTTGATGCCCGTGGGCCGCCTGGTGCTGCTGCGGACCACGCCTAAGAGCGAGCTGGTCGGCGCCATGTCGGTCGTGACCATGCCGGCGCTCCTGGGACCGGTGGTGGGCCCCGTCGTCGGGGGCGCCATCGTCACCTTCGCCGACTGGCGCTGGATCTTCTTCATGAACCTGCCGATCGCGGTGATCGGCCTTTTCCTGGTCTGGCGACATGTACCCGAAGTGCGGGAACAGGCGCCGCCGCCGGTGGACCTTCCCGGCATCATCCTGACCGGCCTGGGCCTCGCCGCCCTGATCTTCGGCTTCGAGAACCTGGGCCGCGAGACGCTCGCCCCCTCGGCGGTGGCCGGGTTGTTCGCCCTGGGTTTCGCCAGCCTCGGCCTCTACGCCTGGCACGCAGGCCGCACGCCCCATGCGGTCATCCAGCTCGGCATCTTCCGCAAGCCCACATTCAACGCCTCGGTGATCGGGGGCGGCTTCATGCGCGTGGCCATGGGCGCCAACCCGTTCCTTCTGGCCATGCTGCTGCAGGTGGCGTTCGGGATGAGCGCCTTCGCCGCCGGCCTGATGACCTTCATCTCGGCGGTGGGGGCCCTGGTGATGAAGACCACCGCCCCGCCGATCCTGCGCCGCTTCGGCTTCCGCACGGTGCTGCTGGTCAACGCCGTGATCGTGGGCTTCAGCTTCGTCGCCTACGCCCTCTTCCGCCCGGACTGGCCGCACTGGGCGATCATGGCGGTCCTCGGCGTCGGCGGCTTCTTCCGCTCGCTGCAGTTCACCGCCCTCAATGGACTGGCCTATGCCGACGTCGAGAGCGACGAGATGAGCCGCGCGGCCACCACCGCCTCGATGGTGCAGCAGCTCGTCCAGTCCATCGGCATCGGCCTCTCGGCCAGCCTCCTGCACCTTCTGATGGTCATGGCGGGCGCAACCCGGCTGACAGCGGACACCGTGGCGCCCGCCTTCGTGATCGTGGGGCTGGTGACCATGATCTCGATGTTCTGGTTCGCGCGTCTGCCGGCGGATGCGGGCGATGAGATGAACGGTCGGAAGCCCGCCTAGGAAAGGCCACGGCGCATCCGTATGGTGCGCGCTTCATTTTTGCCGCCCAGGTTCCTTCTGATGAAATTTCTTGCCGCCGTCGCCGCCGCTCTGCTGGCGACCGCCGCCCCTGCCCTGGCCGGCCCCACGCCGACGAAACCCGCGGCCTCGACAAGGATCGTCCTGCCCACGGACGTGCGGCCCGACCGCTACGACATCCGCGTGACGCCCGACGCGGCGAAGCTGACGTTCACCGGCCAGGCGCGGATCGAGCTGACGGTGGTGAGGCCCACCGACCGCATCGTGCTCAACGCGGCCGACCTGACCTTCGGCCGGGTCAGCCTCTCCGACCAGGCCGCAGCCCCGAAGATCGTGCTGGACGACCAGCAGCAGACCGCCGCCTTCGTCTTCCCCAAGACCCTGGCGCCCGGCCGCTACATCCTATCCATCGACTACGCGGGCAAGATCTACCAGCAGGCCTCGGGCCTCTTCGCCCTGGACTACGAGGACGAGGACGGGACCAAGCGCCGCGCGCTCTTCACCCAGTTCGAGAACTCCGACGCGCGCCGCTTCGCGCCCATGTGGGACGAGCCGGGCGTGAAGGCGGTGTTCTCGCTGACCATCGAGACGCCCGCCGGCCAGATGCCGGTGTCGAACATGCCGGTGGCGGCTTGAGCCGCCGCGCTGTGCGGTTCGCCGACAGCCCGAAGATGAGCTCCTACCTGCTGTTCATGGCCCTCGGCGACTTCGAGCGCATCCATCGACAGGTCGGCAAGACCGATGTGGGCGTGATCGTCCGCAAGGGCGACGCGGCCAAGGGCGAGTTCGCGCTGGATGCGGCGGCCAAGCTGCTGCCCTACTACGAGGACTGGTTCGGAACCCCCTACCCGCTGCCCAAGCTCGACCTGGTGGCCGGCCCCGGCAACAGCCAGTTCTTCGCGGCCATGGAGAACTGGGGCGCGATCTTCTACTTCGACTACGCCCTGCTGATCGATCCCAAGCTGTCGACCGAAGCCGACCGGCAGAACGTCTTCATCGTGGTCGCCCACGAGGTGGCGCACCAGTGGTTCGGCAACCTCGTCACCATGGGCTGGTGGGACGACCTGTGGCTGAACGAGGGCTTCGCCTCGTGGATGGAGAACAAGGCCACCGACCACTTCCACCCCGAATGGAAGGTCTGGCTCTCGACCCAGGCCGGCCAACAGGGCGCCATGCGGCTGGACAGCCGGGCGGGCACCCACCCGGTCATCGCGGACATCCCCGACGTCTTCGCCGCGGCCAACGCCTTCGACGCCATCACCTACCAGAAGGGCCAGGCGGTGATCCGGATGCTGGAAGCCTATGTGGGCGAAGACGCCTTCAAGGCCGGCGTGCGCAACTACATCCGCGACCACGCCTACCGCAACGCGGTCAGCGACGACCTGTGGCGTGCTCTGGACCAGGCCGCGCCTGACAAGAAAGTGGTGGAGGTGGCCCACGACTTCCTGCTGCAGCCGGGCGTGCCGCTGATCCGCGCCAAGGAAGGCGCCGGCGGGATCTCGCTGACCCAGGAGCGCTTCGGCGTCGACGCGAGCCAGCGCACGCCGCAGACCTGGCGCACGCCCGTGGCGGTGGAGGCCGCCAACGGCCGCTGGCTGGAGGTCGTCAGCGCCGGGGCCCCGAAGACGGTCCCGGCCGCGACGCCCGCCGTGATCAACGCTGGCCAGACGGGCTATTTCCGCAGCGCCTATTCGCCGGCGCTCTGGGCCAGCCTCGCACCGACCTTCGCGCGCCTTCCGGCGGCCGACCAGCTGGGCCTGCTGTACGACAGCCGCGCCCTCGGCGAGGCCGGCCTCGCGCCCATGAGCGACTTCCTGGCCCTGGCCCGCAATGCGCCGGCCGACGCCGATCCGGTGGTGCTGGAGGCGCTGGCGGGCCAACTCGGCGCCTTGGACTGGCTGTACGGCGGCCGCGCCAGCCAGCCGGCCTATCGCGCCTTCGCTCGTGGCCGCCTGGCCCCCATCGCCGCGCGGCTGGGCTGGGACGCCAAGCCCGGCGAGAGCGACAACACCGCGGTCACCCGCCGCGCCGTTCTGGTCCAGCTCGGCGAGATGGGCGACGCGGCTACGGTGGCCGAGGCCCGCCGCCGCTTCGACGCCTGGCTGAAGGATCCCGCCACTCTCTCCGGCGCCGCCCGCAGCACCGTGCTGTCCATCGTCGCGGCCAACGCCGACGCGGCGGCCTGGGAGGCCATCCACGCAAAGGCCAAGGCCTCTAAGGACCCCACCGACCGGGCGCGGCTCTACGGCTACCTCGGCGCCAGCGAAGACCCCGCCCTGGCCGACCGGACCCTGTCGCTGGCCCTCAGCGGCGAGCCGCAGCCGACCGAAGTCCCCGGCCTCGTCGCCGCCGTGGCGGGCGCGTTCCCCGACAAGGCGTACGACTTCGCCATGGCCAATCGCGCGAAACTCGAGGCGTTCCTCGAGCCCACCAGCCGCATCACCTATTTCGCGCAGCTGGCCACCGGCTCGCGCGATCCGGCGATGCTGGACAAGCTCGCGAAGCTGAAGGCCACCGTGCCGGCCTCCACCCGCGGCGAGGTCGAGAAGGCCGAGGCGGCGGTGCGCTATCGTCTGGGCGTGATCAGGGACCGCGTGCCGGAGATGGATCGCTGGCTGGCCGCGAACGGACGCTGAAGGCGGCTAGTCGCAGGGCGCGGTTTCCCCGGTCTCCGGGTCGATGCGGAAACACTGGCGCTCGCCGGTGTCCAGGTCCTCGACATAGAGGCTGACCTCGTTGTCGGCGTCGACCACGGGGTGGTGCTCGCCCAGGAAGGTCAGCGCCGCATCCTCGAAGCTGACGCCTTCGATGAGGTGGGCGCGGGACGCCGACTCGGCGACGCCATGGACACAAAAGCGGCGGGTGAGTTCGCTCATGCCCCCTTCAACGCACGACCCGCCCGTTTGGATTCAAGCCGCAGCGTAAACCTGTGGACGGAGCGGGGTGATCCGCACCGACAGCCCCGGACCGACGCCCGGCGGCAGGCTGGGCCCGTGGGCCTGCAGCTCCATGGGTGCGCCTTCCACCTGGCAGTCGATCCGCACGTCCGGACCGCGCTGGGCGACGCCGCGCACCTGGGCCGCCAGGCCGGTTCCGCCCGGCGGCGCGAACGCCACTTCGTCGGGGCGGAAGAAGACCTCGACCGGCCCCTGGGGCGCGCCGGCCGGCGCCTCGCCTTCCCAGCCGGCGATCCGCAGCCGCCCGCCGTCCACCACGCCGGGCAACCGACAGGCCTGGCCCAGGAAATCGAACACGAACGGCGTCGCAGGATGTTCGTAGACCTCGTTGGGCGTGCCCAGTTGGATCAGCTCGCCGTCCTTCAGGATCGCCACCCGGTCGGCCAGGTCCAGCGCCTCCTCCTGGTCGTGGGTGACGAAGACGGTGGTGACGCCCGCCCGGTCGTGCAGCTCGCGCAGCCAGCGCCGCAGCTCGCGCCGGACCTGGGCGTCGAGGGCGCCGAACGGCTCGTCCAGCAGCAGCATCCGCGGCTCGATCGCCAGCGCCCGCGCCAGAGCCACGCGCTGCCGCTGGCCGCCCGAGAGCTGGGACGGATAACGCTTGTCGAGGCCCTCGAGCTGCACGAGCTGCAGCAGGTGCGCGACCCGGTCGGCGATCTCGGCCTTGCCCGGCTTCTCCGCCCGCTTCCGGACCGTCAGCCCGAACGCGATGTTCTGGGCGACCGTCATGTGCCGGAACAGGGCGTAGTGCTGGAACACCATCCCCACCTTCCGGCGGCGCACCGGCAGGGACAGGAAGTCCTCGCCCGCGAACCGCACCTCGCCGGCGTCGGGCGTCTCCAGCCCGGCCAGTACGCGCAGCAGCGTGGTCTTGCCCGAGCCGGACGGCCCCAGCAGCGCCAGGAACTCCTTGTCCTTGGCCTGGAGCGACACGTCCTTCAGCGCCGGAAAGCGGCCGAAGGCCTTGGAGATTCCCTTGATCTCCAGGGCGGTGGCGGTCGGGGAGCTAGTGTCGTCGGCTTGCCGAAAGTTCACCGGAATGACGCCATTCGAGGAAGGTCTTGAGGACCAGGGTGAGGAGCCCGAGGCCGGCCAGGACTGAGGCCGCCGCGAAGGCGCCGACGAATTCGTAGTCATTGTAGAGCACCTCGACGTGGAGCGGCAAAGTGGTGGTCAGGCCACGCACGCTGCCGGAAACGACGGACACCGCGCCGAACTCGCCCATGGCGCGGGCGTTGCACAGAAGGACGCCATAGAGCAGCGCCCACTTGATGTTGGGCAGGGTCACCCGGAAGAAGGTGGTCCAGCCGCCGGCGCCCAGGGTGAGCGCCGCCGCTTCCTCGTCCGCGCCCTGGTCCTGCATCAGCGGGATCAGCTCGCGGGCCACGAACGGAAGGGTGACCAGGGTGGTCGCCAGGACCAGGCCCGTGGTGGCGAAGATGATCTTCACGCCATGATCCTGCAGCCAGGGGCCGAACCACCCTTGAGCGCCGAACAGCAACACCCAGACCAGGCCCGAGACCACCGGCGACATCGAGAACGGCAGGTCGATGAAGGTGACCAGCAGGCTCTTGCCCCGGAACTCGAACCGGGCCACCGCCCACGCGGCCGCGACGCCGAACACCGCGTTCAGCGGCACGGAGATCGCCGCCACCACCAGCGTCAGCCGGATCGCGGCCAGTGCGTCGGGCTGCTTCAGCGGCTCCAGATAGGCCTCCAGCCCCCGGGCGAACGCCTGGTGGAACACCACCCCCAGCGGCAGCACGATCAGGACCCCCAGCACCCCGAGCGTCAGGACCAGGAACACCGGCGCCAGACCCGGCAGCCGAACCACAGGGCCCGGCCCTGCGAAGCCTTGGCGAGGCAGGGTCATGCGCGGCCTCGCCGGGCCAGGACGAGCTGCAGGCCATTGACCGCCAGCAGTGCGCCGAAGGAGATCAGCAGCATGGCCAGTCCCACGGTGGCGGCGCCGGCGTAGTCGTACTGCTCCAGCTTGATGACGATCAGCAGCGGGGCGATCTCGGACTTCAGCGGCATGTTGCCGGCGATGAAGATCACGCTGCCGTACTCGCCCACCGCCCGCGCGAAGGCCAGGCTGAAGCCCGAGACCAGCGCCGGCAGCACCGCCGGCAGCACCACCAGGCGAAAGCGCTGCAGGTTGGTGGCGCCGAGGGTCTGGGCGGCCTCCTCCACCTCCCGGTCCAGGTCCTGCAGCACCGGCTGCACCGTCCGCACCACGAACGGCAGGCCGATGAACAGCAGCGCGATGTAGACCCCGATCGGATTGTAGGCCGCCTTGATCCCCAGCTTCGCGAGCGGCTCGCCGAGCACGCCGGTTGGGCCGTAGATGGCCGTGAGCGCGATGCCCGCCACCGCGGTCGGCAGGGCGAACGGCAGGTCGACCAGCGCGTCGATGACGCGCCGCCCTGGAAACTGATACCGCGTCAGCGTCCAGGCGGTCATCAGGCCCAGCGGAACGTTGCTCAGCGCCGCCAGAAGCGACGCGCCGAAGCTGAGGCGCAGCGCGGCCAGCACCCGGTCGTCGGTCAGGGTGGACCAGATCCCGGAGAGCCCGACCTCCCAGGGACGCAGCACCAGCGCGGTGAGCGGCAGGACGACCACCACGCCCAGCCACATGAGGGTCCAGCCCATGGCCAAGGGGAAGCCCGGCAGGATGCTGGGCTGCAGCCAGCGACGGCGAGGCGTCCGCGGCGGGGACGCCAGTGCGGCGACAGTCATCCGGATCTAGCGCCGGTAGATGCGGTCGAAGACGCCGCCGTCGGCGAAGTGCGCCGCCTGCGCCTTCCGCCATCCCCCGAACTGCCCGTCGATGGTCACCATGGGCAGTTTCCGGAACTTGGCTCCGTACTTCGCCAGGGCCTTCGGATCGCGCGGGCGGAAATGGTGCTTGCCGATCAGGTCTTGCGCCAGGGGGCTGTAGAGGAAGTTGAGATAGCCGGTGGCGACCACGCGGGTTCGATGGCGGTCGACGTTGCGGTCCACCAGGGCCACGGTCGGCTCGGCCAGGATCGAGAGGCTGGGGTAGACGATGTCGAACTTGGGCCCGAACTCCTCCAGCGACAGATAGGCCTCGTTCTCCCAGGCCAGCAGCACATCGCCCAGGCCGCGCTCGGCGAAGGTGGTGGTGGAGCCCCGCGCGCCGGTGTCGAGCACCGGCACGTTCCTGAACAGGGCCGCCATATAGGCCTCTGCCTTGGCCGGCGTGCCGCCCGGCTGTTTCAGCGCCCAGGCGTAGGCGGCCAGGTAGTTCCAGCGCGCGCCGCCCGAGGTCTTCGGGTTGGGCGTGATCACCTGCATGCCGGGCCTGATCAGGTCGCCCCAGTCCCTGACGCCCTTGGGATTGCCCTTCCGCACCAGGAACACGACGGTCGAGGTGTAGGGCGCCGAGTTGTTGCGCAGCCGGCTCTGCCAGTTGGCCGGCAGCAGCTTGGCGCGGGTCGCGATCTCGTCGATGTCATAGGCTAGGGCCAGGGTGACCACGTCGGCCTCCAGGCCGTCGATGACCGCCCGGGCCTGCTTGCCCGAGCCGCCGTGGCTCTGATTGATCGTCAGGGTCTGGCCGGTCCGCGACTTCCAATAGGCGGCGAAGGCGGCGTTGACGTCCTTGTACAATTCCCGCGTCGGATCGTAGCTGACGTTCAGCAGGGTCAGCGGCTTGCCCGCCTGGGCGTTCGCCAGGCTGGGTAGGGCCGCGAAGGCTGCGCCGCTGGCGATCAGGCGGCGGCGATTCAGGGTCTCGTCGATCATCATGGCGCAGTTCCTGGAATGGGCGAACCTAGAACGCAGACGGTGATCCGAGGCGCCACGGCGCGCCTGCGGTCAAACCCGGGGCCACAGTTATGCCAGATAAATCCCATGGATTAAATAGGATTAACATGATGGCGGCCGCAGTTTTTCTGCGGTGGCGCGGGGTCAGAACCCGGCCTTGAGAGTGACGCCGAAGGTCCGCGGGTCGCCTGGCGCGCCGGCGATCAGCCCGGTGTTGCTGGGTCCCACGGCGAGTTGCTCGAAGTAGTCCTCGTCGAAGGCGTTGCGCACCCAGGCGTAGAGGTTGATCCCGTCCGGGGTACGGAAGCCGGCCCGGAAATTCGACAGGGCGTAGCCGTCTACCCAGGTGTAGGCCGACGGCGAGGCGTTGGACGAGAAATTGGACCGGTAGCTGCCGTCGTAGCCCAGGTAGACCTCGCCCTCATTGCCCAGCAGCGTCGCCGGCGCGTTCACCTCGGCCCCGAACGAGAGGCTCCACTTGGACACGCCCGGAAGCCGCTGGCCCGAGATGTCGCAGTTGGCCGGACTGAGGCCACCGGGCGTTCCCGGCGCGCTCGGCGTTTGCCCGGCGCCCACCGTCGTGCCGCCCGAAAGCTCCGGCGGGCACGGGGCGTCGACGAACTTGCGGTACGTGGCGTCGGTGTAGGCGCCGTTGAGATAGGCGTTGACCCGCTCGCTGGGCCGGACGGCGACGTCGAACTCGAAGCCCTGGCTCCTCACCTTCCCGGCATTCGCCAGATAGCCGCGAAGGACGCCCAGCTGCCCGTTCGTGACCGTGGCCTGATAGTCTTTGATGTCGGTGCGGAAGGCCGCGAGGTTGAGGGTCGCCCGCCGATCCCAGAACTGCGTCTTCAGGCCTGCCTCGTAGTGGTCCACGTCCTCCGGCTTGATGGCGCCCGCCGCCAGGATTGGGTTGCCGGCCGCGTCGGTCGGCAGGCCGTTCTGGTTCACGCCGCCGGTCTTGAAGCTCTTGGCGTAGGTCGCATAGCCCAGCACGTCCCGCGCGAAGCGATAACTGGCCGTCAGGTCGTAGCTGAAGTTCCAGTCGCTGAACTCCGGCGCGCTGAGCTGCGGCGTGAAGACGGCCAGCTGCGCGGCGCGCCGGGCGCCCGTCTGTCCCGACAGCACCGGCAGACCCTGCCCGTCGAAGACGAGGCGCTGATAGAACCCTTCCTTCTTGTCGTAGTTCAGCCGCACGCCCGGCTGGATGGTGAAGTCCTCGGTGAGCTTCCAACTCGCCTGTCCGAACAGGGCGAAGCTGGTGTTCTTGAGCGACTGCGTGTTGCGCGCCACCAGGCCGTCCAGGACGGTCGGATCGTTCGAGAGCGGGTTGCTGGGAGCGATGTTCCAGCGGCTGGAGGCGGGCCCTTGCTGCTCGACCCCTTGCGTATCGACCCGTTGCTTGAAGGCGAAGGCGCCCACCACGAGATCGAGCCGCGCGTTGGCGTAGTTGTAGCGCAGCTCCTGCGAGTACTGGTCCTGCTGCGACGGGTTCTGCGACTTCGAGACGATCGACAGCCCCAGGAAGTCGCGGTCGTTCTCGGGCTTCCAGTCCCAGAAGCGCCACGCGGTGATCGACGTCAGCGTGCCCGGCCCCACGTTCCAGACCATCCGCGCCGAAACCCCGCCGATCTTGTTGCCCGCGTTGAGATTGGCGTCGACGTCGGTCAGGCGGTCGAAAGGATTGGTGCTGACGACCGTATAGCCCTGCGCGGCCGCCAGGGCGGCGTACTGACGGTTCAGCGGCCGCTGGGTCGCGCCGGTCCGCACATAGATCTGGGCGCAGCACTCGGCGTCCTGCTTGCTGTAGTCGGCTGCGAACGTCACCGCGAGATCGTCGCTGGGCCGGTAGAGGATTTGCCCCCGGACGCCGAGGTTGTCCTGGGCGTTTACGTACTGGCGGCTGGTGACGTTGTAGATCGTGCCCCGGCGGGTGGTGGTCGAGATCGCCAGGCGCGCGGCGATGGTGTCGGTCAGCGGGCCCGAGATGGCGGCTTTGGCCTGCTTGAACTGGAGGTTGCCGACCGAGACCTCGGCCTTCCCCTCGAAGTCGAAGGTCGGCTGGTTCGTGGTTATGTTCACCGCGCCGGCGGTGGTGTTCTTGCCATAGAGCGTGCCTTGCGGCCCACGCAGCACCTCGATCCGCGAGACGTCCAGGAAGTCGAACGTCGCCGTGGCGACGCGGGCGTTATAGACGTCGTCCACATAGAACCCGACGCCCTGCTCGAAGCCATCGCTGGTCAGGCCGAATGGCACGCCCAGGCCCCGGATGTTGACCGCCGTGTTGCGCGGGTTCGAGGAATAATACTGCAGGGTCGGCGTGAGCTGCTGCAGGCGACCGACGTTGAACGCGCCGGTGGCGTCCACCTTG
Source organism: Phenylobacterium sp. CCH9-H3 (assembly GCF_001557235.1). GTDB lineage: Bacteria > Pseudomonadota > Alphaproteobacteria > Caulobacterales > Caulobacteraceae > Phenylobacterium. The sequence goes on along the minus strand of NZ_LSJI01000180.1, from coordinate 124,025 downwards.
TCGGCCCCGATCACCGAGATGGCCAGGGGCACGGACTGCACCGTCTCCTGCCGCCGGCGGGCGGTGACGGTCACCTCCCCCACCGTCGCGCCGGCCTCCTGGTCCGCCGCGACCACCGCCGCGTCCGTCCCGGGCGCCGGCACGGCCGTCTGTGCGAAAGCTTCCGTCGCGACCCCGCAAAACAGCAGGGCCACGGAGGCGGGCGCGATCCCGCGCAGGGCTGGTGACGTCATCTCAAGAATCCCCCGGTTGTGGTCGGGGGACCTTAGACCCTTTAATCCTATCGGCTAGATGGGATTAAGCTGAGCCTCCTCGCAGATTTCCTAAAGCCTATTCCGCCGCCATCAGGACTCGGCCTGCGGTGAAGGAGGTTTTGGTGGCGAGTTCGGCCTTGGCCCGCTCGTACTCGTCGGACAGGCGGCCGACGAGCTCGGCCACGGTCGGCACGTTCTTCACGGCCCCGATCCCCTGGCCGCAGCCCCAGATGTCGCGCCACGCCTTGGACTTCTGGTTGCCCCCCGAGCCGAAGTTCATCTTCGACGGGTCGGATTGCGGCAGGTCGTTGGGGTCCATGCCGGCGGCGACGATCGACGGCTTCAGATAGTTGCCGTGCACGCCGGTGAAGAGGTTGGTGTAGACGATGTCGTCGCCGCTGGAGGCCACGATCATCTCCTTGTAGGCCGGGTCGGCCGCCGCCTCCTGCGTGGCGATGAACGCCGAGCCCATATAGGCCAGGTCCGCGCCCATGGCCTGGGCGCCCAGGATGGCATGGCCGTTGGCGATTGAGCCCGACAGGGCGATCGGCCCGTCGAACCACTCGCGCAATTCCTGCACCAGGGCGAAGGGCGAGAGCTGGCCCGCATGGCCGCCCGCGCCCGCGGCCACGGCGATCAGGCCGTCTGCGCCCTTCTCCACGGCCTTGCGGCCGAAGCGGTCATTGATGATGTCGTGCAGGACCACGCCGCCATAAGAATGCACCGCCGCGTTTACGTCCTCGCGCGCGCCCAGCGAGGTGATGACGATGGGCGCCTTCCACTTGGTGGACGCCTCGATGTCGTGCTCCAGCCGGTCGTTGGTCTTGTGGACGATGTGGTTCACCGCGAACGGCGCCGAGGGCGTGTCCGGATGGTCGCGATCCCAGGCCGCCAGTTCCTCGGTGATCCGGTGCAGCCATTCGTCCAGCATCGAGGCCGGTCGCGCGTTCAGCGCCGGGAACGAGCCGACGATGCCCGCCTTGCACTGGGCGATCACCAGGTCGGGGACCGAGATGATGAACAGGGGGCTGCCGATCACCGGCAGGCGGAGGCGGTCGCGGAGAACGGGCGGCAGGGCCATGGGCGGATCCTCGGACAGTTGTTAGATTTACGTTGTACGCAAACATGACGCGCCCGGCAATATCCCGACCCGGCGCGCCGATGTTGCCACCCTGACCCGACGGCGGCCAAGCCCGCTGCGATAGAACAACGTTGCCGCCGCGACCCTGAGTTGGCCAAGATGCCGAAGCTTCACCCTCGGAGGCGTCCCATGGCCGCGATCAAGGTCTTCTTTGCCACCAACCGCAACTTCCAGCCGGGCAACAAGCTCCAGGCGTTTGGCGGCAAGTTCAATCCGGACGGCGTCGCGGCTCTTCGCTTCGGCTATGCGGACTTCGACGCCGGCGCCGCCGGACCGCAGCTCACCGGCGTGACGGTCTACCCCGAGCGGACCACCCAGGCCGGCATCAAGGGTGGTTCCGAGCGGTTCCTCGAAGACCTGCGCACGCTGATGAAGGGCGGGCTCTCGGACACCCTGGTCTTCATCCACGGCTTCAACGTCAGCTTCACCGGCGCGCTGGAGGCGGCGGCGCGCCTGGCGCGGGACGTGGTGATCGACGGGCGGCAGGTGAACGTCGTCCTGTTCAGCTGGCCGTCCGACGGCCAGGCGGTGCCGCTGATGTCCTACTACAGCGACCGGGAGGACGCGCGCGCGACGGGGCCGGCCCTGGCCCGGACCTACCTGAAGCTCCGCGACTACCTCGTGAAGCTGGACAGCGAGGAATACTGCCAGCGGCGGCTTCACCTGCTGGCCCACAGCATGGGGGCCTATGTGCTGCGCCAGGGCCTCCAGGCCCTGATCGCCAAGGAACCCACCGCCCTCAACCGCTTCTTCGACCAGATCATGCTGGCGGCCCCCGACGAGGACGACGACACCTTCGAGCACGACAGCAAGCTGAAGCTGCTGCCCCGCCTCGGCCGGCAGGTGACGGTCTATTTCAACCCCAACGACCGCGCCCTGCTGATCTCGGACAAGACCAAGACCAACCCCGACCGCCTGGGCTCGGACGGCCCGCGGCTGATCGACATGATCCCCAAGAAGATCGTGCTGGTGGACTGCCGCAACGTGGCCGGCGACGCCGACCCCCTGGTGCTGCACAGCTACTACATCCGCAGCCGCGCCATGGCCCGCGACCTGACCGAAGTCCTCCGCGGCGCCCCGCCCGAAAGCATCGGCAACCGGGCCTACATCACCGAGCAGCGGAGCTGGCGTCTGGTGGCGGAGCTGGCGCCCTGAGGTCCGAGGCGGTCACGCCCTCCTCTCCCCTTGCGTGAACTTGACGCCCGCGCGTGCGGGGGCGCAATTCCCGCCATGGCCGACACGATCCTTCTCGACCCTGGAATCCCGCCCGCCGGCGAAGACGCCTGGCGCGCCCTCGTGGCCAAGACGCTGGGCGACAAGCCCTTCGCGAGCCTGGTCAAGTCCACCGTCGAAGGCCTGGAAATCGCTCCCCTCTATGCCGCCGCCGAGCGGCCGGCCGCCTTTCCCGCCCGCCCGTTCGACGGCGAGCGGCCCTGGGACATCCGCGTGCTGTCCGCGCACGCCGATCCGGCCCGGGCGAACGCCGAGCTGCTGGCCGACCTAGAAGGTGGCGCGGCGTCCGTCATCGTGAAGGGGCATGCCACCGCCGAGGCGCTGGGCCGGGCGCTGAAGGACGTGATCGTCGAGCTGGCCCCGGTCGGCCTCGACGCCGGATTCCTCGGGCCCAAGGCGGCCGACGCGCTGCATGCGGTGGCCAAGTCGTCGCCCGGCGCGAAGCTGAACCTGCACATGGATCCGCTGAGCGTCTTCGCCGAGGCCGGCGGGAGCCCCGGGCCGATCGAGAGCCACCTGGTCAGCGCCGCGACCGTGGGCGTGCGCCTGGCGCAGACCTATCCCCAGGCGCAGCTGTTCCTGGCCTCGGGCCGGGTGGCCCATGAGGCCGGCGGCGGCGAGGCGCTGGAAGTGGCCGTGGCCGCCGCGTCCGCTATCGCCTACGCAAAGGCGCTGGTGCGGGCCGGCATGCCGGTGACGGACGCCTTCGCGCGGATCACTTTGGGGCTGGCCGCCGACGGCGACTACTTCCTGACGCTGGCCAAGCTGCGCGCCGGACGCGCCGTGTTCGCCCGGATAGCGACCGCCTCGGGCGCCGACGCCCTGGCCCGCATCGAGGCGCGCACCTCGCGCCGGATGCTGACGGCCCAGGACCCCTGGACCAACATGATCCGCCTCACCGCCGCCGGCTTCGGCGCCGCGGCCGGCGGGGCGGACGCGGTGGTGCTGGGCGCCTTCACCGACGCCCTCGGCCTGCCCACCGCCTTCGGCCGCCGCCAGAGCCGCAACACCCAGCTCGTCCTCATGGAGGAGGCCGGCATCGGCCGGGTCGCCGATCCGGCCGCGGGCTCCGGCTATGTGGAGGCCCTCACCGACCAGATCGCCCGGGCCGCCTGGGACCGGCTGCAAGCTATCGAAGCGGCCGGCGGAATCATCAAGGCGCTGGAGAGCGGCCTGGTGGCGAAGGACGTCGCGGCGGCGGTCGCCGCGCGCGGGGAGCCGAAGATCCTCGGCGTGACCGCGTTCCCCCCCACCGACCAGGCGCCGGTGGAGGTGGAGCCGGGCGCGGCCGCAACTCTGGATCCCGAAGCGGCGCGGCTGCCCGGCCCGGACGGCAAGTGCGTGGTCCTGACGCCGGTGCGGCTGTCGGAAAAGCATGAGGTGACGGCGTGAGCTTCCCCGACTTCTCGACGCTCCCGTTCGACGGCGAGCTAGCCGCCTTCCCCGCCCCCGCCGGCGAGGCCTGGGCGACGCCTGAAGGCATCGACGTGCGGCCCGCCTACTCCGCCGCCGACATCGAAGGACTGGCGGCCCTGGGCGGCTATCCGGGCCTGGCGCCGTTCGTGCGCGGCCCCTACCCCACCATGTACGCCACGAACCCGTGGACGATCCGCCAGTACGCGGGCTTCTCCACGGCCGAGGACTCCAACGCCTTCTACCGCCGCAACCTGGCCGCCGGTCAGATGGGCCTGTCCATCGCCTTCGACCTGGCCACCCACCGCGGCTACGATTCTGACCACCCGCGCGTGACCGGCGACGTCGGCATGGCCGGCGTGGCCATCGATTCCATCTACGACATGCGGACGCTGTTCGACGGCATCCCGCTCGACAAGATGACCGTGTCGATGACCATGAACGGCGCCGTCCTGCCGATCCTGGCGCTCTACATCGTGGCGGCGGAAGAACAGGGCGTGCCGCACGAGAAGCTGGCCGGCACGATCCAGAACGACATCCTGAAGGAGTTCCTGACCCGGAACACCTACATCTATCCGCCCGGCCCCTCGATGCGGATCATCGCGGACATCTTCGCCTACACGTCGAAGGAGATGCCGCGGTTCAACTCGATCTCCATCAGCGGCTACCACATGCAGGAAGCCGGGGCGACGCTGGACCTGGAACTGGCCTACACCCTGGCCGACGGCATCGAGTATGTGCGCGCCGGCGTCGCGGCCGGCATGACGGTGGACCAGTTCGCCCCGCGCCTGTCGTTCTTCTGGTGCGCCGGCATGAACATGTTCATGGAGGTCGCCAAGCAGCGGGCCAGCCGCCTGCTCTGGGCCAAGCTCATGAAGCAGGAGTTCGACCCCAAGGACGCCCGGTCCCTGGCCCTGCGCGCCCACACCCAGACCAGCGGCTGGAGCCTCGCGGCCCAGGACGTCTTCAACAACGTGCCCCGCACGGCCATCGAAGCCATGGGCGCCACGGGCGGCCAGACCCAGAGCCTGCACACCAACTCCCTGGACGAGGCCCTGGCCCTGCCCACGGACTTCTCCGCCCGCATCGCCCGCAACACCCAGCTCTTCCTGCAGATGGAGAGCGGCCAGCCGCGCGTGGTCGATCCCTGGGGCGGCAGCTTCTATGTCGAGCGCCTGACCGCCGACCTCGCCAAGCGGGCCCTGACCCACATCGCCGAGGTGGAGGCCCTGGGCGGCATGGCCAAGGCCATCGAGGAAGGCTTGCCCAAACGCCGGATCGAAGAGGCCTCGGCCCGCATCCAGGCGCGGATCGACAGCGGCAAGCAGAGCGTCGTGGGGGTGAACCGCTACCGGCCGGACGTGCCGGACGACATCCCGGTGCTCAAGGTCGACAACTCGGCGGTGCGCGCGGCCCAGATCGCCAAGCTGAACCGCCTGAAGGCCGAGCGCGACCCCGAGGCGGTGGCCGCGGCGCTGGACGCCCTGACCGCCGGCGCGGCGGGCAAGGCCAACCTCCTGGAGCTGGCGGTCGACGCCGCCCGCGCCAAGGCCACCGTGGGCGAGATCAGCTTCGCCCTCGAGAAGGTGTTCAACCGCCACAAGGCGCACGCCGATGCGGTGAAGGGCGTCTATCTGCGCGAGGCCGGCGCCACCGCCGCCTCGGACCGGGCGCGGGCCATGACCGAGGCTTTCGTCCAGGCAGACGGCAGGAAGCCGCGGATCATGGTGGCCAAGATGGGCCAGGACGGCCACGACCGAGGCCAGAAGGTGATCGCCTCGGGCTTCGCGGACCTCGGTTTCGACGTGGAGATCGGCGACCTGTTCCAGACGCCCGCCGAGGCCGCCGCCGAGGCGGTTGAGACCGGGGTCCATGCCGTGGGCGCCAGCTCCCTGGCCGCCGGCCACCTGACCCTGGTCCCGGAGCTCAAGGCCGAGCTCGCCAGGCTGGGCCGGCCGGACATCCTGGTGTTCGTGGGCGGCGTCATCCCGCCCGAGGACTTCAAGGCCCTGGAGGACATGGGCGTGGCGGCGGTCTTCGCCCCCGGCACGGTGATCCCGGAGGCGGCCATCACCGTCCTCGACCGCCTGAACCAGCAGCTCGGCTACGCCCAGGAGACGGCGGCGTAGCCCCCTACTTCGCCGCCAGGTCGAACAGGCCCAGGTCGACCTCTTCGCCGTAGTACTGCGAGAACAGCGCGCGGCCGTCGGCGGCGATGCCGATGTCGCCGCCGCCGCCCACTTCGCGCAGCTTGCGCGGCGGGCCGGACCAGCCGTGCAGCCACACCGCCGGCGGATAGGCGCCGCGCACCACGAACACATAGATCCCGCCCGGCCCGACCGCCCAGGTGTCGTAGGGCCCGATCCGCACCTCGGGCGCCGGGCCGCGGTCCAGGGCCACGATCCGCGAGTCCTTCACCGTCCGGCCGAAGTACCGCCCGTCCGGCCCGCGGCGCAGCTCGCTCAACCCCCGGCCGCCCGCCACCTCCCGCGGCGTGGCCGCGCCGGCCAGGGCGATCTCCATCACGCGATAGCCCTCCGCCGTGCGCTGCAGGTAGCGCAGGCGGTCCCCCGCGGGCGTGAACACCGGATCGACCTTGTCCAGGCCGTCGGCCGTCACCGCGCGCAGCCGCGAGCCGTCACGCCCCACGGTATAAATCTCGGCCTTGCGCCCCTTCACGGCCACGAAGGCGATGCTCTGGCCATCCGGCGACCAGGCCGGCGAGTGTACATAGCTACCGCCGATGCTGGTGAGCCGCAGGGGCCGGCCGTCGGGTCGGGTGATCCACAGCTCCGAGCCGCCCGAGCGGTTGGAGACATAGGCCACCGTGCCGTCCGCCGCGCCTTCCGGCTCCCAGTCGGCGCTGCCGCCGTTTGTGATCGGCGTCATGGCGCCGTCGGGGCCCATGGCGACGATGTTGGTGCGGGTCCGCGGGGCCTCGACCGCCAGGCGGTTGTGGCGGTCGCTGGACATCCGGCTGAACGTGAACTGCCCCGCGCCGAGGCTGATGCGCTTGGGCGGATCGCGCCGCGCGGTGTCGACGGTCCACAAACCGAACTCGCCGCCGCGGTTCGAGGAATAGAAGATGTGGCGGCTGTCGTTCGACCAGACGTAGCCCGCGGCCTTCCAGCCGTCGGTGGTCAGCGCCCGCTCGCGGCCGGTCTTCAGGTCCATCAGGAACAGGTCGTCGGCGCCGTGCAGCAGCGTGCGACGGAACACCACCAGCCGGCCGTCGGGCGACACCATCGGATCGCTGTCGCCCAGCGTCTCCGGCGACGGCGCCGTCAGGTCCTCGACCGCTCCGCTGGTCAGGTCGACCGCCCGCAGCCGCCAGGGGACTTCGGGCGTCGCCCGGTCGCCGAACACCAGCGTGGTCTCGTTGATCCAGCTCACCCGGGTGTAGACCGCCGACTGGCAGCGGGCCGCCGTCCGCTCGGCGCCCACCGGCATCGGCACGACCAGGATCGAGCAGTGGCCGCCCGGCATGGTCCGGACGAAGGCGATGCGGTCGCCGCTCGGCGACCAGGCGGCGCTGTGGTCGTCGTTCGGGTCGCTGGTGATCCGCACCGGCGTGCCCTGGTCGATGCTGCGGATGTAGAGATCGCGATAGACCGTCGAGTCCGGCCGTTGGGCGAAGACGATCTGCTGGCCGTTCGGCGAGAGCGCCGGGTGCGTCTCCATCCCCGGCTCGGCGGTGAGCTGGTGATAGGCCTCGGCGGTCCAGGTCACCGGCCGCGGCGCCGACATCAGCGCCGCCGCGCCCGCGATCGCCGCGAGCGCCGTCGCCCCGCCGGCCAGCAGCGGCCAGCGGCGGCGTCGCGTCGGGGCCGAGGCTCCGACCGCCGCCGCCGGCGGCGCGTCCGTGTTCGCCGCCGTGGGCAGCGGCTGGATCTCCGCCCCGGCCTGCAGGCGGTAGCCGACGGTCGGAATGGTGTCCAGGCGGATGCGCGGGTTGGCGCCCAGCGCCTTGCGCAGGTGGGCCACGCAGCGGTTCAGCGCGCCCTCGGTGACGATGCGGCCTTCCCAGCAGAGGTCGATCAGCTCGTCGCGGCTGACCGGATGGCCCTTGGCCCGGTGCAGCGCCACCAGCACCTTCATGACCCGCGGCTCCAGCGCCGCGACCTGGCCCGCGTACTCGACCTCCAGGGCCGAGGGGCGGACTTGGGTGCCGGCCAGGCTGAACGGCAGCTCCCGGGCCAACGCCAGCTTCGGCCATAGCGCGACATGTTCGTTCATCGCGAAACCATCACGTAGAAATCACGCCCGCAGCCACGCCGTCCCCGCCGCAACATCGGACAGATCGTCCCGTCTGAACAGTCAGGTTCCGCCGGGATTACAACGATGTCACGCACCACGTGTCCGCTTCTCCTCGCTCTTGCCGCCGCCACGCCCGCCGCGGCCCAGGACAGCGCGGTGAAGTCCGCCGCCGACGCCTTCGGCGAGCGCGTGGGGGTCGAGCAGCTCGGCCTCTACAGCGAGGGCCAGGTGCGCGGCTTCGACCTCGGCGCCTCGGGCGCTTACCGGATCGAGGACGCCTACTTCAGCCGGGCGTCACCCCTGAACGACCCGGTGCTGGCGGGCGTGGGGGTCCGCGTGGGCGTCAACGCCGCGCGCCTGGCCTATCCGGCGCCGTCGGGCGTGGTGAGCTACCGCCTGCGCGAGGCCGGACCGGTGAACCAGTTCAGCCTGGGCGCCGGCCTGCGCGACTTCGGCACGCGCACGATCGAGGGCAATGGCTCGTGGAAGAGCGAGGATGGCCGCTTCAGCCTGGCCGGCGGCTTCGTGGCCCGGCCCCTGGTGCGGTGGGCGCCCGGGACGGAGGGCGAGGCGGCGGACGTGGGCGTCGTCGGCGCCTGGCGGGTCTCGCCCAACCAGAGGCTCCGCGCCTTCGCCAGCCACTACGCGCGGAACTACGACGGCGACTACGCCATGAAGGCGGCCGACGACGCCCTGCCGCCCAATCCGCGCACGCTGCACAACTACGGCCCCGACTGGGCGCGGGTGGAGGCGGCCAACACCAACCTGGGCGTCCTCTACGACGGCGCCTTCGGCGACTGGTCGGTGAACCTGTCGGCCTTCCGCTCCATCTTCGACAACGACCGATCCGACTTCACGGTGATCGAGACCCGCGCCGACGGCTCGGCCAGGGGCAAGACGCTGGTGAGCCCGGGCCGCACCAATGTGTCCGACAGCGCCGAGGCGCGGGTGAGCCGCGTGGTCCGCACGGGCGAGCTCAGCCATCTCTTCAGCGTCTCGGCCCGGGGCCGGCGCAGCGAGGTGGACCTGGCCTCCAGCCTCGCCGTGGACATCGGCGCCTTCACCCTGGCCGGCAAGCCGCCGCCCAGCCCCGAGCCCCGCTGGTCCGGCGCCCGGGGCCTGGACGTGGTCGAGCAGGTCACCGGCTCGGTGGGCTATGGCCTCGTCTGGGGCGAGCGCCTGCAGCTGCGCCTCGGCGCCCACCGCACCCGCTACGACAAGACCGTCGACACCGTCGGCGGCGCCCGGACCCGGGGCGTCAGCGAGACCACCCTCTACAACGCCTCGGCCATCGTCAGCCTGACGCCGCGCACCTCGGTGTTCGGAAGCTGGGTGACCGGCCTGGAGGAGTCGGGCGTCGCGCCCCAGTCGGCCACCAACCGCAACGAGGTCCTGCCGCCGGTCGAGGCCGAGCAGTTCGAGCTGGGCGTGCGCCACGCCCTGACCCCGGACCTGACGCTCATCGGCGCGGTCTTCGACGTCTCCAAGCCTACCACCGGCTTCCGCGCGGACGGCGCCTTCGACCTGGTCGGACGGGTGCGGCATCGCGGGATCGAAGGGTCGCTGGCGGGCCGGCTGGATGAGAAGACCAGCGTCGTCCTGGGCGCGGTGGTGTTCGAGCCGGAGGTCACCGGCCCGCTCGTGGACGCGGGCGTGGTCGGATCGCGCGCGGCCGGCATCTCGACCACCGTGGTCAACGCCAGCGTCGAGCGCGACCTCGCCGCCGGCTGGGCAGTGGATGCGCAGTTCACCTACTGGGGCGAGCGGTGGGCCGACAGCGGCAACACCTTCAAGACCCCCGCCGCGCCGCTCCTCAACATCGGCGCCCGACGCCGGTTCGAGCTTGCCGGCCGCCCGGCCCAGTTCCGGATCCTGGCCTCCAACATCACGGCCGAGGGCGGCTACTGGGCCTCGCCCTCCAGCCTGCTCTGGCCCATCGCCCCGCGAACGGTCAGGGCCATGCTGACCCTCACCTTCGGCCCGAACGGCTAGCGGCCGCCCGTCGGCTGGGCCGGCGCGTTGCTGGCCTCGGCGGAGCCGCGGCGGCGGCCGGGCAGCAGGGCCTGGGCCGCGGCCAGCTCGGCCTTGTCCAGGGCTCCGTCCTTGCTGGTGTCGATGCGGTCGAAATAGGTGGCGATCATCGTGCCCAGCTGGCCCTTGGCCTCGGCCTTCTGCAGCTTGCCGTCCAGGTTGTCGTCCATCATGCCCATCAGGCGCGTGGGCGCGAACCGGGCGTCGCTGTCCACCTGCTTGGCCGCCGTCTCGTCCAGCCAGCGGAACGACAGCTGGGTGAACAGCATCTCCTCGTGGCTCTGCTCGCCCCAGGTGACCTTGATGGTCGGGTCGGGGTTGGCCGGGTTCCGCTTGGAGTTGTCGTAGACGTAGTTGGCGATGATCCGCGAGCCGGCCGGGATCCTGATCGGCTTTTCGAACGTATAGGCCCGCTGCCAGTTGAAGTCGTACCGCGGCAGGCTCAGCAGCAGCGTCTTCTTGCCGTCCGGCGTCTGCAGCCACAGGTCGTTGGAATAGGCCCGGTAATGCGCGTGCGGGAACGCCGAATACAGCAGCGCGTCGTTCGGGAACTCCACATACGCCACTTCCTTGTGGCGGCCGGCGTTGGCGGCGATGGTGATGGTGGGGTCGATCACCACCACGCTGCGCATCATCAGCTCCGGCGGCTTGTCGTAGAAATAGACCCCGATCTTGGAGTTATCGACCGCCTCCTTGCCATAGGGCGTGTAGTGCATCTGGAAGCCGATCGCCCCGCCCGCCGGCAGGTAGCTGCCCACGTTCGACGCATAGATGTTCGACTCCGCGCCCACGGCATAGCCGCCCACCGAGCCCTTCCAGCGGGTCTCGGACGACTGGCCGTTGGCAGGCATCTCGCTCATCCAGCCGGTGAGCACGTGGTGCACCGACTGGCGGTCGCCCGGCTTCACGGTCGTGGCCCGGATCCACTTGCCCTCGGTCAGGGTGTTGGCGATGGCCGGCCGCTGATAGTCCACGACGCCCGAGGCCGGCACTTTGAACGCCGGGATGTCGATCACCATGTCCGGCTTGCCCAGCGGCCACTCGGCGGCCACGTGCTTCACGGCGCCCAGCGGGTCGGTCCCCTCGCCCCGCGGCGCGCCGGCCTCGATCCAGTGGACCAGCGTCTTGATCTCGGCCGGCGACAGGTTCTTGTCGTCCGAGAATTTCCCCACGTGCGGGTCGGCGTTGTACGGCGGCATCCGGTCGGTGCGGATCACCTCGCGGATCATGGGCGAGAAGCCCTTGACCATCTCGTAGTTGGTCATGGCGAACGGGCCGATGCCGCCTTCCTGGTGACAGGCCACGCACTTGGCCTCCAGGATCGGCGCCACGTCCTTCACATAGGTCAGCTTCGCCCCCGCCCCGCGCTCGGGGAAGGCGATCGGCATGCCGGTCAGCGCCGCGTTCGACGCCGGGATCGGCTGGCCGGCCGCCAGAGCGTCCAGCGCCGGGCCCACGCCGGCCACCGGGCCGCGATAGACGACCTGCCAGGTCTTCGGATTGATGACGAACGCCTCGGCCGAGCGGGCGACCCCTAGGCTCTCGCCCACCAGCTGGTTCACGTCCAAAAGGATCGGAACGCCGAAGCCCACCTTGTCGGCCTCGGCCAGGATCGCCTCCCGGCGGTCCTTGAGGTTCGAGTTCAGCAGCAGGAACTCCACGCCCTTGGCGCCATACGACGCCGCCAGCGTCTTCAGCGCCGGCGCCGCGGCGCGGATCGCCGGATCGCCGTTGGCCTGTGTCACGATCACCACCGCCGGCGCGTCCGACAGCCGGTACAGCTCGTGCGCCTCCAGGCCCGCGTCCACCAGCATGAAGTTGTCCACGTTCGCCGGCGTGGTCGCCGAGGCGTTGACGGCCGAGCCCTGGGCCATCGCGCTGGGGGCCGTCGTGTCGGTGGCGCAGCTCGAAAGCAGGGCCGTGGAAGCCAGGAGGGCCAGGACGCCGTAGCGGGCGGTGCTCATCGGATGTTCCCCCAAACGTATTTTATGGGCCGGGGCCGCCGGCAAGTTGAACGCCCCGTCATCTTCCGGGCCCAACATTACGCCAATATTTCGAAACCCCGGGATGGACGCGGCTCCCGCGCCAGCATCGAGACTACAGACGTTCCGCCTCCTCTCCCCCACGCGAAGCGAGAGGGGAGAGGGTAGGGAGAGGGGCGACGCAGGGCGCACAGCTTCCACGGCGGCCCAGCCATGGCCCATCCACGCATGCGGCGAGCCTCCTTCCATGGGTCCCGGCTTAACCTGGAGCGGCAGCGGCCAAGCCTGCGCCGCCCCTCTCCCTACCCTCTCCCCACTCTTCGCTCCGCTCGGGGGGAGAGGAGTTGAAGTCAGCGACCCATCCATCTGCGACCCCGGGAGAGACCCGCTTGTCGGCCATCGAGGGGCGTCCGCTATCGGGCTCGCCGACAGAGACGGCGTTCGCCCCTATGCTGACTTTTACCTCCCCCGCTTCGCAGGGGAGGTAAAGGACCGCCTCCCATCCACCCGCAGCCATTCCTCAGGTCCGCTTCCGCGGCGACACACCTGTCCCCCGCCAACATGCGGATCGTTGCCTCCCCAGGTTGGCCTGACCGTCAGCCGTTCCCCAGCATCACCAGGTTGCCCTCGCTGTCGCGGAACAGCGCATAGCGCTCCCCCGGCCGCCAGGGCGCGTCCTGAGGGTCCTGCGTGAACACCACGCCCCTGGCGCCCAGCTCGGCGAAGCTGTCGTCTACGTCGTCGCAGATCAGGATCAGGTCCGGCTGGTCCGAAGGCAGGTCGTCCGCCCGCCGCGTGAAGACGATCCGCGTCTCGGCTTCGCCTAGCGACAGCTCGATCCAGCGGAACCCCTCGCCATAGGCCTCGTCCGTCACGACGGCCAAGCCCACTTGGTCGCGCCAGAACGCCAGCGCCCGATCCTGGTCCCTCACCGGCAGGTTGGCGAATTTCACGTGCCGCAGCATGGCCCGATCCTAGGGCCTAGGGCCCGGAGACGGAAACGCCCTCCCCGGGTGCTAACTAGGGAGGGCGTTCGGCGTCAGCCCAAAGGCGTCAGCCTCCCGTCTGCGCCTTCCCACCAGGCGCGGCGACGATCGTTTGGGTCGAGGCTTCAGCAGCCGATCGCTCCAAATTTCATCATCTCTATGGTTAAGCCTGATCATATCCGCGCCACATCGTCCACCCCCCTACCCCTGCCAGGCGAATACCTGCGCCTTACATGCCTGGCTTCTCAACCCGCAGGCGAATCGGAGTGCGGGTTCGGTGTCTCGCCTTTGGTGAGTGGTGAGAGGCCAGCCGGAGACCACCGCACGCCAGCTCAGGGCAAGTCCTAGGTGCGCTTCACCGGCCGAGCGAGCCGCAGTTCGATGGCCTTGGCGAGCTTGTCGCGGACCTGCGTGTACAGGCCTGCCGGCAGGAGCCCATAGGCGACGGACGCGGTGTCGCCGGGCACGCGCGGACGAAGGTCCGGCCCCGGCCAGATGAAGCGGTTCGCTTCGTTGACGATGATCCAGGACGGCTGATCGTCCAGTCCGAGACGAGCTTTCGTGGTCGCTGGAATCTCGACGGCGAGATCTGGAATCGCTGGCGGTGTGTGCGTGACGGGCAGGACGATGACGACGGTGTCGCCCTGATCCGCCTCGGTGGTCATGATGATGGCGCAGGGCCGGTCCTTTTCACCTTCGTCCTGGCCGCGGTCCGCCTGCTCGCGCCAGAGGAACGAATAGCGGATGACGAGGCCAGGCTCGGGCTTGGGGTAGGCCAAGCTGCGCTATTTCAGTTCGTGGTCGAATGCGGTTGAGCCGGCAGCGGGCTGGGTGGCTCGGATGGTCTCAAGGTCAGCCTCGGTAAAGTCGTCGAGGCTGAGGACCTCGCGGTCCCGGCGCTTGAGGCGGTGATACTCGTCGGCCGAGATCACGACGGTACGGTCCCGGCCGTTGCGGGTGACCGTGACAGGCTGTTGCAAGGCGACATCCTGATAATGCCCCGGGTTCTTTTGGAACTCGGTCGCGGTGATCCGCACCATATGCCTCCACCTCCATGTATACGTAATTTACGTAAAATACGGATAATTGTCAAGAATGACCGCGGCTTGCCGACTCGGTTCGCCGGCTCCGCCGGCGCGGCCGAACGCGCACGTCCTGCGGTCGAGAACCCCCTAGACTGACCTTACGGACGGAGAGGAACCTGCCCGCAAAGAACGCCTAGCCTCGCGAGGAAAGACTATGCCCGAAGCCCTGATCATCGACGCCGCCCGCACGCCCCGGGGCGTCGGCAAGGTCGGCAAGGGAGCGCTCGCCGACGAGCATCCCCAGCACCTGGCCGCCACGGTCCTGGCCGCCATCGCCAAGCGCAACGACCTCAACACGGCGGACGTGGACGATGTGATCTGGGGCACCTCGTCCCAGCGCGGCAAGCAGGGCAACGACATGGGCCGCATGGCGGCCCTGGACGCCGGCTACGACATCAAGGCCAGCGGCGTGACGCTCGACCGCTTCTGCGGCTCCGGCATCACCGCGGTGAACCTGGCCGCGGCCCAGATCATGTCGGGCATGGAAGACCTGGTCATCGCCGGCGGCTGCGAGATGATGTCGTACACGGCCGCCAGCGCGCCGCAGCACGCCGCCTTCTTCGAGGGCCCGGCGCTGATGGACGCCGGCAACACCCACCTGCGCAAGCTGCACCCCCAGTCGCACCAGGGCATCTGCGCCGACGCCATCGCCACCATGGAGGGCATCAGCCGCGAGGCGCTGGACGAGCTGGCCTACGTCAGCCAGCAGCGCGCCGACCACGCCATCCGCAACGGCCACTTCGACCGCTCGCTGGTGCCGGTCTATCACGAGGACGGGACCCTGGCCCTGGACCGCGAGGAGTTCCCGCGTCCCCAGACCACGCTTGAGGGCCTGGCCAGCCTGAAGCCCTCGTTCGAGGCCATGGCCAACGCGCCGCTGGACGACAAGGGCACGACCTTCGCCGGCCTGATCAACCAGGTCTATCCGGACCTCAAGATCCAGCACTTCCACCACGCCGGGAACTCCTCGGGCGTGGTCGACGGCTCGGCCGCCGTGCTGCTGGCCTCGCCCGAATACGCGGCGAAGAACGGCCTGAAGGCCCGCGCCCGCGTGGTGGCCATGGCCAACGTCGGCGACAGCCCCACCCTGATGCTGAACGCCCCGGTCCCGGCCGCCCACAAGGTGCTGAAGAAGGCGGGCCTGACCCCCGATGACATCGACTTGTGGGAGATCAACGAGGCCTTCGCCGTGGTGGCCGAGAAGTTCATCCGCGACCTCAAGCTCGACCGCGACAAGGTGAATGTGAACGGCGGCGCCATGGCCCTGGGCCACCCGATCGGCGCCACCGGCTCGATCCTGATCGGCACCATCATCGACGAGCTGGAGCGCCGGGACCTGAAGCGCGGCCTGGTGACCATGTGCGCGGCGGGCGGCATGGCCCCGGCGATCATCGTCGAGCGGGTCTGAGGACGCGCTCCGCCGGCGCCTGCGGCGGGCTCGAATTCTGGCCGAGCCGGCTCAAATACTTACCAAAACGTTAACGCGGCGGCTTTTGACTCGGGCGAAGTCAAGAGCCGCCGTCCTTTCGCCCCATTTAGACTTCAATCAGTGGAACCGACGACCGCAATCAGTTGTTGAACAACTATGCGGCGCAAAAGGCGACGTCCCGTATGAAAACAGGCTTGGCCATTATATTGGAATAACCCCGCATGTTCGCCGCCGCGACATCCGACCCCGGTCTGGCCCGCGAGCTCTCCGCCGCCCGCGCGCAGCTCGCCAGCCAGGAACGCCAGATCCAGGAACTGAACCACCGCATCGCCAACAGCCTCCAGCTGGCGGCCGACATGCTGGTGTTCGAGCAACTCCGCTCGCGAGACGCCGTGGCCTCCGCGGCGCTGGAGGCCAGCCGGGCGCGCCTGGTGGCCGTGGGCGAACTGCACCGCTACCTCCACGAACACGCCGGGCGCGGATCGGTGGAGCTCAGCCCCTTCCTGGCCGGCCTCTGCCAGGCGATCGCGGCCACCACGGGCCTCAGCTGCTCGATCCAGGCCGACCTGACCAGCGTGCCCGGCGATATGGCCCAGCAGCTGGCCATCGCCATCAACGAGTTCGCCATCAACGCCGCCAAGCACGCCTATGATGGCAAGCCCGGCGGCCGGCTGGTGGTGACCTGCCGCCGCGACGGGCGCGAGCTGGTCGTGACTGTGGCCGATCAGGGCAAGGGCCTGTCCGGCGGCATGGGCCGCCAGGGCGGCCTCGGCATGTCCATCGTCGCCGCCATCGTGCGCGACCTGAAGGGGACCCTGACCGTCCAGGGCGACGGCGGAACCGCCTTCACGATCCGTGCGCCGATCCCGGGCGCCGCCCCGGCGGTCGACCGCTCGTTCCAGGCCTGGGTCGAGTAGGCCGCCCTTACGAGTCCAGCTCCGCCTTCAGGTGTGGGTATTTGGCCTCGATCAGCGCGGCGGCCTTCTTCAGTTCGTCGATGGCCTCGTCCACGTGCTGGCGCTGCTGTTCCAGCTGCTCGACACGGCGGTGGTGGATGCGAAGGGCCTCGGCGTCCTGCGCCGCGGTCCCCTCCTCGTCGTAGGTGTCGAGGATGTCCCGGATCTCAGCAATCGACAGGCCGACGCGCCGGCCGCGCATGATCAGCTGGAGCCGGGCGCGGTCCTTGTAGGAATAGACCCGGCTGGTGTCCCGCCGGCCGGGCGAGAGCAGCCCCTGCTCCTCGTAGAACCGCAGCGCGCGGGGCGTGGCGCCGAACTCGCGGCAGAGCTGGGTGATGGAATAGGTGCGATAGGGCGGACGGCGCAGGTTCAGGAACGTCGACATAGGTCTTTCCTCCCTCACAGCCCGAGAACGAGCCGGGCGATGATATCCCTCTGGATCTCGTTGGAGCCACCGTAGATCGAGGCGGCCCGGTTGTTCAGATAGCGCGGCATGGCCACCAGACCCGCCTCGGGCCCGACGGCTTCGACGTTGGAGCCCGCCTCGCGCGCCTCCGGCTGGTCCACGCCCGCATAGGCGCCCAGCCCCGCGACCGAGATCTCGTCGATCCGCTGCATGGCCTCCGTGCCGTTGATCTTCAGCATGGAAGACGCCGGCCCGGGGTTCTTGCCGCCGGCAAGCGCCGCCAGCACCATCCGCTCGGACATGTCGATGGCGGTCACCGCGATCTGCGCCTCCGCCAGCCGCCGGCGATGGGCCGCATCGTCCCCGCCCGCCGCCTCCGCGATGCGTTGCGCCCGTTCCAGTCCCACCATCAGGCCCGGCGCTGATCCGCCGCCGCGCTCGAACTCGAGCAGATATTTGGCCACCGTCCAGCCCTGGTTCTCCGCGCCGATCCGGTTCGCCTTGGCCACGCGGACACCGTCGAAGAAGACTTGGTTCACCTCATGCTCACCCGCCAGGGTGATGATCGGCTTCACCGAAATGCCGGGCGTGTCCATCTCCAGCAGCAGGAAGGTGATGCCCTGCTGCGGCTTTCCCTCCGTGGAGGTGCGCACGAGGCAGAACATGCGGTTGGCGAACTGGGCGTGCGTGGTCCAGATCTTCGATCCGTCCAGGACGTAGTGATCGCCATCGCTGATCGCGCGAAGCTGCAATGATGCCAGGTCCGACCCCGACCCCGGCTCGGAATAGCCCTGGCACCAGTAGTCTTCGCCGGCGAGGATGCGCGGCAGGTAGTACGCCTTCTGCTCGGGCGTCCCGTAACCCATGATCACGGGCCCCACCATCTTCAGGCCCATGGGCGACAGCGTCGGCGCGCCGGCCCTTGCACACTCGGCCGCGAAGATCGCCCGCTGAACCTCGCTCCAGCCCGGACCACCGTACTCCCGCGGCCAGGCCGGCGCGGCCCAGCCCCGGGCGTGCAGGATCTTCTGCCACGGGAGGCTATAGCGGGGCTCGCAGAAGACGCTGGTCAGGCGCTCACCGGCGCGCCGCAGCTCCGGGGTGAGGTTGGCCTCGATGAAGGCGCGCACCTCGTCGCGGAAAGTCAGGTCGGCGACGGTGAGCTCCAGATCCACGGTCGGCGCTCCCTAGAACTTCGACCGTAGGGCGAGACCCCACGTCCGCGGCGCGCCGAGGAAGGCGGCGTAGGTCCCCGACTGCAACGGCTGGTCCACCACCACCTGATAGTAGTCCTCGTTGGTCAGGTTCTGGGCGAACAGCTCCAGCGTCCAGCGCTCGTCCTCCGAGCCCACGCCGATGCGGCCGTTCCAGAGTGTCAGCTCCTTCTGGTTCTTCAGCGGGTCGAGGTTTGAGCCGGTGTTGTAGGCCGAGGTGTAGCGCCCGGACAGGCTGGCCCGCAGCCGCAGGCCCGCGCCGATCTCGTTCTCATAGGCGGCCGACCACGACGCCGACCAGAGGGGCGCGTAGGACAGCCGCGAGCCCGGCAGGCGCGGTCCCACGCCCGCCGTCGGCGCGAAGTTCCCGAACTGGGTCACCGCATAGGTGACCCCGCCCGTCGCCGTCAGACCCCGCACCGGCGTGCGCCAGACGAGGTCCATATCCACGCCCTTGGACGTGACCTTGGGGATCGAGGCGACCACAAAGCTGATGCCGGTGAAGGTGTTGAGCTGGAAGTCCTTGAACGTCTGGTCGAAGGCGGCCGCGTTCAGGATCAGGCGGTTCTCGAGCAGCTGGCTCTTGAACCCGAGCTCGTAGCTCTCGACCGTTTCGGCGTCGAAGCTGGTGTCCGGATTGATCACGCCCGCGCCGAACCGAGCCCGGTCGAGGTTGAAGCCGCCGCTCTTGTGGCTGTTGGCGTAGGACGCATAGGCCATGAACGTGGGCGAGAAGCGGTAGCTGACCTTCGCCGTCCCGCCGAGGCGATCCTCGGTGCGCTTCTGGCGGGTGTCCACATTGTTGAACGCCGGGTCGGCGCCCGGGGCGCACAGCGCCGAGCGGGCCGCGGCCGGGATCGGACGGGCGATCGCCGCGGCGCAGGCCAGGCCCGGGGCAGTGTTGCGATACTGGGCGAAGACCTTCTTGGTGTCGTCGCTGTAGCGCAGCCCGAAGGTGAGCTCGAGGGCGTCTGTCACGCGCCAGGTGTTGTTGGTGAACAGCGCCCAGCCCTTGCTGGAATGGTCGAAGCGGTCGTAGGCGCCCTGCCCCGGAATGAAGTTCTGGCCGGCCGGTATGCCGGTCAGGGCCGAGACGGCGGTCGGATTGGCCCCACCCGAGAGCAGCAGGCTGAAATAGGTTTCGTAAGATGTGCCGAACGGGGTGAAGGCGCTGTTGTCCAGCTGTTCGTCGGAATAATAGCCGCCGACCATCCAGTCGACCGGCCCGGTTTGGCCCGCGAGCCGGACCTCCTGCGAGAAGGTCTCGAACTTGTTGAAGGTCCGCCCGTCGCTGGGCCGGTACCAGATGTCCGCCGACGAGAAGTCGATGTCCGCGCCCTGGACGTTGGACCAGTCCCGCCAGGCGGTGATCGAGGTCAGGGTGAGGTCGGGATTGATCTCCCAGTCCGCCTGCAGGGAGACGCCCTTGTCCTTCAGCTCCTGGTTGGACTCACGGTTGGCATAGACCAGGCGGCGGAAGGGATCGGCCGGGCGCAAGGTGCCCTCGTCGGCGGCCACGGCGTCGATCAAGGCGCCCGTGGGCCCGACCAGCGTCGTGGCGGTCAGGCAGCAATGTTCGTCCCGCTTGGTGTAGTCCGCCATGGCGCGGATCGTCAGGGTGTCGGTGGGCAGCCACAGCAGTTGGCCGCGGATGGTCGCGACGTCCTGGTCGTCGTTCCGGCTCTGGGTGCTGGGGCCGGCGCCGTTGCGCACGTCGTTGAAGCCGTCGCGCTTGCGGATCGCGGCAAAGAGGCGCCCGGCCACGGTCTCCCCGATCGGGCCGGTGATGCTGGCCGACGCCCCGCGGGCGTCGTGATTGCCGTAGGTGACTTCGGCATTGGCGCCGAAGTCGAATTCGGGCGCCTTGGTGATGACGTTGATGACGCCGGCGGAGGTGTTCTTGCCGAACACCGTGCCCTGCGGCCCTTTCAAGACTTCGATGCGCTCGAGCTCGCCCAGGTCGCCGAAGGCCACGCCGCTGCGCGCCCGATAGACGCCGTCGACGACGGTGCCGACGGAGGACTCGAGGCCCGGGTTGTCGCCGATGGTGCCGACGCCGCGGATGCGGATGGACGTCTGCGCGCTGCCGGTGGAGGAGGTGACGCTCAGGCCCGGCGTCAGCACCTGCAGGTCCTTCACGTCGCGAACGCCCGCGTCCTGGAGCTGCTGGCCAGACACCACGTTGACGACGATCGGCACGTCCTGGAGGTTCTGTTCCCGCTTCTGCGCCGTGACGATCACGGCGTCGACTTCGGGCGCTTCGGTCTCCTGGGCCTGAACCTGGCCCGCGACACAGACCGCGGCCAACACGGCGGCCGACGGCGCCCACTTACGCAACTTCATCATTCCTCCCCTTCGCCCTATGGGCGTTCATTGTTCCCGCTTCTTACACGCGAGCGAGGCTCGGAGCTTGCGGGTTGCGGCGCAACCAAACAAGCTATCGGAAGTGATAGGGGACGGTCGCTTGCTTACCGACGCCGAGGCGCTCGCCCGCGAGATCGACGAGACGGGCGCCCGCATCGGCCTGCCGTTCGTCGCGGCGGCCACCGACATCTCGTCGACGACTCCACCGGTCGGCGCCGATGGCCGGCCGTTGGCCGAGACCCTGTTCCGCTGGGTCGATCCTGAACTCCGGTACTGGGAGGATCACGGCTTCGCCCTGCGCGCCGCCTTCATCCACGCCTCGCGCGCCTGTTCCGAACCCTTCTACTTCCAGCACGGACGCTTCGCCTCGTGGCGGCCCAACCGCGCCCTGGACGCCATCACCGCCGAGGGACCGATCGATACGTACGGCGTGGGCGCGGCGATCGTCGCGCCGGCCTACCTGCCCGGCGGAGTCATCGGAGCCGTGGTCTGGGCGACGGCCGATCCCACGTTCGACGTCGCGTCCGCCTTCGCCCGGCATGCGGCGCCCCTGCACACCCTCGCGCTCCGGTTCGTGGCCACCTACGAAGAAGCCGTCGCGGGTTCGAACCAGCCGCCCGCGCGCCTGACCCGGCGCGAGATCCAATGCCTGAAATGGGCCGCCGCCGGAAAAACTGACGCAGAAATCGGTCACCTTGTGGCCATATCCCTGCCCACGGTCCGGTTTCATGTCACCAACGCGGCGCGCAAGCTGGGTGTCTCAGGGCGGTCACAGGCCGTCCAACGCGCCGCAACCTTGGGCTACATCGGCTCCGGGGGCTCCGGTGCGGCGTCAGGTCCCGTGCGGTCACAGGCGCCGACCGGGTAAGCTTACCCCGTGGGAGATTCGTGAGAGGACGGGCGTATGCGTCCCGGAGCTTGGCGCGCGGGCCTGACGGCTGCGGCGCTGCTCAGTATTGCTTGTCCTGATGCGTCGGCTTTGGCCGCGGGCGCGGCGCCGATCCCCCGCGCCTTGACGGCGGAGGAAACCGCCGTTTGGCAGGCGCTGGTGGTCCAGGCCGAGGTCGCACGGACCGCCGGCCGGTGGGCTGAGCTCGAAAAGGTCACGCGTAGGCGCGCCGCCATCGAAGAACGAGCATATGGCCCGGAAGCGGTGGTGACGGCCGTTTCCTGGTCCTGGATCGGCCAGGCCCTCGTGCGGCAAGGACGCGACGCGCAGGCCGATCCGTTCTACCGGCGCGCCCTCGAGGTCGACCGCAAGGTCCTGGGTCCGCGTGATCCGCAAACCTTGCTGGCCATCGCCAATCTCGCCGGCGTCCTGGAGCGCCGCGACCGGTTCGGAGAGGCCGAGCCCCTTCGGCGCGAACTGCTGGCCACGAGCCGCACGCTTTTCGGCGATGCGAGCGCCGAGGTCGCCGCCGCCGCCGTCGCTCTGGCGGACGTGCTGCGCGCCCAGGCCAGGCCGCGCGAAGCCGAGCCGCTGTATCGCTTGGCGGTCGAGGTCGACACCCGTCTGCTGGGCGAGAAGGATCCTGGGCTCGCGGCGGACCTCGGTTCTCTGGCCGCGACACTCGACGAGCTCGGCCGGCACCTGGAGGCCGAGCCCCTGCACCGCCGCGCCCTCGCCATCCGCCGCGAGGCGTTCGGCGAACGCGATGCTGCCACCGCCCAGGCCTATGCGCGCATGGGGGCCAACCTGGACGCCCAGGGTCGGCACGCGGAGGCGGAACCGCTGCTGCGGCTGGCGCTCGCCACCGACCGAGATGTCCGAGGGCCGCGACACCCCGCCACCGCCGCCGACGCCGCGCTCCTCGGCGCAAACCTCAACGCCCAGCACCGGCCGCTGGACGCCGAGCCCCTGCTTCGCGAGGCCTTGGCCCTGCGCCGCTCATTGTTGGGCGAGAAGCACGCCGATACCGGCGTGAGCTACGGCGCCCTTGGCGACAACCTGGCGGCCCGAGGCAAGCGGCGGCAGGCCGAGCGCCTGCATCGCCGCGCCCTGACGATCCTGCGCGCC
The DNA here is from genome assembly GCF_001557235.1 of Phenylobacterium sp. CCH9-H3. Taxonomy (GTDB): domain Bacteria; phylum Pseudomonadota; class Alphaproteobacteria; order Caulobacterales; family Caulobacteraceae; genus Phenylobacterium. The sequence continues at coordinate 101,254 of NZ_LSJI01000180.1, read as the reverse complement.
GCCCGCGGCGAGACCAATCCGGCGACCGCCAAGGCCTACGCCGCGCTGGCCGCCGACCTGAACGCGCGCGGCCGATACGCCGAAGCCGAGCCCATGCTGCGCCGCGCTTTGGAGGTGCGTAGGGCGGCGCTTGGCGAGCGTCACCCGATGACGGCGGCGACCTATGACGCTCTCGCCGAAAACCAGCACCATCTGACGTCGAATGCCCGAGCCGAGGCGCTGTCGTCCAAGGCGGTGGCCATTGTCCGGGCTCGTCGTTCGGCGGACCTCACGGCCATCGGGTCCGATCCGGACGTCGCGCTGCGTCGCGCCCGCGCCGATGCCGAAACCGGCGAGACCACCGGACCGGTCTTCCGCCGCTACCTGCGCCTGGCCTGGCTGGCCGCGGCGGAGCAGCCGGCGGAGCTGCCGCGCCTGCGGGACCGCGCCTTCACCGCAGCCCAGGACCTGGAAGTCTCGCCCGCCGCGCGCGCCCTGGCCCAGACCGCCGCCCGCGCCGCCTTCACACGGAAGGCGGCCGCAGGCGACGCGCGGGTCCGCCAAGACTTGGCCGGCCAGGTCCGCCAGATCGAAGGTCAGCTGGCCCAGGCCCTTCCTCAGGACGATCCCGCCAAGGCGGCGCGAGTCGGGGCGGCGCTCGACGCGGTCGGCCGCGAGCTCGCAAACCTGGATGCGCGGCTGCAGAAGGACAATCCGAGGTACGCTGAAACCATTGCGCCGCCCGCGATCTCCATCGCCCAGGCCCAGGCGCGCCTTCGCCCCGGCGAAGGCATGCTCTTCATCGTTCCGACCGGCCAGGACATCCACGTCTTCGCCCTGTCGCGGACGAAGGTGGCGTGGAACCGGATCGAGGGCGGTCAAGCCGAGCTGGAGAAGCGCATCCGGGCGCTGCGGTGCCAGGTGGACGACGGCGCTTGCGGCGGCAAGGCCCGACTGGTCGGCGAGAGTCCGATCGCGCCGTTCGACCTTCAGACGGCCTACAGCCTCTATCGCGACCTGATCGTCCCGGTCGAAGGCGCGCTGAGCGACGTGGATCGGCTGTTCGTGACCACCTCGGGCGCGTTCGGCGGCCTGCCGCTGGGCCTGCTGCCCACAGAAAACGTGCGGACCCTGGCTCAGGCGACCTGGCTCGGCGACCGCTACGCCCTCACCACCCTTCCGTCCGTGGCGAGCCTGCGCACGGCCGCGCCGGCCCGCAGGCCCGCAGGCCAGCGCTGGGCTTTCGTCGGCTACGGCGACCCCGCGATCGATACCGCCGCCCTCGACGCGCGCCGCCCGGAAGGCTCCAAGGCGCTCGGCGCGGTCTTCGCGCCGCTGCCGGGCACCGCCGACGAGCTCCGGGCGATGGCCAGGACCCTGGGCGCTCCCGCCGGCAGCGTCCGCCTGGGCGCGAAGGCGACCGAGGCGTCGATCAGGACGTCAGCCGACATCTCCCGCGCCGGCGTCGTGGCGATAGCAACGCATGGCCTGCTGGGTAACGAAATTCAGGGCCTGAAAGAACCCGGCCTGGTGCTGACCGCCCCCGGCAACCCGAGCGCACAGGACGACGGCGTGCTCACCGCAACCGAGGCGGCCGCCCTCGACCTTTCGGCCGACTGGGTGATCCTGTCGGCCTGCAACACCGCCGGCGGCGACGGGGTCCCGGGTGCGGACAATCTCTCAGGCCTGGCCCGGGCGTTTCTCTACGCCGGCGCGCGTGCGCTCCTGGTCAGTCACTGGCGGGTCTTCGACGACGCCACCGCGGCCCTGACCGTCCAGACCCTGGCGATCCAGAAGGCGAACCCTCGACTCTCGAAGGCCGAAGCCCTGCAGCGAGCCATGCGCGCCGTCCGCACGGGCCGCCGGCCCGACGGATCGCCTCTCCCCGGCTGGCGCGCCGAATGGGCCCACCCGGCCTACTGGGCGCCTTTCGTCGTCATCGCCGCGGACGGCTAGGAGGCCGTGCGCCGGAAGAGCTCGGGGTGGGCCTGTTTCAGGCGCACGCCGACGCGGCGCGAGCCCTCCAGGGTGAAGTGTCCGGCGTCGAAATAGAGATAGCGGCCGTCAGGCCCAAGAATCTCGCATCGCCGCCGCGGGCCGCACTGGAGATCCAGCAGCGAGACGTAACGGACATCCCGCCAGGCCGGGTGCGCGAAGAGGGCCTTGAGCGCGCGGTCCCGCTCGACTTTCGCAACCTCCTGATAGCCCAACGCAAAGGCGTTCACCCCCGCGACCGTCGCATGGCGGCGGTCCTGCGCCCTCTTCGAGATCGAGAGGGCGTCGTCGGTAAAGGTCATCTTGGGCCCGACGATATAGATCGGCGCGTCCGAAACCTCCCGCACGGCGCCGATCATCTCGGCCAGCCCCCTCGCGTCATATCCGCCCCAGTTGTCATGGAGCAGGACGATGTCAGCCGCCTTCAACTGAGAGCTGCCGAGCACGGCTCGCCGGCGCTCCGCGCAGAGTTCGGCATTGGCGGGCGTGACCGGATCGTGGCCGAAGTTGAAGCACTGGTGGAAGGTCTCGAGAATCTCCAGCCGGCCTTCGAACCCGTTCTCGATCAACGCGTAGCCAAGATCGAATCCGTGAGAGTTGCCCACGATCAGCACCTTCGGACCTCCCGGCGCCGGCTGGGCGAAAGGGCGGACCGGAAAGCCCTGCCAGTAGCGATTGCGTTCGGCCGTGAGTTCGCCCTGGGTCAGGAGCGCGTAGGGGAAGCGCTCCGGCAGGCCGCTCTTCAGGTGGATGTAGGCGGGCGCCGCCAGCGCTACGGCAAGGCCCGTCGCGGCGAGGGGCAGCCCTCGCGCAGGCCGGCGCTCCAGCAGGCCGCGGAAGCCGGTCTCCAGCAGCCGCCAGGACAGGTAGCCGCAGACGAGTGACGCGGCGACGATAACCGTGCTGACCGCAGGCGTGATCGCGATGTCCTGATAGCGCAGGACGCTCACGATCGGCCAATGCCAGAGGTAGACCGAATACGAGATCAGCCCGACGAATACGACCGGCCGCAGGCAAAGGGCGCGGCTGACCAGGCTCGGGCCGAACTGCGGAGCCGAGACCAGCGCCGCGGCGCCCAGACAGGGAACCAGGGCCGCCATGCCAGGGAACCGCGTGCCCGCGCTGAACATCGCCGCCGCAGCCGAGATCAGCAGCAGGCCCCCACCCGACAGGACGTTGGCGATCCAGGCACTCGGCGCGCGGTCCTGCCGCCACAGCAGCCACGCGAGCGCGCCGGCCAGGAATTCACCCGCCCGCGGCGCCAGGAAGAAGTAGGCGTCCGCCGGGTGTCGGCCCGCCTCGTAGTGACCGTAGGCGAACGATGCGGCGGCCAGGAGGCCGACCGCAAGGGTCATGACCGCTCGCGATTTCAGCTTCAACAGAAGCAGCAGGCCCGCCGGCCAGAGCAGGTAGAACTGCTCCTCCACCGATAGCGACCAGAGATGCAGCAGCGGCAGGGCTTCGGCTTCCGGCGCGAAGTAGCCGCCGGAGGTTCGGGCGAAAAAGACGTTCGACACCAGGGCGATCGCACTCAGGGCGCCTTGGGCGAGCAGGCTGTAGTCGGCGGGCGTAAGCACGGTATAGCCCGCGGCTGTCACCACCAGCAGCAGGACGTAGAGGGCCGGCAGCAGGCGCCTCGCCCGTCGCAGGTAGAAGTCGCCGAAGCGGAATTCGCCCCGCGCCCGCTGCCCGGCGATGATTCCCGTGATCAGAAAGCCCGAGATCACGAAGAACACGTCGACGCCGACGAAGCCGCCTGCCACCCAGGCGACGCCGGCGTGGTTCAGGACCACCAGCATCACGGCCAGGGCCCGAAGCCCGTCGATGTCGGGCCGATATCCCGGGCCACGCGATAGCGGTCCGCTCGCCGCGGCCAACGCCCGCGTCGTTGTCTCGAATTTCATCGCGCGCCGGGCCCGCCCCTCTTCTTCTGGCCGCCCTGCATACTTTGGCGGATCGCGCGGCGACCAGGCAGAAGAGATCGGGGGAACAGGTGTTGCGACGAGCGGACCTGTATTGCGAATGCATCGCAATTGCATCATCGTGGGGTAGCTTGCTGGAAGCCATGGAGTCTGCCGTGCTGTCCGCCACCCCCACCGGCAAGGGCGCCGATCTCGCCCCCGGCGAAAACCTGCTGATCTGCGGCCTCAAGGCGTGGGCGGCGGCCCGGTGCGCCGGTGAGCCGCCCCACAGACCGTTGTCGGAGGCGTTGTCCCGGCGGACCAATCCGCGGGTCGCCGCGCTGTTCCTGGCCTGGGTCCAGGCGATCGAGGCCTCCAGCCTGCGCCCCCTCCGCGCCGAATGCCCGCACTGCGGCGGCGCGGCGGCCGACCTTCAGCGCCTCGTCGTCGCTTGCGGCGTCGCGCCGGTCGCTCAGGACTTGGGCGAGAAGCTGATCGCGCCGTTGGTGTCGGACCCCGCCCTGGTGATGGCGCTGGCCCGCTCGCTGAACGCCGCCATGGCCCGGGCCGGCTGGCCTCTGCCCGTGCGGCTGGGCGCGACAACCGAGCTCGGCGAGGCGCACCCGACGCTGCACTGACGCGATCAGGCGTCGTCCAGCAACCGGGCGAAGGCGGGCGAGATCCATTCGGCCAGGCCGCCCGACTGCCGCGAGACGATCCGTGCGGCGACGTCGTGCTCACAGGCGAACGCCTCGCCCGCCGGACCGAGGACGGTCAGGGCCGTGCAGAGCGCGTCGGCTTGCATGCAGGAGGGGTGAAGCACGCTGACGGCCGCGACCGGACCGGCGACGGGCGCGCGCGCGGCGGGGTCCAGCGTGTGGCTGTAGCGGCGAGCGCCGTCCGTCCAGGCCCGCCGCCAGTCGCCCGAGGTCGCGATTGACAGGCCATGGAGCGCCACAACGACTGGCGGATCCGGAAGCTGGCCGCCCGGCGGGGTCTCGATCTCCACCCACCAAGGCTGGCCGTCGCCCTTGACGCCGCCGCCGCGAAGCTCGCCGCCGATCTCCAGCAGATAGTCCCGCACCCCCAACGCCTCCAAGGCTTCCGCCGCAAGGTCGACGCCGAAGCCCTTGGCGATTCCGGAAAGGTCCAGTTTCAGGCCGCCAGGCTGGAAGGCCCGCCCGTTCGCCCGATCCAGTTGCAGTTCGCGCCAGCCGCCCGCCGCCAGGTTTCGGCTGGCCAGGTCCGGGGCGGCCGCGACCGGGCCTTCGGGCCCGAAGCCCCAAAGGTCGGTAAGCGCGCCGACGGTCGGGTCAAACGCCCCGCCGCTCTGCGCCGCCAGGTCGCACGCGGCCGCGACCACAGTCGTCAGGTGGGGCGGAAGCTCGACCCACGTCCCCGCAGGCGCGGCGTTGAAGCGGCAGAGATCGCTGCCTGGCTCCCACGTGCTCATCTGCGCCACCACCGTGTCGCAGGCGCCTTGAACGGCGGCGGACAGCTCGGCGTCGGCTAGCCCGCGAGGAACCCACGCCCGCAGGCTCCAGGCCACGCCCATGGTGGGCCCTTCCAGCGATGCAGGCCGTCCGTCCCGCGGCCTTGTCGCCTCGGCGGTCAGCGACAGCGGAACGGCGACCCGGCGCACCCTCGTCAGTCCGGCAGAACCTCGAAGGTCGCAGCATAGCCGGCGTTGCTGGCCACGCCCGAAGCGTCCTTGCCGCGCACCGATGCTTCGACCCAGTACAGGCCCGGCTCCGGCCATTGGATTTCGAATACCCCGTCGGAGCCCGTCTTCACCTTGAATTCCGGCGCCTTGCTCCGATAACGCGTCGCGCCGAGGACCACCTCGACCTCGACGTCCGGCGCGGGCTTGCCGTCCACCAACAGCTTGAAGCGCGCCTTTTCGCTGGCCACCAGGTCGTTGGGATGGGTGATCGGCTCCAGTTCCAGGCCCTTGCCGGTGATCTTCAGGGCGGCGGTGCTGGGTGCGCCCGAGGTGACGAAGGTCTCCACCCGGCGCGAGTTCCTCGAAACCTGGACCTCGGTGGCCTCTTTGGGGATGGCCGTGGAAAGATCCGCCTCTTGCCCCCGCCAGCGCTTCGTCTCGCCGCCCAGCTTGTACGACGCCATCATCCCGCTCGACGCATTGGCGATCTTGTAGGTGCCGGGCGCCTTGAGCTGCAGGTCGAAGGTCGAGCGGTACTTCCCCGTCGAGCCGTTCTGGATCCGGACAGGCGCGCCGTCGGGCCCGATCGCCGTCAGGCCCTCCAGGCGCATGGCGACGTGGTCGGGGTAGAAGAGGGTATTGGAGACGGCGCCGTCCACCGTGACCCAGGGCTCCGAGCCCGAGAGCACCGTCGCCGACGGCGCGAGCCACGAGCGGTGGGCCTGCGCCGCAGGGGCGACGGCCAGGGCGATGACCGCGGCGACAGCGGTGCGGATAGCGATCGACATGATGCAGGCTCCGGAGGTTTCAGGGCTTGGTGCTGACGCTGATCGCGCCGAGTTCGGACACGCCCTGGGCGGAGGCCGGCCGGACGCCGGCCTTGGGCGGCCATGAGAAGGGCACGCGCACCACCTCGCGACCGCCGACTTCGCGGGCGGCCTCCACAGCGAGGTTGTACTGGCCAGCGGCAAGGCCTGACAGCTGGGCCGCGGTGAAGACCACCTGGTGCTTGCCGGGCGCCTTGGTGGGACCGCTGACGCCGTCGGCGGGCAGGGTCAGGCTTCGCCCCGCCTTGCGCCACCACTGGCGCATGTCCTTCAGCCAGGTGGCGCCCTCCCCCTTGGCCAGCTTGGTGTCGTACCAGACGGCCAGGGTCTTCACGGCGGTCTCATCCGGCCGCTCGATCCATAGCGCGACGTAGGGGCGGTGGTACTCGGCCACCGACAGACGGGGAATTTCGACCGAGACGGCCAGCTCCGCCGCGTCGGCTGCGGCCGGCAGGGCTGCGACCCCGGTAACGGCGGCGAACAGGCTCGGGGTCTTCATCGCCCGCATCGGGGTCTCCTCAATGGATCAGGAACAGGGCCAGCAGCAGGGGTATGACGAGCCCGACCCCCACCAGCGGCCAGGTGGACGGACGCGCCCGGGAGTGGAGCTGAAGCAGCAGCAGGCCGGTGACGCAGAACACCACGCAGCCCGCGGCGAAGATGTCGATGAACCAGCTCCAGGCCGGCCCGGTGTTGCGGCCCTTGTGCAGGTCGTTGAGGTACGCGATCCAGCCCCGCTCGGTCCGCTCGTAGGCCACGGCGCCGCTCTCGGTGTCGATGGTGACCCACGCGTCGGAGCCGGGCCCCGGCATCGCCACATAGGCCTCGCCCGAGGACCATTCGACGGGCCCGGCCGGCGCCTTGATCTTCAGGTCCCGGGCGAGCCAGGCGCGGGTCGCCGCGGGCAGGTCGCCCTTCGCGGCCTCGGCGGCCTGCAGGGCAGGGCGCAGGTCAGCTGGAAGCTCCCCTTCCCGCTCCACCGTCTGGGGCTTGGCCATGATGGCCCCAGCGTGGTTCAGCGTGATGCCGGTGATCGCGAACAGCAACATGCCGATCAGGCAGATGGCGGCGCTGATCCAGTGCCAGCGCAGGGTCTGGCGCAAGAAGGCCGCACGGGCGACCGCGCGTTTCTTCGCCTTGGCGCGCTCGACCGCCGCGCGTTCGGCTGTGGGATCAACGACGAGTTCGGAAACCGGCGGCATGCTCACTGGCGAAACGAGGTACGCCCCGCTTGCGGAGCCTTCATCTAAGAATGCCTCGCATTATCATGCCACGCCGCCAAGGCAAGCGGCAAGCGGCGCCGCCGGCCCCGAATCCCCCTCTAGCGGGGCTGCATCCGGATGGCGCCGTCCAGGCGGACATCCTCGCCGTTGAAATAGCCGTTGGTGATCATCGTCTCGGCCAGCTGGGCGTATTCCTCCGCCATGCCCAGCCGCTTCGGAAACGGCACGGAGGCGGACAGTCCCGCCTTCACATGCTCGGCCGCCCGGGCCAGCAGCGGCGTATCGAAGATCCCGGGCAGTATGGTGTTCACCCGGATCGCTTCGCTGGAGAGATCACGCGCGATGGTCAGGGTCATGCCCACGATGCCGGCCTTGGAGGCGGTGTAGGCCACTTGACCGATCTGGCCGTCCTCGGCCGCCACGCTCGCCGTGTTGACGATGGCGCCGCGGTCGCCGTCTTCCAGCACCGGCAGGCTCAACATCCCGGCCGCACTCTTGGTGATGCAGCGGAACGTGCCGATCAGGTTGATCTGAACGATCCGCTCGAAGTTCTCCAGCGGGTACTCCTTGACCGCGCCGGTCTCCTTGTCGCGCGAAACGGTCTTGGCCCCGCCGCCGACGCCGGCGCAGTTGACCAGAATCCGCTCCTGGCCGTTCGCGGCGCGCGCCTTGGCGAAGGCGGCGTCGATCTCTTCGCTGGACGTCACGTTCGCCTTGCAGAAGACCCCGCCGATCTCCTTGGCCAGAGCCTCGCCGAGGTCGGCGTTGAGGTCGAACAGCGCCACCTTCACGCCGTGGCCAGCCAGGCGCCGCGCGGTCGCCGCGCCGAGGCCCGAAGCGCCGCCGGTGATGACGGCCGAGATGGTGTTGTCGAGTTTCATGGTCGCTCCCAAGGCTTGGGCGCGGACCCTCCCACCCCGCACGCAACGTCAGGCAAGGCTTGCGATCATGCGGTCCGGGCCAAGTCGGCCGACAGGGCGACGCCGGCGGCGGCCTGAGCGGTCACCTCGCCGACGATGAGGACGACAGGCCCCGTGACCTGCGCCGCCGCCAGGGTCGAGCCCAGATCGGCCAGCACGCCCGGCAGGGCCCGCGCATCCGGCCGGCCGGCGTTCTCGACCGCAATGGCCGGCGTCTCCGGCGCGCGGCCCTCTGCGATCAGGCGCTGGGCCGCCGCCTCGAGCCGGTCGCGGCCCATGTAGAGCGCCACGGTGGTCTGCGGATCGGCCGCCGCCCGCCAGCCGCCGTCGGTCAGCGCGCCGTCCTGGGTCGTGGCCGTGGCGATCAGCAGGCGCCGCGCCTCGCCGCGATGCGTCAGTGGAAAGCCGAACTGGGCGGCCGCCGCACTGGCGGCCGTGACGCCGGGTATGACCTCGGTCTCGACGCCATGGGCGTGCAGGAACGCAGCCTCCTCGCCCACGCGGCCGAAGATCGAGGGGTCTCCGCCCTTCAGCCGCACCACGTCCACGCCCCGGCGCGCCAGTCGCAGCATCAGGCGGTTGATCGTCTCCTGCTTCATGCTGGTCCTGCCGGCGCGCTTGCCGGTCTGGATCTTGAGGCAGGCGGCCGGCGCGAGCGCCAGCACCTCGTCCGACACCAGGGCGTCGTAGAGCAGCGCCTGGGCGCCCTCGATGGCGCGGTGCGCGCGGACCGTCAGCAGATCGGCCGAGCCCGGCCCTGCGCCCACGAGGCGCGCCCGTCCCAGTTCAGGCGGCATGGCGGACCTCTCCCTTTGCGGCGATCAGGCGGGCGATCTCGGGGCGGCACGAGCCGCAGCTGGTCCCGGCGCCGGTGGCCTCGCCGACGGCGTCCACGGTGGCGCAGCCGGCGGCGACCGCAGCGTCGATCCGCCCCGCGCGCACGCCCCGGCAGGCGCAGACGATCGGGCTGGCGTCCACGGCCCGGCCCGGCGGGCGGCCCATCAGCAGGGCCGTTCGGTCGGCCGCGGTCAGGGCGTCGGCCTCGAACAGGTCGGCCAGCCATTCCCGGGGCGGGAGCGCGCCGGCGGTGGTGAAGAAGATCACCCGATCCAGACGGTCTCCGTCCATCCAGGCCTCGCGGAGGCTGCCCGCAGCGGGATCCTCGTAGCGGAGGACGTCGCCGCTCTTGCGCGTCAACGCCTTCTGCACGGCGGCCCGTTCGCGCGCGTCGCCGCGGCCGGCGAATTCGTGCAACTGGCACGCGGCCTGCGGAATGCGCCGCCAGACCAGATCCAGCGCACCGGGAGATGTCCAGGCGTCGCGCGCGAGGAAGAAGCCGCGCCAGGTCTCGCGGTAGGCCCGCACACGCGCCGGCGTGTGCTTGAACTCCGGCTGGCCCGAGCGCGCGTCGACCTTGGGCGCCACCAGGGGGTTGGCGCGGCCGGACGGCGCGAAGGCCTCGGTCCAGTGCATCGGCATGAACACGGACCCCGGCCGCTGGCGATCGGTGAGCCGCGCCAGGGCAATCGCCTCGCCCTGGGCGGTCTGGACGCGGGTCAGCGCGCCCTCCCCGATGCCCAGCGGCGCCGCGTCGGCGGGGTGCATCTCCACATAGGGCTCGGGCGCATGGCGGCAGAGTTCGGGCGCCAGGGCCGTGCGGGTCATGGTGTGCCAATGGTCGCGGACCCGCCCGGTGTTCAGCGACAGCGGGAAGGCGCCCGATGTGGCCTCGGCCGGGCCGCGCGCCGCCACCGGAACCATGCGGGCGCGGCCATCTGGGGTCTGGTAGCGGCCATCGGTGAACAGCCGCGCCGTGCCGCCGGCCATGGTCACGGGCCACTGCACCGGCTCCAGCGCCTCGTAGGCCTCCGGCGTGATCGTGGCCATCGGGCCCAGGTTCAGCACCCGGTCGGCGTTCTCGTAGGCCGTCAGGCGGGCCCATTCGCGGAACACCTGGGACGGGTTACGCCAGCCGAAGCCATCGCCGAAGCCCATGGCGGTCGCCACGTCGGCGATGATCTTCCAGTCGGCCCGCGCCTCGCCCGGCGGATCGAACAGGCGCCGCTGGCGGCTGATCCGGCGCTCGGAGTTGGTGACCGTGCCGTCCTTTTCGCCCCAGGCCAGGGCCGGAAGCTTCACGTGGGCGAACGAGAGGGTGTCGGTCTCGGCCATGCAGTCCGACGCCACGACGAAGGGACAGGCCGCCAGCGCCGCGCGCACCCGGTTGGCGTTCGGCAGGCTGACGGCCGGATTGGTGGCCATGACCCAGATCGCCTTGATCCGACCGTCGGCGACGGCGTCGAACATGTCGACGGCCTTCAGGCCTGCCGCCGGAGCGATGGTCGGCGAGCCCCAGAACCGCTGCACCCGGGCGCGGCTGGCGTCGTCGAAGTCCATGTGGCCGGCCAGGGTGGTCGCCATGCCGCCGGTCTCGCGCCCGCCCATGGCGTTCGGCTGGCCGGTGATCGAAAACGGGCAGGCGCCGGGCTTCCCGATCCGCCCTGTAGCCAGGTGGACGTTGAGGATCGCCGAACCCTTGGCCACGCCCTGCGCCGACTGGTTCGCGCCCATCGAAAACAGGCTGACCGTCCGCGGCGTCTCGGCGAACAGACGGAAGAAGGCCTCCAGGTCGGCGAGCGGCACCCCGCAATCGGCGGCGACGGCGGCCGGCGACTGATCCGCCTGGGCCAGTTCGGCCTCGACGTCGGAGAAGCCCGTCACGTGCGCGGCGACGTAACCCCGGTCCACCGCGCCGCGCCGGATGAGATCGGCCAGAAGACCGTTCCACAGGCGCACGTCGCTCTGGGGAGCCAGGGCCAAGTGAAGGTCGGCCGCTTCGGCGGTGTCGGTCCGGCGCGGATCGATGACCACGTGGCGCTGGCCTCGGGCGCGGGCGGCCTCCATGCGCCGATAGAGGACCGGGTGCGTCCACGCCGCGTTGTGGCCGGAGAAGACCACCAGGTCAGCCAGGTCCAGGTCCTCGTAGCACCCGGGCACCAGATCCGCCCCGAAGGCCAGCTTGTGCGCGATCACCGCCGAGGCCATGCAGAGCCGGGAGTTGGTGTCGATGTTCCCCGAGCCGATGAAGCCCTTCATCAGCTTGTTCGCCGCGTAGTAGTCCTCGGTCAGCAGCTGGCCGGAGACGTAGAAGGCCACCGAGTCCGGCCCGTGCCGCGCGATGGTCTCGGCGAACCGGCCGGCGACACGCTGCGTCGCCTCGTGCCAGGAGGCGCGGCGGGTTCCGATCATCGGATGCAGCAGCCGGCCTTCAAGGCCCACCGTCTTGCCCAGCGCCGTCCCCTTCGAGCAGAGACGGCCCAGATTGGCCGGGTGCTCCGCGTCGCCCTCCACCGCCAGTACGCGGCCGTCGGGCGCCGCGCGGACGCCGCAGCCCACGCCGCAATAGGGACATGCGGTGCGGACGCTCATGCGTCAGATCCGGCCCAGCAGGAGCCGGCCGTCGCGCACTTCCAGCGGAACGACCGGCGCGCAGCCCTTCCCACGGTCGGCGCCCATGGCCTCGCCCGTGGCGAGTTCGATCGACCAGTTGTGCAGCGGGCAGGTCACGGCGTGGCCGTGGACGATCCCCTGGCTGAGCGGACCGCCTTTGTGCGGGCAGCGGTCGCGCAAGGCGAAGACCCGGCCATCACCTGTGCGGAAGATGGCGATGTCGCCCTCCGCCGTCGGCACCCGGCGCGAGCCGCGGAGCGGCACGTCGGTCACGGCGCCGACGTCGGTCCACATGATCGGGTCCTTGACGAGCGCGTTCATGCGAACTCCATACGGCGGCTGAGCGGATTGAATTCGTGGGAGTCGCGGCCCGCCACGCGCTCGGCCCAGGGATCGACGCGGTAGAAGCGCTGCGAATACGAGAAGCGGTCGTAGAGGGCCCGCCGGCGTTCGGGGTCCTCGACCGCGGCCTTGATCGCATCCAGGCCGATGCGGTCCATCCACTTGTAGACCCGCTCCAGATACCAGGCGTCCTCGCGGTAGAACTGCATCACCGCGCAGATCGTCCAGACCGCCTCGTCCTCGGTCGCGACCTTGGTGAGGATCTCGGTTCCCTTGATGTGCAGGCCGGCGGCGCCGCCCACGTGGATCTCGTAGCCGCTGTCGACGCAGATGACACCGATATCCTTGCAGGTGGCCTCCGCGCAGTTCCGGGGACAGCCCGAGACCGCCAGCTTCACCTTGGCCGGCGACCAGGACCCCCACATGAACTTCTCCAGCCGCACGCCGAGACCGGTGGAATCCTGGGTCCCGAACCGGCACCAGTCGGTCCCGACGCAGGTCTTCACGGTGCGAAGGCCCTTGGCGTAGGCGTGGCCCGAGACCATGCCCGCGGCGTTGAGGTCGGCCCAGACGGCGGGCAGGTCGTCCTTCTTCACGCCCAGCAGGTCGATGCGCTGGCCGCCAGTGACCTTGACCGTCGGAATGTCGAACTTGTCCACCACATCGGCGATGGCGCGCAGTTCGTCGGCGCTGGTCACGCCGCCCCACATCCGCGGCACGACGGAATAGGTCCCATCCTTCTGGATGTTGGCGTGGACGCGCTCGTTCACGAACCGCGACTGGCGGTCGTCCCGATAGTCGCCGGGCCAGGCGCAGACCAGGTAGTAGTTCAGCGCCGGCCGGCACGAGGAGCAACCGTCCGGCGTGGTCCATTCCAGCGCCTGCATCGCAGCCGGGATCGACTTCAGCTCCTCGGCGAGGATGCGGCGCCGCACCTCGTCGTGCCCGTGATGGGTGCAGCCGCAGACCGGCTTCGGACCGGTCTGGACCTGGAACGCATCGCCCAGGCTGAGCTTGAGCAGCTTCTCCACCAGCGGGGTGCAGGTGCCGCACGACGCGGACGCCTTGGTGACGGCGCGTACGCTCTCCAGCGTGGTCAGGCCCTGATCCGTGATGGCAGCGGTGATCTCGCCCTTGCAGACGCCGTTGCAGCCGCACACCTCGGCGGTGTCGGCCATGGCCGCAACGGCCGCGCTAGGGTCCAGGCCTCGAAGGCCCTCCGTGGCCGCTTGGCCGAACACCAGGGTCTCGCGGAAGGCCGCGACGTCCTCCCCCGACTTCATGAGGTCGAAGTACCAGCCTCCGTCGGACGCATCGCCGAACAGCACCGCCCCGGCGACCTTACCGGCCTCCAGGACGATCCGCTTGTAGACGCCGCGGCCGGCGTCGCGGAACACGATGTCCTCGCAGCCCGGGCCGCCCAGATGCTTGCCCGCCGAGAACACGTCGACACCGGAGACCTTGAGGCGGGTCGAGAGGCTGGAGCCCTCGTAGGCCGCCTGCCCGTCCGTCAACGCCTCGCCCAGGGTGCGGCACATCTCCCAGATCGGCGCCACTAGGCCATAGCACTGGCCGCGGTGCTCGACGCACTCGCCGATGGCGTAGATCGCCGGGTCCGAGGTGCGCAGGGCGTCGTCCACGACGACGCCGCGGTTCACGTCCAGCCCGGCCGCCTTGGCCAGGGTCCCGTTCGGCCGGATGCCGACCGCCATCACCAGGAGATCGCAGTCCAACACCCGGCCGTCCTTGAGGCGCAGGCCGCTGACGCGGCCGTTCGCCCCGAGGATCTCTTCCGACTGCGCTTCCAGCACAGTCTCGACGCCCTTTTCCGCCAGGGCCTCGGTCAGCAGGAAGCCCGCCGAGGCGTCCAGCTGGCGCTCCATCAGCACGTCCATCAGGTGGACGACGGTGGCGCCCATGCCGCGCTTCGAAAGTCCGTAGGCCGCCTCGATGCCCAGCAGGCCGCCGCCGATCACCACCGCCTTCGCGCCCGGCTTCGCGGCCGCGATCATGGCCTCCACGTCGTCCAGGTCGCGGAAGGTGACCACGCCCGCCAGGTCCGCGCCCGGCAAGGGCAGGCGGATCGGATCCGAGCCTGTGGCCAGGATCAGCCGATCGTAAGGGACCTCGGTCCCATCAGCCGCGCGCACCACGCCAGCTCCACGATCGATCGCTTCGACCCGGGCGCCGGCGCGCAGGTCGATGCCGTTGTCGGCGTACCAGGCCTCGTCGTTGATCACGATGTCGGCGAACGACTTCTCGCCCGCCAGCACCGGCGACAGCATGATGCGGTCGTAGTTCACCCGCGGCTCGGCGCCGAAGATGGTGATGTCGTAGCGGCCGGGATCGCGCTTCAGCACCTCCTGCACCGCACGGCAGCCGGCCATGCCGTTGCCGACGACGACCAGTCTCTCCTTGGTCATGGCGGCCCCCTTACAGTCGCAGGGCCGAGGCGGCGGCGCCGGCCAGTTCCGGCCAGGTCTTGCGCCACCGCGCCTTCACGCCGGTCAGGCCGACCAGGGCCAGCAGGGCGAGGCCGCCGAAGGCCAGCAGGCCCATCTGGTACGAGCCGGTCACCTCCTTGGCCCAGCCCAGGCTGGCGGCCAGGTAGAAGCCGCCGATGCCGCCGGTCATCCCGACCAGGCCGGTGACGACGCCGATCTCCTTGCCGAACCGCTGGGGGGCGAGCTGGAAGACCGCCCCGTTGCCGGCGCCCAGGGCCATCATGGCGAACATCATGAGGGCCAGGGCGACCCAGGCGCTGGGTTGCTGGAAGCTGACCAGGGCCAGGCCCAGGGCCGCCAGGACATAGACCACCGTCAGCGTCCGCACGCCGCCGAAGCGGTCCGCGAGCGCGCCGCCCACCGGCCGGACGAACGAGCCGGCGAACACGCAGGCCGCGGTGAAGAAGCCGGCGGTCACCGCGGGCAGGCCGTACTCGGCGTTGAAATAGATGGTCAGCGAGGACGAGAGACCGACGAAGCCGCCGAAGGTCACGCCATAGAGGGCCATCAGCCACCAGGCGTCGCCCGTGCCCAGCACGCTCATGTACTCCGACAGGGTCTTGGGCGGCGGCCGGTTCGGGGCGTCCTTGGCGAAGACCAGATACACCACGAAGGCGACCAGTAGCGGCAGGGCGGCCAGGCCGATCACGTTCTGCCAGCCGAAGCTCTGGGCCAGCGCGGGGGCGAACAGCGCGGCCAGCGCCGTGCCCGAGTTGCCGGCGCCGGCGATGCCCAGTGCGAGGCCCTGGTGCTCCGGCGGATACCAGCGCGAGGCCAGCGGCAGGGCCACGGCGAACGAGGCGCCCGCCACCCCCAGGACCACGCCCAGGGCGAGGACCTGATGATAGCTGTGCACGCCCAGGAACCACGCCACCGCCAGACCAGCCAGGACGATGAGCTGGCCGATCAGGCCGGTCTTCTTGGGTCCGATGTGGTCGACCATGAGGCCGGCGACCAGGCGGAGCAGCGCGCCGGACAGCACCGGCACGGCCACCATCAAACCCTTCTGCGCCGGGGTCAGCCCGAAATCCTTCGCGATCGCGACGCCCAGCGGGCCCAGGACCACCCAGGTCATGAAGCTGAGGTCGAAATAAAGGAAGGCGGAAAGCAGAGTCGGTGTGTGACCCGACTTCAGGAACGAGCGGCTGACCATTGGGAGTTCGGCCCCATGCTGGAGTGGACAGGCGGCGTCGCCGGGAAAAGGGAAGGCTCAACCTCGAGCCGATCCGGGAGCCGCGAACGCCGTTGTCCTGGGCCGTGAAGTGAAGAGACCGCAGTCGGAGGCGATGGTCACGGGGCGATGAGCCTGCCAGGCGCCCTGATCTCGCTGCAGTGCAAAATTCAGGCGCCCACACGGCGGCGGGCGCCTGGAAATTAGGCTATGCGGCTGGGCGAAGCGCCGTGTGCCGCGCGTATAGAAACTCGATCACCGCGTGGCGGGCGGCGATGTAGGCGGGCATGGCGTCCACCTCGATACGCCGCCTCGGTCGAGGCAGGTCGACCCGCACGATATCGCCGACCTCGGCCGCCGGCCCGTTGGTCATCATCACGATCCGGTCCGACAGCAGCACAGCCTCGTCCACGTCGTGGGTGATCATCAGCACGGTGTTGCCGAGCTTGGCGTGGATCTCCATCACGCTGTCCTGCAGGTTGGCGCGCGTCAGGGCGTCCAGCGCCCCGAAAGGCTCGTCCAGCAGCAACACCTTGGGCTCCATGGCCAGGGCGCGCGCTAGGCCCACCCGCTGCTTCATGCCGCCCGAGATCTCGTGCGGCTTCTTGTCCTTGGCGTGGGTCATCTGCACGAGGGCCAGGTTGTGCAGCGTCCAGGCGTGCCGCTCGGCGCGGGACTTCGCGCCGCGGAACACCTTATCCACGGCCAGGCGAACGTTCTCGTAGACCGTCAGCCATGGCAGCAGCGAGTGGTTCTGGAACACCACTGCGCGGTCCGGCCCCGGCCCGTCGACCGCCTGCCGGTCCAGGATCACGGCGCCGCGCGTCACCGGCAGCAGGCCGGCGACCACGTTGAGGAGCGTGGACTTCCCGCACCCGGAGTGGCCGATGATCGAGATGAACTCGCCCTTGTCCACTGTCAGGTCCACGCCCCGCAGCACTTCGGACCCGGACCCGAACGTGACGCCGACGTCTTCGATGGAAAGATAGGCTCTGCTGCTCATGGGTCAGGGCTCCCTAGTCCGCGGCCGCGCCGCGCGAGACGATGCGGCCCAGCAGGGCGACCAGCCGGTCGAGCGCGAAGCCCACCAGGCCGACCCACACCAGGGCCACGACGATGTCGGAAATCCGGGACGCATTGTACTGGTCCCAGATGAAGAAGCCGACGCCCACGCCGCCAAGCAGCATCTCGGACGCGACGATGGCCAGCCAGCTCATGCCCACCCCGATGCGCAGGCCGGTGAAGATGTAGGGCGTGGCGGCGGGCAGCAGGATGGTGACGAAGTACTCCGGCGGCGACAGGCGCAGCACCCGGCCCACGTTGACGTAATCTTGCGGGATGTTGCGTACGCCCACCGCCGTGTTGATCACGATCGGCCAGATGGCGGTGATGAAGATCACGAACAGGGCCGAGGGATTGGCCTCGTGCAGGGCGGCCAGCGAGATCGGCAGCCAGGCCAGCGGCGGCACCGTTCGCAGCACCTGGAAGATCGGATCCAGGCCGCGATGCGCCAGCCGGCTGGAGCCGACCAGGACCCCCAGCGCCACGCCCACGACCGCCGCGAAGCTGAAGCCGATGGCGACCCGCTGCAGGCTTGTGAGGGCGTGCCAGAACAGCCCTTTATCCACCCCGCCCCGGTCGTAGAACGGGTGCAGGATCAGTTCGCGGGACTCCAGCCAGATGGTGGCCGGGGCCGGCAGTCCGCCCGAGCCCGCCAGCAGTTGCCAGAGGGCCAGCAGCACTCCGACCGTCACCAGTGGCGGCAGCGTCGCGGCGGCGACCGCGTTGGCTCCCCCCGCCAGCTTCTCCCCCAGCGCCCGGCGCTTCGGGGCCAGGGCCACGATCTCGGCCGGCGGCGGTGGTTGGCTGACGGGCATGGGAGCGACGTCTTCGGACCAGGCGGGCAGGCTCATGGGCGGCCTCCTAGACAAGCTTCTTGATGGGTTGGCTGGCGAGGTAGGCCGCCGGGTTGGCGGGATCGAACACCTTGCCGTCGAAGAACTTCTCGACGCCACGGCTGTCCGAGGCCGGCGCCGCGACGCCGAGGGCCTTGGCGGCCGCGCGCCAGATGTCGGCGCGGTTGACCTTGTTCACCAGCGCCATCTTGTTCGTGGCCTGTGGCAGCACGCCCCAGCGAACGTTCTCGGTGACGAACCACAGGTCGTGCGACTTGAAGGGGAACGAGGCGTTGTCCGCCCAGAACTTCATGACGTGGGGGGAGGCCTTCACCGCCCGGCCGTCGCCGTAGTCGATGGTTCCCTGCAACCTCGGCAGGATGTCGCCCATCGGCACGTTGATGTACTGGCGGCCCGAGACCACCGAGCACATGGCCGGGCGGTTCGCCTGCTTGTCGCACCACATCTGGGCCTCCATGACCGCCATGGTCAGAGCCAGGGCGGCGCGTGGATATTTCGCGACCCAGTCCGCGCGGACCCCCAGGGCCTTCTCCGGATGGTTCATCCAGATCTCGGACGTGACGCAGGCGGTGTAGCCGACCTTCTGGTTCACCAGCTGGCCATTCCAGGGCTCGCCGACGCAGAAGGCGTCCTGGGTGCCCGCCTTCATATTGGCGACCATCTGCGGCGGCGGGATCACGATGGTGGAGACGTCGGTATCCGGGTTGATGCCCCCGGCCGCCAGCCAGTAGCGCAGCCACAGGTCGTGGGTGCCGCCCCGGAACGTCATGGCCACCTTGGCGATGTTGCCGGCGGCCTTGAGCTGGGCGAACTTGGCCTTCGCGCCGGCGCTGTTCAGCCCCACCTTCACCGCCTTCAGGTCGCTGCCGACGCTGATCCCCTGACCATTGGTGTTCAGCCGCGCCAGAATGTTCATCGGCACGGCCTTGCTGGTGTTGACGCCGGCGGTGAACTGATAGGGCATGGGCGTCAGGATGTGGGCGCCGTCGATGCCGCCGCCGCCCGAACCCAGGACCAGGTTGTCGCGCGTGCCGCCCCACGAGGCCTGCTTCAGAACCTCCACGTCGGGCATGCCGTACTTGGCGAACAGGCCACGCTCCTTGGCGATGATCAGCGGCGAGGCGTCGGTCAGGGCGATGAAGCCCAGCCGGGCCTTGGAAACTTCCGGGCCGGGGCCGGCGGCGAAGGCGCCGGTCGGCAACAGGGTCTTGGCGGCGGCCAGGGTGGCGGCTGCGCCGACGAGCGCCTGGCGGCGGCTCGGGGCGGAGGTCTTGGCGGTCATGGGCATGCCTTCCGTCAGAGCTTGTATTCGAGGGTGAACCAGACCTTGGTCCGGGAGGGCGGCGGCGCGGCCGTGCCGGCCGGGACGCGCGCCTTGCGTTCGAAGTCGGCGTATTTGATCGCCGCCGTGAGCTTGGGATTGATGGTCGCCTGGACCTGGGCGTTCCACTCGCGGCCCAGGTCGGCGCCCGTCCGCTCGCTGTCGAAGTCGTGGTAGCGGACCAGCAGGTCCACGTTGAACAGGTAGGTCCACTTCCAACGCGGCTTCACGTTCACGGTGAAGTTCAGGTCGCGCAGGCCGTCGACGAAGCCCTTGTTCCCGCCCAGCGGCTGGACGAAGGCGTCCGACCACCCCTGGAAGGCGTGGACCGTGGCGAGCGGCGTGGTGAACCCCCGGGTCCCGTTCCCCTCGAGCGACTCGTACGAGACCTTGGCCGTGTAGATGTCGAAGGTTCCGGCGAGGTCGGCGCCCCAGTAGTCGAGGCCGTAGTCGGGCGTGTTGCCGTTGTAGTCGCTCTGGTGGGCGTAGGTGGCGTTGTAGGCGAACTGATAGAGCCCGACCCAGGTCTTGCCCGACGCCTTGATTCCCTTGGTGATCGACGAATTGGGCGCCGAGTTCCCGAAGTCGAGCGCATAGGCGAAGCCCTGCAGCCGGAGCTGTTCGGCCGGCGACCAGGTGAGCTGGGCGAGATGGCTGTCGCTGTCCCAGTCGCGCGCCTCGCCCAGAATGCGGTTCACGTGGCTGACGTAGGCGTAGAACAGCTTGAACCGCCCGTGCGTCAGGTCCAGCCGGACCGCGTCGAAGGTCTGCTCGTCCTGCCGCCAGCCGACGTTGCCGATGAAGCGCTGGTCGTCGATCAGGATCCGCTGTCGCCCCAGCGTCGCCTGCGCCGCCGCGTTGGGCGTCCAGGCAATCTGAAGCCTGTTGAGCTCGGTGACGTCAGGATCGTTGATGATCGGAAACCTGGCCTTCGCCGCGCCGTTCAGCGGCGGAATCGTCGCGCCGGGAACCTGCACCTGGAAGTGCTCGGGCCCCACCTGGCGGACGTCCTCGAACTCGACCAGGCCGCGAAGGCCGTTCCAGTCGCCGGTTTCCCAGCCCAGTCGGGTCCGCACCGTCGCCGCCTCGCCCTTGCGGGTCAGGACGGCGTTCTTCTTCTGATCGACGAACTCGTAGCGGCCGCGCACTTCGAACAACAGTTTCCCGCCGGCGATGGCGTCGCTGATGGTTCCAGCTGCGGGCGGCGCAGCCGGCGGCTCGACAGCCGGGGCTTCCGGAGCGGCCGGCTCGCCCGCCGTCTCGGTCAGGCCGTCCTCGGCGGGCGCCGTCAGCTGCGGCTCCTCGCCAGGCGCCTGGGCCGCGGCGCCGGCGCTCCAGGCCAACGCCGCGCCGGCCGCGCCGGCCGCCAGGCCCCTTCTCAATTTCGTCATGGCTCATCCCCCGAGGCCAAAAAAAAGCGCCCGCCGGGGCGGTGAGCCCCAGGCGGACGCCGGTGTCCGTTGCAAGACGGCGCGATCGCTGCGCCGGTCGGCCTGTCAGTGGCCGTCGCGGAACGTCGTTGCCCCGCGATGTCGCGACTAGGTCCGCACGGCGCCCGCTGCGCTGCAACACGGGATGGGACAAGCTCGTTCGAAAAGCGCTGCTATCGGGGCGATCTGTTCAGGCGCTGGGCGCCGAAAGTTGCTGCAACGCACAAGTTCTGAGCGGTCAGGCCTGTTCAGCCCGCCGAGACACGTCGGCTCCGGGCCTCGATCGCGTAGGCCTGAGCCGTCGCGAGGCGGAATGGCGCCTCGCTTCCGAAACCTTCCAGCACGTCCAGCGGCGGCGTTTCAGGCAGGCCCAGCGCCGCCGTGGCGACCGCATGGAGATCAGGACGGTAGACCCGCCGCGCGACGGCCTCGACGTCGACGGTGGCTTCGATGTGCGACCATCGCACCATCTGGCTCACGAACCAGGCGGCGTGGATAGGCTGCGGCGCGCTGGCGCCGCCCGCATGGAAGATCATGTCCGCCAGCGACGTCTCGATCACCTGGGATTCGGCGCCCACGTAGTGCGGCTGAGCCAGCATCGCCGCCAACTCGCCGCGGTTGGCCGGCTCGTCCGCCCACGCGCCGCCGCGCAGCATCGCGCGCACCAGGGCCTGCAATTCGTCAGGCCGGGCGTGCGCCCAGGCCTCGGTGACCGTGAACACCTTGTCCGGCGTGCGCGGCCACAATTGCGAGCCACGCACCACCACCTGGCCGGCCCCCGCGACCACGGCGGCGGTGTCCCAGGGTTCCGTGACGCAGAAGCCCTCCACCACGCCGCCCACGAGCAGCTCGGTCATCCGCGACGGCGGCGCGATGGTGAGCCGGACGTCCCGGTCGGGGTCGATCCCCGCCCGCGCCAGCCAGTCCCGCAGGAGGTAGTTGTGCACCGAGAACGGGAAGACCACCGCCAGGGTGATCGGGCTGGCCCCCTCCTCGCGCCGCCGCGCCACAAGGCGCGCGAGCCCGTCCGCCGCCGGGCCTTCGCCGATCACCGTCATCAGCCGCGAGGCGACGGTTATCGCCGGGCCGTTGATGTTCAGGGCCAGCGGGGCCGCCAGCGGCGTCGCCTCGGCGCCGGCCGCGCCCAGGCTGATCGCCAGGGCCGTGGGCGCGAGCATGTGGGCGCCGTCCAGCGCGCCGACGCTCATCTTGTCGCGCACCGTGGCCCACGAAACCTGGCGGCTCAGTTCGACGTCCAGGCCTTCGTCCGCGAAGAAGCCCTTCTCCTTGGCCGCGATCAGCACGGCGGCGTCGTTCAGGGCAATGAAACCCAGGCGCAGAGGCCGTTCGCCGCTCATGACCCATTCCCCTTCAGCACCCCGGCGAAGGCCACGAGGTCCGCCGCGACCGCGCCGATGGGACGGCCGGTGTCCATGGAAAGCTTGCGCAGCACGCGATAGGCGGCCTCCTCCTCCAGGCCCCGCTCCTTCATCAGGAGGGCCTTGGCGCGCTCCACCGTCTTGCGCGAGGCGAGGTCGGCCTTGGCCTTTTCGAGGTCCTGGCGCAGGCCGTTCATCAGCTGGAAGCGGCTCATGGCCACCTCCAGCACCGAGCGCACGCGCGCGGCCGACAGGCCGTCGACCACATAGGCGGAAACGCCGGCCAGCACCGCCTGCTCGGCCAGCCCGGGTTCGGAGCGGTCGACGAACATCACCACCGGGCGCGGGTTCGCGGCCGTCGCCTCGCGCAGGCTCTCGATGGTGTCACGGTCAGGGCTGTCGGAGGCCACGACGATCACGTCCGGCCCGAACATCGCCGCCTCGACCTCGTTGAAGATCGAGGCATGGCGCACCTCCAACGGCTCGACGCCGGCAAGGCCTTCCGCCACCAGGGCGGCGCGGGCCGGGTCGGGATCGACGACAAGGACGCGCATGCCCGCCGACTAGGCAGCGGGCGCCGCCAGCGTCGCCATCGATCCCCACCGCAACCGCCACCGCGGGCAGCGACGCCTAGGGCCTGATCAGGCGGCGCCGCCTTCTTGGGCAGAATGGGCCGCGACGAAGGGTCTCATGCCGATCGGATCACCAGACATCGATGAAAGAGCGCGCCTTCGGGCCGGGGGACCGGGGTGGACAGGACTTCACGCCCCGCACGATCCAGTCCCGGGTTTCCGCCGGGTCGATCACGGCGTCGATCTCGTTCACTTGCGCCACCGAGATCGCCTTGCCGGTCTGGTACATGCGGCCGACCAGCTTCTGGAACAGCGCCTCGCGCGCCGCCGGGTCGGGCTCGGCGTCCAGTTCCTTGCGATAGCCCAGGCGCACCGCGCCCTCCAGGCCCATGGGCCCGAACTCCGCGGTGGGCCAGGCGATGGTGAAGGCCGAGGCCGAAAAGTCGCCGCCGGTCATAGCCTGGGCGCCCAGGCCGTAGCCCTTGCGCAGCACCACGGCGAACAGCGGCACGCTCATGCCCGCGGCGACCACGAACAGGCGCGAGCCCCGGCGGATGGCGCCCGTCGCCTCGCTGTCGGGGCCGACCATGAACCCCGGCGTGTCGCACAGCGACAGCACCGGCACGCCGAAGGCGTCGCAGAGCTGCAGGAACCGCCCCCCCTTCTCCGCGCCCTCGGAATCGATCGCCCCGCCCAGGTGTCGCGGATCGTTGGCGATGAGGCCCAGCGGCCGCCCCTCGATCCTCAGGAAGCCCGTGATCATGCCGCGGCCATAGCCGCCGCGCAGCTCGATCCACGATCCGGTATCGGCCAGGGTCTCGATGACGCGGCGGACGTCGTAGGCCCGCACCCGGTTCTCGGGAATGAGGTGGCGAAGCGTGCGCTGGTCGACGCAGGTCCAGTCGGCAACATCGCCCTGGAAGATTCCCAGCAACTGGCGCGCCGCAGCGGTCGCAGCCGCCTCGTCCGCCACCAGAAGATCCAGCGCACCGTTGGCGTACTGCACGGCCGAGGGGCCGATCTCGTCCGGGGTGAAGACGCCCAGGCCGCCGCCCTCGATCATCGCCGGCCCGCCCAGCCCGATGTTGGAATACTCCGTGGCGATGGTGATGTCGGCGCAGCCGAAGAACACCGCGTTGCCCGCGAAGCAGCGGCCGGAGTTGATCGCGATCCGCGGCGCATTGCCCGACAGCCGTGCGAAGGTCGTGAAGCTGGTGGTGTCCAGGGACGAGGCCGACAGGCCGCCCACATCCACGTCGCCGGGGCGACCGCCGCCGCCTTCGGTGTACCAGACCACCGGCAGCTTCCAGTGCTCGGCGAATTCCAGGATCCGGTCGGTCTTCTTGTGGCTGAAGTGGCCCTGCGTTCCCGCAAGCACGGTGAAGTCGTAGGCCAGGGCCACGCAGCGGGCGCCGCCCACCTCGCCCACACCGGTGACGATGCCGTCGGCCGGCGTATTGACTTGCAGGTCCTCGATGGAGCGCCGCCGCTTCTGGGCGGCGATGGCGAGGGCGCCGAACTCCTTGAAGGTGCCGGGATCGAACAGGTCGTCGAGGTTCTCCCGCGCCGTCCTCTGGCCGGTCCGCCGGCGGCGGGCCACGGCGTCGGGCCGGTTCTCGTCCAGGGTCAGGGCGTTGCGCGCGATCACCTCGGCCAGGTCGGGGCGGACCCGGTCCAGGTCGATCTCCTCCGCGGCTTGGGCGTGAGAGGCGTCCTCTCCAGGCTGGATGAAGGCCAGGGGCGCGCCCTCGTCCAGCGTCTCTCCGACCGCGGCGGCCAGGGCGTGGACCATGCCGGCCACAGGCGCGGTCACCACGTGCTGCATCTTCATCGCTTCCAGCACAGCCACCGGCTGGCCGGCGGCGATCGCCTCGCCAGCCGCGATCTCCAGGCTGACCACGGTCCCGCGCAGCGGCGCGGCGGCGGGGTGCGTACCGGGCGGCGGCGTCGCCTGCGTACGGCGGGCGGTTTCGATCGCCTCGACCATGGGCGCCGGCGACAGGGCCTCGGCCCGCGCCAGCAGTTCGGGCAGGTTGGTCTCCAGGAATCCGGTGTCGGCGCGGCCCTCCAGGAACTCCGGACGCTCGAGCACCGCGCGCAGGAGCGGGAGCGTCGTGGGCGCGCCCTCGATCCGGAACTCGGCCGCCGCGCGGCCGGCGCGGGCGGCGGCGGCGGAGAGGTTCGGCGCCTGGACGATGACCTTGGCGATCAGGGAATCGAAGGTCGGGTTGGTGCGGTAGCCGCCATAGCCATAGCCGTCGACGCGCACCCCGGGGCCGCTGGGCGGCTCGTAGCGCGCCAGGACATCGCCTGCGCCGCTGGTCACCCGGCCGTCGGCGCTCAGCCGCTCCAGGTTGACGCGGAGCTGGATCGCCGCGCCGTTCACCGGCGGCGGCCCCTGATCCACGCCGCAGTCCGCAAGGCTGGCCCCGTCCGCCAGGCGCAACTGAAGCTGAACGAGGTCGAGGCCGGTCACCGCCTCGGTGACGGTGTGTTCGACCTGCAGCCGCGGGTTGGTCTCGATGAAGGCGGCGGTCCGCCCGTCGCCCGCATCCAGCAGGTATTCGAAGGTGGCCAGCCCGCGCAGTCCGGCCGCCGTCGCCATTCGGACTGACGCGTCCTGCAGCATGGCTCGGACGTCATCCGCCAGGCCGATGGCCGGCGCCACCTCGATCAGCTTCTGGCGCCGGCGCTGGATGGAGCACTCGCGGTCGTGGATCGCCACGGCCCGGGCGCCGTCGCCGGCCACCTGCACCTCGACGTGCCGCGCCCGTGGGATCACGGCCTCGGCGTAGAGGCGCCCGTCGCCGAACGCGCCCTCGGCTTCGCGGGCGCAGGCCTCATAGGCCGCGGCCGGGTCCTCGCCGACCGCGACGGTCCGCATGCCCCGCCCGCCGCCGCCCGCCATGGCCTTGATCATGATGGCGCCGACCCTGGCCTGGAGGGCGCGCACCTCGTCCAGGCTGGCGGAGGCTTCGGTGCCGGCCGCCAGCGGCACGCCGTGCTCGGCCGCGAAGGCGCGCGCCCGGGCCTTGTCGCCGAACAGGTCGAGCGCATCGGGCCCCGCACCCACGAAGACCAGCCCGGCCGCCTCGCAGGCCCGGGCGAAGGCCGCGCTCTCGGACAGAAATCCGTACCCGGGATGCACCGCGTCGCAGCCGGCGGCGACGGCCGCGGCGACCACGCCGGCAATGTCCAGATAGGCCCGCGGACCCACGCCCTCCAGCGGGACGGCCATGTCCGTCAGGCGCACGTGCAGGGATGTGGCGTCATCCTGCGAATGGACGGCGACCGTCTCGATCCCGAGATCGGCGGCGGCGCGGGCGATCCGGATGGCGATCTCGCCCCGGTTGGCGATCAGCAGGCGCTTCAGGCGCGCACCTGTTCGGATTGGGGGCGTGACAGCATCGCCCGCATCATAGGCGCCCCGCGCGCCGCGCCGGAACCCTGCAATTGTCGCCGGCGGCCTGATCCCCCTCGCCTTTCGCCCGCCTTGCCGCTAGAGGCTCCGCCCCATGAGCGCAGAGGCCGTCCAGATCATCGCCCGCGGCCCCCGCGCCGACGCCGAGGCCGCCGCCGCGGCCCTCGAGGCCGAGCCTGCAACCGAAGCCCTGACCTTCTCGATCCTGGAAGAGGACGAGGACAAGGACATCTGGCGGATCGACGCCTTCCCGAACGCGCCGGAAGAACAAGCCGCCATCGGCGAGGTGCTGGCCAAGTATCCCACCCTGCGCGTCGTCACCGAGAAGCTGGCCGACGCCGATTGGCTGGCCATGGCGCTGTCGGGCCTGCCGCCCGTGCGCGCGGGCCGCTTCTTCGTCTACGGCGCCCACGACAAGGGCCTGGCGCCCGCCAGCACCGTGAACCTCCGCATCGAGGCGGGCGCGGCGTTCGGAACCGGCCACCACGGCACCACCGTCGGCTGCCTCCAGGCCTTCCACGATCTGCTGAAGGCGCGTCGTTTCGAACGGGTGCTGGACGTGGGCTGCGGCACCGGCGTCCTGGCCATCGCGGCGGCCCGGACCGGGTCCCCCATCGCGGTCGGCACCGACATCGACGGCCCCTCCGTCCGGATCGCCAACGAGAACGCCGAACTGAACGGGGCGAACGCGCGCTTCGTCCACGCCTCCGGACTGAACGACCCGCTGGTGCGCAACGATGGCCCCTACGACCTCGTGTTCGCCAACATCCTGGCGCCGCCGCTGGTGGCGCTGTCGCAGGACATCAAGCTGGCCCTGAAGCCGGGCGGCGTCGCGATCCTCTCGGGGCTATTGCGCACCCAGGAGCGGCGGGTCCTGGCCGCCTACATGTCGAAGGGCTTCCGCCTCATGCGCCGCCTGCACCGCGACGCCTGGGCCACACTGGTGCTGCGTCGGGCCTGACAGCCGGAACCCGACCTCTGCCGTGGCGTTCTTCCGCCGGTCCAAGCCGGGCCTTGAGAGGAAGGACGCGAACATGTCCGAACAATACGAACGCACCACGGTGACCAGCGAGCCCGAGCGTGTCGTGATCCGCGAACGCAGCGGCGGCGCGGGATGGTGGGTGGCGGCCCTTGTGGCCATCGTCGCCTTGGTGGCCGTCTTCTTCTTCATGAACAACCCGGGCGCGACGCCGGACCAGCTCGAGGCCGCCAGGGATCAGGGGGCCGCTGAGGCCAGCCTGGCCGCTGCGACCCAGAACGCGCAGCAGGCCGCCACGACCGCCGCCCAGTCGGCCCAGCAGGCGGCGGAGAACGCCGCCTCCGCGACCGAAAGCGCCGCCAGCGCCGCCGCCGCCCGGACCGACCAGGCGATCGACGACGCGTCCCAGGCCGCCCAGGACGCCGCCACCATCGAGCCGGTGAACTAACCCACCGCCTTCTTCGCGCCGAGCGTCGCCAGCCAGTGGCGCTCGCGCGCCTTGATCAGGTCCGCGAGGCCGAGAGGCGTGAGGTCCTCAGCCTCGATGCCTTCCACGATCTCGAAGGCCATGGCCGCCTCGCCGTGGGCGGTCCACGCGGCCTGCATCGCCTTGTTCATGTGGCTGCCCATACGCAGGCCGAACCAGTGCCGGGCCTGCTGGCCCTCCACGTTCGAGGCGCCCGCGATCCAGACGTCGCCGGTGGCGGCGCAGCGCACGGCATAGACGCCGGCCCGCATCTTCCGCTCCTTATAGTCGCGAATGGCCTCGCGGCGGCTCTGCTTGTCCATGCCGGACCCATAGCGCAACGGCGGCAGTCCGTCAATTTTACCCGGATTAAATAGCGGCGACGCGCGTCCCTTTGCCCGCGGCATCCGAACCGCTTACATGCCATCCATGCGCCAGACCTTCGACGAAAGCACCGATCCCTCCTTCGGACCCCGGCACGTGCCGCTGATCCGCCAGGCCATGGCCGCTCAGGGGCTCGACGGCTTCCTCGTGCCGCACGAGGACGAGCATCAAAACGAGTACCTGCCGGCCGCCAACGATCGCCTCGCCTGGGCCACCGGCTTCACCGGTTCCGCCGGCGCCGCGGTGATCCTGAAGGACAAGGCCGCCGTCTTCGTGGATGGCCGCTACACCCTGCAGGTGCGGGACCAGGTGGACGCCGGACTGTTCGAGATCCGCGACCTGGTGGAAGGCGGGGTGCCGGCCTACATTGAGGCGGCCACAGGGCGAGGGCAGAAGATCGGCTACGATCCGCGCCTGCACAGCCCCGATGCGCTGGGCCACCTCAAGGCTGCGGCCGCGAAGACCGGCGCCGAGTTGATCGCCGTCAACGACAACCCCCTGGACCAGGCCTGGGGCCAGGCCCGGCCGCCGCAGCCCGTCGCGCCGGTGCTGCCGCACCCGGCCGAATTCTCCGGGGAGGACTCCAGCGCCAAGCGCGCCCGCGTCGGCCAGGCCGTACAGGCCAAGGGCGGCGACGCCGCGGTCCTGACCGCCCCCAGCTCCATCGCCTGGCTGTTCAACGTCCGCGGCGGCGACGTCATCCGCTCGCCCCTGCCCCTGGGCCAGGCGATCCTCAACAAGGACGGCACCGCCCGCCTCTTCCTCGATCCTGCCAAGGTGACCGAGGATCTGCCGGCGTGGCTCGGCAATCAGGTCCAGCTCGAGACGCCGGACGATCTGCCGACCGCGCTCGCCGAGCTGAAGGGCAAGAGCGTGGTGGTCGACCCCGCCCAGTCCTCCGCCTGGTACTTCGACACCCTGGCGAAGGCGGGCGCGACCGTGATCCGGGCCGAGGACCCCTGCGCCCTGCCCCGCGCCCAGAAGAACGCGGTGGAGATCCAGGGCTCGCGCAACGCCCACGCCCGCGACGGCGCCGCGCTCACCCGCTTCCTGCACTGGTTGGCCACCGAGGGGCAGGTCAATCCGCCCGATGAGGTCGAGGCCGTCAGCAAGCTGGAGGCCTTCCGCGAGGCCACGGGCCAGCTCAAGGACCTGTCGTTCGACACCATCGCCGGGGCGGCGGCCAACGGAGCCATCGTGCATTACCGGCCCACCCAGCGGCTCAACAAGCGCGCCGAGCAGGGTTCGCTGTTCCTGGTCGACTCCGGCGCCCAGTACCTGGACGGAACCACCGACGTGACGCGCACGGTCGCCATCGGCGAGCCCAGCGCCGAGATGCGCCAGCGCTTCACCCTGGTGCTCAAGGGGCACCTGGCCCTGGCCGCGATCCGGTTCCCTGCCGGCACTACCGGCTCGGCGCTGGATGTCCTGGCGCGCCACGCCCTCTGGATGCACGGCCTGGACTATGACCACGGCACGGGCCACGGTGTGGGCAGCTACCTGGGCGTCCATGAAGGGCCGCAGCGGATCTCCAAGGCCCCCAACGCCGTCGCCCTGAAGCCCGGTATGATCCTCTCGAACGAGCCCGGCTACTATAAGGAGGGCGGCTACGGCATCCGGATCGAGAACCTGCAGGTGGTGACGCCGGCCGAACCGATCCCGGGCGGCGAGCGGCCGATGCTGGGCTTCGAGACCCTGACCCTGGCGCCCATCGACCGGCGCCTGATCGACCGCGAGCTGCTGACGGCGGACGAGCGCGCCCAGCTCGACGCCTATCACGCCCGGGTGCGCGAGGTGATCGGGCCACAGCTCGAGCCGGAGGTGCGAAGCTGGCTCGCCGACGTGACGGCGCCGATCTGATGGACGAGGCCAACGCGCAGCAGGTCGCCTACTGGAACGAGTCGGCCGGTCCCACCTGGGCCGAGCTGCAGGCGCCGCTGGACCGACAACTGGCGCCGCTGGGCCGGCGCGCCATGGCCGAGCTCGACCTCGGCCCCGGCCGGCGGGTCCTCGACATCGGCTGCGGCGCCGGCGAGACCACCCTGTCCCTGGCCCAGACGGGCGCGGAAGCCGTCGGCGTCGACATTTCGCGCCCGCTGCTGGAGATCGCCAGGCGGCGGTCCGAAGGCCGAGCGGACGTTACCTTCCTGGAGGCCGACGCCCAGACGCACCCGTTCCCGCCGGGCAGCTTCGATGCGGTCTTCTCGCGCTTCGGCGTCATGTTCTTCGCCGACCCTGCCGCCGCCTTCGCCAACATCCGCCGGTCGTTGAAACCCGGTGGTCGGCTCGCCTTCGTCTGCTGGCGCACGCCGGCCGAGAACCCGATCATGAGCCTGCCGATGCAGGCGGCCCTGGCCCAGGTGGAGGCCCCGCCAGCGCCGCCGGAACCCGGCGCGCCCGGCCCCTTCGCCTTCGCGGACCCGGAGCGCGTCCGCGCCATCCTGGCGACGACGGGCTTCACGGACGTCGCCGTCGCCCCGCACGACGAGGCCATCGGCCCGGGCGACCTGGACACGACGCTTGCCCTGGCGCTGCGGGTCGGCCCCCTCGGCGCGCTGCTGCGCGAGAATCCGGAGAAGCGGGATGTCGTGATCGCCGCGGTCCGCGCCGCCCTGGCGCCGCACGACGGCCCTGACGGGGTGAAACTGGGGTCGGCCACCTGGATCGTCACGGCGGTCTCGCGGGCGTGAGGGCCAAGCCCGGCGGCACGGCGCCGCTGCGCTAGCGTGAAGCTTGGAACCCGTGTCTTCTCCTGCGCGGAGGAGAGACCATGACGCCGCTGATTCCGACTGCCCTCGCCCTGCTAGCGCTCGCCGGCCCCGCCATGGCCGCATCCACCCCTGACGAGAACGCCGCCATCAACACAGCGCAGCGGTTCTTCGACGCCATGGCCGCCAACGATGGCGCGGCCGTGACCGCCATCACCTTGCCCGCCAGCGTCTTCACGGCCATCCGCCCGGCGCCCGGCGGGGGCACGAAGGTGTCGCGGATGACCGTCGAGGAGTTCGTGAAGAACCTGCGGCCCGGCCTGCACGAAGCGATGTGGGCGCCGCGCGTGGCGATCCGTGGCGGCATGATGGCGACGGTCACGGCGCCTTACGAGTTCAAGCTCGAGGGCAAATCCACCCACTGCGGCATCGATGTGTTCGAACTCGCTAAGGTGGACGGCCAGTGGAAGGTCGCGAGCCTGATCTGGACCGCCGAGCCGGACGCCTGCCCCGAGCTCAAGACCCAGAAGGCGGTGGGCTAGGGCGCGACCGTGAAGCCCTCTGCGGGCGAGACCCAGCGAACGCGCTGGTCCAACGCCGGTTGGCGTTTGCCGTCGATGGTCACCTGGCCGGTCATCTCCTCACCGGATGGGACATAGGCCGTGCATATCTCCCGGTTCAGCAGCGGCGCATAACCCGGCCGGACGGCCCGCCTCAGCGCCTCGGCATTCGCCGCGTCGGCGACCTCGCCATCGATGGAGAACGCTGCGGCTTCAAGGTCCCGCTCGGTGATGACGCCGCAGATCGCGCCGTCCTTCACGACTACCGGCGCACGGCTGCGCATCAGGATCCGGGGCTCCGGACGGAGCAGCACTGTGGCCGTGTTCTGAATCGTCCCGTCGGCATCCCGCTCGTAAGCGCCGATCGACGCGCAGGTCTTCCGCGCAGCGTTAGGCTGATAGCACTGGACCTTGCCCTGGAAGGCGGGCGCCACCGGGTCGGCAGGCACCGCGGCCGATGCCGCGAGCCAGAACGCCAACAGGATCATTGGTAACTCCTCGCAAGGCCTGGCCGGACCAATCCGCCCCGCATCACCCCGCCACCATCGCCAGCCACTCGTCCTCGGTCATCACCTGGATTCTCAGCTCGGTCGCCTGCTTCAGCTTCGAGCCCGCGCCGGGTCCGGCGACCACGATATCCGTCTTCTTCGACACGGAACCCGAGACCTTGGCCCCGAGGCCCTCGGCCTGGGCCTTGGCTTCGTCGCGGGTCATCTTCTCCAGGGCGCCGGTGAAGACGATGGTCTTGCCGGCCACCGCGGTGTCGGTCTTCGGCCGTTCGGCCGGAATGACGGTGAGCTGAGCGAGCAGGCTGTCGACCATGGCGCGGTTGTGGTCCTCGCCGAAGAACTCGGCGACCATCCGCGCCGCCACGACGCCCACGGCGTCGACCGAAGCCACTTCGAGGAAGGCGTCGCCCGGCGTTTCCGACGCGGCCTGCCGCGCGGCGGCCTCGAAGCTGGCCCAATCGCCGAAGCGTGCGACCAGCGCCGCCCGAGCCTTGGAGTTCAGCTTGGGGATCGCCACCCGCAGGTGGGCGTCCAGCGAGATCTCCGGCGGAATCAGCAGCGCCTGGCCGGCGCGCGCGAAATCGAGCACCGCGGACACTGCCGTCGGCCCTAGGCCGTCCAGGTCCGACAGCTCGGCGTACATCGGCCCGGCCATCTGATCGGCCGCCGCCTTCGAGGTCTCGACGAACCGCTCCACCGTCTCGAAATGCCGCGCGAGCGCCAGGGAGGTGGTCTCGCCCACGTGGCGGATGCCCAGGCCATAGATGAAGCGGTCGAGGGCGATGTTGCGGCGGCTCTCGATGCTCTCAAGCAGGTTGCCCACGCTGGTTTCGCCGAACCGCTCGGTCTCCAGCAGCTCGGCCCGCTTTTCGTGCAGGCGGAAGATGTCGGCCGGAGAGTCCAGCCAGCCCCGCTCCGAGAACAGGGTCAGCTGCTTCTCGCCCAGGCCCTCGATGTCGAAGGCGCGCCGCGACACGAAGTGACGGAGGTGAGCCAGCTTCTGGAACGGGCATGCGAACTCGCCCGAACAGCGGCGCACCACCGTCTCCGCGCCCGACGCCGTGGTCTCCCGCACGATCTCCGTATGCAGGGGGCACGGGCACCGGGTAGGGAAGGCGAAGGGCTCAGCCCCGGGCGGCCGCTCCTCCAGCACCACCGAGACGATCTGGGGAATCACGTCGCCGGCCCGCTGCAGGATCACGGTGTCGCCGACCCGCACGTCCTTGCGCTCGATCTCGTCGGCATTGTGCAGGGTGGCGTTGACCACCACCACGCCGCCCACCGTCACGGGATGCAGCCGCGCCACCGGTGTGATCGCGCCCGTGCGGCCTACCTGGATGTCGATGGCCTCCAGGATCGTGCGCGCCTGCTGGGCGGGGAACTTCCGAGCGATCGCCCAGCGCGGGGTGCGGGTGATGAAGCCCAGGCGCTGCTGCCAGTCCAGCCGGTCGACCTTGTAGACGACGCCGTCGATGTCGTAGCCCAGCCGCGGCCGTACCTTCTCCATGGCCGCATAGGCCTCGAGCAGGCCGTCGGCGTTCTCGACCCGGCAGCTTTCGGGCGTGGTCTGGAAGCCCCAGGCCTTGAGCTTCTGCAGCGCCTCCCACTGCGTGTGGGCGAACGGTTCGGTGTGCGCGCCCCAGGCGTAGGCGAAGAAGCGCAGCGGCCGGGCGGCGGTGACGCTCGCATCGATCTGGCGCAGCGAGCCCGCAGCGGCGTTGCGCGGGTTGGCGTAGGTCTTCTGCCCGGCGGCCGCGGCGGCGGCGTTGAGGTCGGCGAACTCCTGGTGGCCCAGATAGACCTCGCCGCGCACCTCGATCTCGTCGGGCCAACCGGCCCCCGACAACCGGTGGGGGATCTCGGCGATGGTGCGGACATTGGCGGTGACGTCCTCGCCGACCCGACCATCGCCCCGGGTCGCGGCCCGAACCAACTCGCCCCTCCGATAGAGGATGGAGCACGACAGCCCGTCGATCTTCGGCTCGGCCGTGTAGCCGACCACTTCATCGGCCGGCAGGCGGAGGAACCGGCGGATGCGGCCGTCGAAGTCCACCGCCTCGTCGTCGGCGAAGGCGTTGTCGAGGCTCAGCATCGGCACGCCGTGCTCGATGGCCTTGAACTTCTCGGACCGAGCGGCCCCCACCTTCATCGAGGGCGAGTTCTCCCGCACCAGATGTGGGAAACGCGCTTCGATCGCCAGGTTGCGCTGCTTCAGCGCGTCATACTCGGCGTCCGAGATCGTCGGATCGTCCTGCTGGTGATAGCGGATGTCGTGGGCCGAGATCTCGTCGGCGAGCCGGGTCAGCTCCTCGACAGCTTGGGCTTCGGTCAGGGCGTCGACGGGGATCTGGGAATCCATCGGCAAGCTGTAACCCGCCCGGCCGCGCAGGCGGAAGGGGCCGCTCGGCGTCAGGCGTCCATCAGCGCCCGGGCGGCCGCGCGGGCCGCGTCTGTGATCTGCGCGCCCGCCAGCATGCGGGCGATCTCCTCCTCGCGGTCGGCGGGGGACAGCACTTCGACGGCGGTGCGGATACGCTCCGCGTCCCCCGCTTTCGCGATCCGCCAATGCGCCTCGGCGCGGGCGGCCACTTGCGGACTGTGCGTGACGACGAGGACCTGCGCCGCAGACGCCAGGCGTTTCAGGCGCAGCCCGACGGCGTCGGCCACGGCGCCGCCAACCCCCTGGTCCACCTCGTCGAAGATCATCAGCGGCTGGGCGCCTGCCGCGCGGCCCGCCAATGCGGCCTTCAGCGCCAAGGCGAAGCGGGCCAGTTCGCCGCCCGAGGCGATAGCGCCCAGGTCGCCGAACGGCGCGCCGGGGTTCGTCGAGATCTCGAACGCCACCCGATCCATCCCGGCGGGGCCGGCGCGATCCTCAGTCAGCGGCTCGACCGCCACGCGGAACCGGGCCTTCTCCAGCTTCAAGGGCGCGAGCTCGGCCATCACGGCCTCGGCCAGCCGCTCGCCGGCCGCCCGCCGCGCCTCGGTGAGGGTCTCGGCCGCGGTAAGATAGGCGCTGCGCGCCGCCGCCTGCGCCGCCTCGGCCGCCTTCAGGCTCTCCTCCGAGCTCTCGACCGCGCGGAGCCGTTCGGCGAACTTCACCCGAAGCGCCGACAGCTCCTCCACCGGCACGTTCAGCTTCCGCGCCAGGCCCCGCAGGTCGAACAGCCGCTCCTCGGTCTTCTCCAGCCGGTCGGGCTCGAAATCGAACGCCGCGGCGGCGGCATCGATGGCGGCTTCCGCCTCCGCGGCCTCCACCAGAACCCGGTCCAGCGCTTCGGCTGCCTCGGCCAACCTGGAGACGGCGGGCCCCTCCGCCGCGGCGCCCGCGGTCAGCGCCCGCTCGCGCGCCCGTTCCAGAGCCCGGATGGCGCTCGCAACCTTGCCGCCCAGCCCGTCGAATGTGTCGCGGGCCGAGCCGATGTCCGCCAAGGCTTTCTCGGCCGCACCCAGCACGGCGCGCGCCTCGGCAAGTTCGGTCTCCTCGCCCTCCCGCGGGTCCAGGCGGTCCAGTTCGGACAGTCGGAAGGTGAGTTCCTCGGTCTCGGCGGCCGACCGGGCCACATCCTCCCGCAGGGCGGAAACGCGGTCGCGGGCGGCCCGCCACGCGCTCCAGGCGTCCGCGACGATGCGCCCCTGCCCCTCCAGCGTGCCATAGGCGTCCAGCAGCGGCCGGTGCGTACGGGCGTCCAACAGGCCCACGGTCTCGTGCTGGCCATGCACTTCCAGCAGGGCTTCACCCAGTTCCTTGAGCACGCCCACCCCGGTGGCCTGGTCATTGACGAAGGCCCGGCTGCGGCCGTCGGCGCTAAGCGTTCGACGCAGGACGAGGTCCTCGTCCCGGGCGTAGGCCAGGCCCTTTTCTTCCAGCAGGTCCCAGACCGGATGGTCGGGCGATGGCGCGAAGGCGGCGGTGGCCACGGCCTGGGCCGCCCCGCGCCGTACGAGGCCGGCGTCGCCGCGGGCGCCCGTGGCCAGGCCCAGGGCGTCGAGAATGATGGATTTCCCCGCGCCGGTCTCGCCGGTGAGCGCGGTGAGGCCCGGGCCGATGGACAGGTCCAGGGCCTCGATCAGCACCACGTCGCGGATCTGCAAGCCGATCAGCATCGCTGGGAAGATCGTATGGAATCAGCCGGGAAAGAAGGGCCTGGACGGCTTTTGTTCCGCCCCGCCATCGGTCGCCGCCCTAGTTCGGCTCGGGCGTGGCCTCGACCGGCGGCAGCTTCTCGTCCTTCTTGCCCAGGGGCAGGGAGAAGATCTTGCGCTGGTCCGCGCCCTTGCTGGCCTGTACGGCCGCGTTCGGGTCGGTCGCCTCGGGCGGCTGGATCGTCTTGTCCTTGTCGCGCCGGAACGGCATCCGGAAGATGCCTCGGCCGCCACCCGCCTTGGGCTCGACCGCCGGCTTCAGGCCCTTGGAGGTCAGCAGCCGGTAAGCGTCGCTGTACCAGGGGTCGCCCGGATAGTTGTAGCCGAGCACCGCGCCGTTGCGCTTGGCCTCTTCCATCAGGCCCAGCGTCAGGTAGCTCTCGACCAGCCGGTACAGCGCCTCGGGCGTGTGGCTCGTGGTCTGGTAGCGGTCGACCACCGTCTTGAAGCGATTGGTGGCGGCCAGGGTGTCGCCCTGGCGCAGGTACCAGCGGCCGATGGTCATTTCCTTGCCGGCCAGCTGGTCGTTGACCATGTCGATCTTCAGCCGGGCGTCGGCGGCGTATTCCGTGCGCGGGTAACGCTGCACCACGTCGCGCAGGGCGCTGAGGGCCTGGCCCGTGGCGGCCTGGTCACGGTTCACGTCCACGATCTGCTCAAAGTAGCAGATGGCCTTGATGTAGTGCGCGTAGGCCGCCGTCGGGTTGCCCGGATACAGCTGGATGAAGCGGTCGGCGTCGCCGATGGCTTCCGCGTAGTCATTGCCCTGGTAGTGGGCGTAGGCCTGCATCAGGATCGCGCGGCGCGACCATTCCGAATAGGGGTGCTGACGCTCCACCTCCTGGAAATAGTTGACCGCCTGGTTCCACTGCCGCCGGTCCAGCCGGTCGGCGCCGGTGGCGTACAGCAGCTCGACCGGGCGCTCCTCATAGGCCAGGCGCGGCTTGCTCTTCTTGTTGCTGGCGCAGGCAGAAAGGGCGAGAGCGCAAGCGGTCACCACGAGCACGGCACGGGTGGAATTTCGAACGGCAGACACCTTCACCTCAAGACCAGCGCGCGCGCCCCCACGCGGAGAGTCGCTTCTACACTACGACTTGTGGCGAGCAAACGGCGGCGCGGCGCCTGCTCAGAGGGTTTGTTTCAGCCCCTCGACCTCTTGGGCCTGGGTCACCTGGGGCTTGGCCATGCCGAGCTGGTCCATGACCATCTCGGAGAGTGTCGGCAGGCTGGCCCGGTCCACCCGGTGGCTGTCGCCCCACAGATCCGCCCGCATCAGGGCCTTGGGGCAATGCAGATAGGCCTCGCGGACGTCGATCCGCAGCAACGTCCTCGGAACCTTGCCGAACTCCACGAACTCCGCGGCGAGCGCGTCGTCGACCAGCAGCCTCGCCGTGCCGTTGACGCGATAGATGTCGTCGATCCCGGGGATCATGAACATCAGGCCGACCTCCCCCGTGCCTTCGGCGATGTTGCGCAGCGAATCGAGGCGGTTGTTGCCGGGTCGGTCGGGCATCAGCAGATGCCGGCCGTCCTCCGAAACCCGGATGAAGCCCGGGCCGCCGCCACGCGGGGAGACGTCCACGCTCCCGGTCGGGCCGACGCTCGCCAGGGCCGCGAACGGCGAGAGGGCGATAAAGCGGCGGCCGTGCGGATCCACGTGGTCCAGGCACTTGGCGACCGTGAGCGGATGCGGCGGCTTGTAGAGTTCGTCCAGCTGAGCCGTTGCGTCGTTTGCCATCGGCAGGCCTCCCTGCCGGCACTAGACCTCAGTTGCGAACGGTTCGCAAGCTAGACGGCCTCGCGCAGATCCTCGACCAGGGTGCGGACGCGCCAGGCGTCCGGGCGGGCCAGCAGGGCGCGCACAACCGCGTTGTTCAAGCCGTGGCCGGCCAGCACGCCCTCGAACCGGCCCAGCAACGGGCCCCCCAGGACGTAGAGGTCGCCGATGGCGTCGAGCGCCTTGTGGCGGACAAATTCGTCGGGACGGCGCAGGCCTTCAGGGTTCAGCACCCGGTCCCCGTCGAGCACGACGCAGTTCTCCATCGACCCGCCCCGGGCCAGGCCCATGGCGCGCAGAGCCTCGACCTCGCGCAGGAAGCCGAAGGTGCGGCAGTCGGCCAGCTCGTCGCGGAAGGCCTGGCCGTCCATGGCCATGTCGATCGACTGGCGGCCGATGGCGGCGCTGGGAAAGCTGATTTCGAAAGCCACCTCGAAACCGTCGGCCGGCTTCAGGGTGGCGCGCTTGTCACCGTCAACCACCTCGACGGTGTCCAGGATCTCGATGTAGCCACGCGCGGCGTCCTGCGGACGCAGGCCGGCGCGGTCCAGGATGCGAACGAACGGCAGCGCCGAGCCGTCCATGATCGGCATCTCGGGCCCGTCGACCTCGACCACGGCGTTGTCCACGCCCAGCATCGCGAAGGCGGCCATGAGATGTTCGATGGTCGAGACCGTCACGCCGGCTTCATTGCCGATCACGGTGCCGAGTTGGGTCTTGCACACCGCCTCGCCGCTCACGGGTACGACGTTGTCGCGGTCCCTTACATCGGTCCGCACGAAGACGATGCCGGCGTTCGACGACGCCGGCCGCACCGAGACGCGGGTGTAGGCGCCGGTGTGCACGCCAACCCCGGCGAACAGCGCCGGAGACCTGACGGTGTGTTGGAACGCGGCCAAGGTGGACCTTCCTGCAACGAACGCGGTGCGACGACCGACCTTTGCCCCCAACGTGCTGGCTAAGCTGCTTGATGCAACGCAGCAAAGCACTTCGTGTTTCGCAATGTTTCGCTTCAGGATTGGTTAACGGACGCGGTCAACCCAGCACTGTTTTTGCTCGATTTTCCGGCACAGAGGTGAATCACACCGCAGGGTAAAGCTGGGTCCCGACCAGGTTGCGCGCACGGTCGAGAATCCGCACCTGCACCGCCCGGCCCAGCTTGGCCAGGCAAGCCGCCAGGCGCTTGGCCTGGGCCTCGGCCCGGCCGCCCGAACGGAAGACCAGCGGCTCGATCCCGGCGCACAGGACGGCCCAGCCGTCGGCCAGCGGCGAAACCCAGATGATGCGGTTGGCGCTCATGGGAAACCTCCCGGAGTTGCCCCCGGGAGGTTCTACCAAGTCCCGCCGTTCATCGGCGTGACGATTTCGTGGAATTTTGTTGCGGGCGCCGGGCGCTAGTTTGCGAGCCGCCGCAGGAACGACGGGATTTCCAGATCCTCGTTCTGATCGAGGTCCTCGACCTGCTGCTGGGCCTCCACCGGCTGGGCGCCGCCCCGCGACGGCGCAGGCGCGGTCCGCGGCGCGGGGGCCGAAGCCTGGGGCGCGGCGGCGGGAGCCTGCGGGGCATCGTAGCGGGGGCGCCCACCGAAGATGCTCAGGAACCCACCCCGCGGGCGGCGCGGCTCATACGCTGGCTCGGCGAAGAGCGGCTCGTCCTCCGGCTCGGCGGCTTGCGGATCCACGATGCGGGTCACGGGCTGGACGATCGCCGGCTCGACGGGCGCGGCGGCAGCTGGAGCGCTGAAGATGTCGGGCTGCTCCTCCTCGCGCGCCTCCAGCGCCGGCTCGGGCTCGGCGACCATGGCGGCCACCGGCTCCGGGGCTTCGGCGGCGGCCGGCTCCGACGCGCGCGGCGTCACGGTAGCGCGCAGCGGCTCGGCCTGCAGCGAACGCCGCTCGATCTTGGGCTCGATGGCCGCGATGGAGGCGCCGTCCATGCCGGTGGCGACCACCGACACGCGGATCATGCCTTCCAGTGTCGGGTCGAAGGCGGCGCCGAAGATGATGTTGGCTTCCGGGTCCACCTGTTCGGAGATAGCGTTGGCCGCCTCGTCGACTTCCAGCAGGGTCATGTCCAGGCCACCGGTCACATTGACCAGCACCGCCTTGGCGCCCTTCAGCGAAACCTCGTCCAGCAGCGGATTCTGGATGGCGTTCTGGGCGGCCATCAGGGCGCGGTCCTCACCGGTCGCCTCGCCGGTGCCCATCATCGCCTTGCCCATCTCGGTCATCACCGTGCGGACGTCGGCGAAGTCGAGGTTGATCAGGCCGGGCAGCACCATCAGGTCGGTGATCGAGCGCACGCCCGAGTGCAGGACCTGGTCTGCCATGCCGAACGCTTCCGCGAACGTGGTCCGCTCGTTGGCCACGCGGAACAGGTTCTGGTTCGGGATGACGATCAGGGTGTCGACGTAGCGCTGCAGTTCGCTGATGCCGGCGTCGGCCAGGCGCATCCGGTGGCGGCCTTCGAAGTGGAAGGGCTTGGTCACCACGCCCACCGTCAGGATGCCGCGCTCGCGGGCGCACTTGGCGATGATCGGGGCCGCGCCGGTGCCGGTGCCGCCGCCCATGCCGGCGGTGATGAACACCATGTGCGCGCCGTCCAGGTGCTCGCCGATCTCGGGAATGCTCTCTTCGGCCGCGCTCATGCCGACCTCGGGGTG
Source organism: Phenylobacterium sp. CCH9-H3 (assembly GCF_001557235.1). Taxonomy (GTDB): domain Bacteria; phylum Pseudomonadota; class Alphaproteobacteria; order Caulobacterales; family Caulobacteraceae; genus Phenylobacterium. The sequence goes on along the minus strand of NZ_LSJI01000180.1, from coordinate 61,048 downwards.
GGCGCCGGCGCCCAACCCTTGCGTCACCTGCACGCCGAGCTGGATACGGCGCTCGGTCTTGGCGAACTGAAGCTGCTGGGCGTCGGTGTTGCCCACCACGAACTCGACGCCTTCAAGCCCGGCTTCGATCATGTTGTTGACGGCGTTGCCGCCGGCCCCGCCGATCCCGAAGACGACGATCCGAGGCTTCAGTTCGGTTGCGCGCGGCGCGGAAAGCGAAATGGCCATGGGACGTCCTGTCCTTCCCCAAATTGCGGTCTAGCGCGCCAGACACCCCTTCGCCGACGCACCTGAGTAACGATGCGTTAAGTACGCGCCGACACCCTTAATCGAGTGTTAACCGCATACTCTGAGTCGGAAGGCCGTCGAGCTTGGCTGAACGTGTTTTTCCGCCTGATCCCCAAGAGGAGAGCCGGCGAATCAACAGTAAAGCTGCGGCATCTGGACTCAGGGATCACGGCGCGCCGGTCAAGGCGCACCCAGCGGTTGTCCACGGTCCATGGAGCGCGGGCGGGCCCATGGGCTCAGGGCCGAAGGCCCAGCGCCTTCTTCACCTCGCGCCAGTCGACAAGCTTGAAGTTCTGCCGGGCCTGCTTGGCGCCGCCCCCGACCTGGCCATGGTCTTCGTCGTCCTGCATGACCACCAGCCCTTCGGGGAAGCCGCCGACCGCCCCGCCCAGGGCGGCGACGCCATCGGTCCCCGTCACCGCGTCCACGGCGCCGGCGGCCATCACGCTGAAGCGGCCGCGGTACTCGGGCTTGGGTCCGTCGACCCGCCAGACGGCGAAGGCCGAGTCCCCCTGACTGGAGGCGATCAGCCAGGTGACCGGTCCCTCCCTAAGCAAGGTCAGCCCCTCCACGTCCGGGGTCAGCATCTCGGACGGCGCCACGGCGATCTTCTCGCCCTTCGCAAGCCCGCCGCCGAGGTCGAAGCGCCAGATGCCCGCGCCTTCCTCGCCGAGGTAGAGGCGGCCCGTGGCGTCGTCGGCTACGCAGCCCTCCGGCTGGCTGGGCACCGCGAACCGGCGCTCCTCCTTGAATACCGGCCGCCCGTCGGGGCCCGCCGCGACCGTGTGCTGGCGCACCTGCCCGTCGGTGCCGTTGACGATCACCAGGAAGGTCTGCCCCCGCCGCGCCAGGCAAAGGCCGTAGGGCTCCGCCAGATCCACCGGGACTTCGCCCCATAGGCTGAGCTTCAGCGTGGCCGGGTCCATGAGAAAAAGGGCCGCCCCTGCGCCGGGCCGGCCGCGATCCGACGCGGCCACCAAAACGCGCGGGCCTTGGGACGTCGGGAAGCTGTCGCGCAGGTCGACGTTGTTCGGCTTGCCCCCGGGGAGATACTGGAGCTGCTTTCCCTTCAGGTCGTAGACGTAGAGTCCGGCCTGCTTGTCCGTGCCGATGATCACCCCGCGGCTCGGGTCCTTCGGATCGACCCAGATCTCCGGATCGTCGGCGGCGTCACGGTCCCCCGTGCTCACGGCAGGGGTCTCGGCGGCGGCCGGGACGGGCGTGCCCACGCCGACCTTCATGCCTCCGGAATCCGAAACGTCTTCCGGTCCAAGTCTAGCGCAGGAACTCAGAAGTAGAGCCGCCACGGCGACTGACATCAATCTGTCATGTAACTGCCGCCGAAACATCACTGGCCCTCATCATTTGGCGAAACTAAGTCGACCCCGAATAGGCGTGGCCGTGTTCTTCCGTCAACCGGCCGGTGATGGGGATAAACCAGATGAAAAAGGCGATGCTGTTCGCCGTGGCTTCGCTCGCGCCCCTGCTGGGCGGAGCACCCGCGTGGTCCGCCGACGCCGCCGCCGACGAGGCCGAGCGCACGAAGACCGTGGAAGAACTGGTGGTCACCGGCGCGATCACCTTCCGCAACCGCACAGACGAGGTGGCCCCCACCCTCTCGTACGACCTCGAATACTTCCAGCGCTTCGAACCGCTCACGGCCGGCGACGCCCTGAAGCGGGTGCCCAGTGTGGCCTTTCTCTCCGACGTCCTGGAGTCGGATGGCGCCCGCCTGCGAGGCCTCGATCCCGGTTACACCCAGATCCTGATCAATGGCGAGCGGGTTCCCGGCGCTGGCGTCGACCGCTCGTTCTTCGTCGACCGTATTCCCGCCGAGCTGATCGAGCGGGTGGAGGTGGTCCGCTCATCCTCGGCCAACCGCAGTGGCGATGCGATGGCAGGCGCGCTGAACATCGTGCTACGCGACGGCTATACCTTCGACGGCGGATACGTACGCGCAGGCGCTCTGCTGTTCAGCGATGACCGCGTGCGTGAGACGATCGGGGGCGTGTTTTCCGCCCCGGTCGGCCCCGGCCGCATGGTGATCGGCGCCAACTACCAGGGCCGCCGCAACCCCAAGCAGAAGTTCAGCCAACGCTTCGACGAACCGGGCGGCTCGCTCGACAATGTCGAGATCCAGTCCGACACCCGCAACGGCGAGGACTATTCGCTGAACGCCAGCTACGATGTGCAGATGGAGGACTCGACGCTGAAGCTGTCGGGCTTCTTCGTCCGCACCGACCGGCTGGAGGACGAAGACTCCTACGAATACGCCGGCGGCCGGGTCGGCGCGGCGGACTTCCTCACCTACAACAACAACAACGTCGACATTCAGACCGACAACTGGGCCCTGCAGGCGCGCTACGAGCGCGACATGGCGGGCGGCAAGACCCGCTTCAAGCTGGGCTACGCCGAACTCTCCGACAAACAGGACGAGATCGAGGAGGAGTTCGAGTATCGGCGCGACGCCCTGCCGTTCCCAGACGACGACCGCTTCACGGGCGATAAGACGCGTCGGCGGCTGGAGGACAAGGAAATTTCCGGCGAGCTTTCGCACAGGCGCGACGTCGGGGCTGCCAAGCTCGAGTTTGGCGTGCAGTACGCCAAGAAGGACCGCGACACCGACATCACCACCGTCCGCAATCGGGTGACGATCCCGGACCCGCCGCGGACGCGGCCGAGCCTAGGCAACTACGGCCCCTTTGAGCCGGAAGTAGGCGGCGTGAACACCATCGAGGAAGAGCGGATCGATCCGTTCGTCATGCTCTCCGGCGAGACGGGAGCCTTCGGCTGGGAAGCCGGGGTCCGTTGGGAGAACACCGACACCACCATCGAGGATGCAACCGCTCCGGCCGGATCGCGGAACGTCAAGAACGACTACAGCTTCCTGCTCCCGTCAGCGCACCTGCGTTGGAACCTGTCGGCGGACGACCGGATCAAGCTTTCGGTCGCCCGTACCGTTCGGCGGCCGAACTTCGACTTCATCTCGCCGGCCCTGCTGGAAGCCGAGCTGGGCGACAACGACCTGCTGGGCAACCCCAACCTGAAGCCGGAATCGGCTTGGGGCGTGGACCTGGGCTTCGAGCGCCGCCTGGGCACGCGCGGCGTGGCCGGTGTCAACGTCTTCTATCGCGACGTGAAGAACCTGATCGAGGTGGGCAGCACCGGCCAGGAGGGCAGCGAGGGCGCCGGGACGTTCGTGCTGCAACCGCGCAACACCGGCGACGGATCGGTCTGGGGCGTGGAGTTCGACCTCTCGACGCCGCTGACGGCCTTCGGCCTCGACGACACCGGGGTGTTCCTGAACTACTCCTGGCTCGACAGCGACGTGAAGGACGAGTTCGGCAAGCGCCGGTTCAACGACCAGGCCAAGTACGTCTTCAACGTCGGCTTCATCCAGGACCTGCCCACCTGGGCCGCCGCCTTCGGGGCCACCTATCGCAAGCAGGGCCGGGCCTTCGGCCGCGTCGTCGGCGAGGAGGTGACCACCACCTACGGCGCCGACCTCGAGGTGTTCGTCGAGAAGCGGTTCGGCGAGCGCTACGTGGTCCGCCTGACGGGCACGAACCTGCTGGACTCGAAGAAGAAGGAAACCTTCAACAAGTTCACGACCATCGGCGACCAGCGCGCCCGGGACTTCGACGAGTACGAACTGGAGCGCGAAGAGGCCGGTCCGGTCTTCCAGCTCGTGGCGCGGGCGACGTTCTAGGGCTGCTTACACATGACCCCGTCGCGCATCGCCTGTCTCGTCGCCGCCGCCGGCCTGTTCGGGGCTGGCGGGGCGGCGGCCCACCCGGGGTCACATCACTTCGATCCTCCCGCCCCGCGGGCGGGGGCGCCGAAGGTCGATCCGGCCAAACGACGCTGGCTGGCCGGGGACCACCATGTCCACAGCTGGTTCAGCGTCGGCTGGACCCCAGCCGCCGACGGCAAGTCTGCGCCCTCGCCCGTCAAGGCCGGCGACGCCAGCAATCCGATCCCGACCAACGCCACCATGGGTTTGAAGTACGGCCTGTCGTGGATGGTCTCCACCGACCACGGCGGGCCGAACCATTCCAAGATCAATCGCGACCAAGCCTATCCAGAGCTGCTCCGCTCCCGGCGCGAGCATCCCGGCCTGATCCACTTCTTCGGCATGGAACTGGACGTTCCGGGCGCCGAGCACGCCAGCGTGATCCTGCCGCGCACGCCGGCCGAGCGCGACGCCCTGTTCGGCATCGAGAGCCGCTTCAATCGGCGCGAGCCCTGGCCCGCCGCCCCCGCCCGCAACACCGAGGCCTTCATGCTCGAGGCCCTGAAGCACATGGGAAGCATCAAGGCGCCGCCCGTGGTCATCGCCAACCACCCCTCCCGGACAGCCACGGCGGTCGGCGCCTACGGCCTGGTCTCGCCGGGCGAGCTGCGTGATTGGAACGATACCGCGCCCCACGTGGCCGTGGGCATGGAAGGCGCCCCCGGCCACCAGGCCGCCAGCCTCAACACCAGAAAGGCCGCGGATCCGGACGACGCCTTCCGCGGCAGCTACCGCCGCGCGCCCACCATGGGCGGTTTCGACCAGATGACGGCCCGTCTCGGCGGGTTCTGGGATTCCATGCTCGGCGAAGGCCGCAACTGGTGGGTGACCTCCACCTCGGACTCCCACCGCCACTACACCGACGGCGGCAACGACTTCTGGCCGGGCGAGTACTCCAAGACCTACGTCAAGGCGGCCCGCACCTACGACGATGTGCTGGACGGACTGCGGAACGGCCGGGTGTTCGTGACCCTCGGCGACCTGGTCTCAGAGCTGGACGTGACCGTTCAGCCGGCCGCGGGGGGCCCGCGCGCCGAGATCGGCGGCCGGCTCAAGGTCCCGAGGGGTTCGGACGTGACGGTGGTCATCCGCCTGCGCGACCCGGCCGGCGCCAACTTCGGCGGCCGGACGCCTGACGTCCGCCGCGTCGACCTAGTCCGCGGCGACATCACCGGCCCCGCCGCCGATCGCACGACGGACCGCAATCCCAGCGCCCGCGTCGAAGCGCGGTTCGGCCCCGGCCAGTGGGCGCGCGACGGCGAGCGGATTTCCATCGCCTACACCCTGCGAAATGTCACCCAGTCCACCTACGTCCGGGTGCGCGGCACCAACGGCGCGGAGCTGGAGCCCGAGCCGGACCTCGCGGGCGAGGATCCGTGGGCGGACCTGTGGTTCTACGCCAACCCCGTCTTCATCGAGGTCGAGGGCTAGCTAGAGGTTTTCCCGCAGCCACTGGGCCGCCTTGGCCACCGGGTTGGCCCGGGGATCCAGGGGTTCGCGACGCAGCTTCGACGACGACAGCTGCTTGCTCGACACGGCCTCGCGCGGGCCGAAGGCGGCGCGGTGCAGGATGCCGGCGGCGGCGGTGAACGCCGGGCCTGAGGCGGCGTCGGCCAGGTGCGGCACCCGCCGCGGACGACCCAGGCGCACCGGCCGGTCGAACACGCGCACGGCCACTTCCCGCACCCCCGCCAGCTGGCTGGCGCCGCCGGTCAGGACCAAGCCCGCACCCGGCTCGATGGGAGCGCCCGCCGCCTTGAGCCGATCGCGGAGCAGTTCCAAGGTCTCTTCAACGCGGGGGGCGATGATGCCCTTCAGCAGGCTGCGCGGCGCCACGACCGGGCCCGCGCCGGGGTCGTCGCCCCGAGGCGGCGCCTCGATCATCTCGCGGTCCTCGTTGGCCGAGGCGATGGCCGAGCCGTGCAGGGTTTTGATCCGCTCGGCGCCGGCGATGGAGGTGGACAGGCCGCGGGCGATGTCCTGGGTCACGTGATGGCCACCCACCGGGACCGTTTCCACATGCACCAGGCTGCCGCCCCGGAACACCGAGGCCGAGGTCGAGCCGCCGCCCATGTCGATGCAGACGGACCCGAGGTCCATCTCGTCCTCCTCCAGCGCCGCCAGGGCGGAGACGAAGGGCGCGGCGACGACGCCGTCCAGCTGCAGGTGGGCGCGCTCGACGCAGGCGCCCAGGGTGTTGAAGACCGTCTCGGCCACCGAGACCACCAGGAGTTCGACGCCCAGCGTCTTGCCGAACATGGCGCGCGGGTCGCGAACCCCGCCCTGCCCGTCGACGGCCCAGGCCACCGGCAGGATGTGGATGGCGCGCCGGCCCGGCAGCTTGATCTGCGCCAAGGCGTTCTGGATCGCGCGCACCAGGTCGTTGTCGCCGATCGGCCGCGCCCCGATCGAGACCCGCCCCTGGACCCGCGAGGAGCTGAGCTGGCCGCCGGCGGTCGCGATGGTCACGCCTTGCACGTTGACGCCCGCCACGTTCTCGGCCCGCTCCACGGCCTGGGCGATGGCCTCGGAGGCCTCGTCCATGTTGACGATCGCCCCACCGCGCACGCCGCGCGACTGCACGTAGCCGACGCCGCAAGTGGTCAGGGTGCGGTCGCCGCGCCGGACGCCGTCAGGCTTCATGATGAAGCAGGCCACCTTGGCCGCGCCCAGGTCCACGGCGGCCACGATCTTCGGCGGCGCCAGGGCCGCTTTCAGGCCGTCACGGCCGTTTTTCGGATCGGCCTTCTTCGCGGGCGTCTTGGCGTCGGGACGATCGGCGGTCTTCAGCATGGGTGGGCTCGGTTTCATTACACGCCCTCGGCGGGCGCGGTGACGGCGGCGGTCGTGGTGGTCGTGAGGTCAGGCGTCGGCTGCGGCGCGCGCGGACGGACGGCGACCACGTCGGGATTGCGCAGGTCGATGCGCTCGAATCCCAGCTCAAGGATGCGCGAGCGCAGGTCCAGCTGTTCCAGTTGCATCAGCGCCTGTTCCTCGTCGACGGCCGGCAGCTGGATCAGCGCGCCGTCCTTCATGCGCAGGTCCCAGCGGCGATCGTCCACCCGCACGAGGGCCTCCATGCGGGCCATCAGCTTCGGCCGCTGCGCCAGGGTCGGCAGGATCTCGCCGGCGTGCTTGGCGCCGCCCGCCCCCACCACCAGCGGCAGGTCGGTGAAGCTGGCCGGATCCGCTTCGGGGATCACCTGGCCCTTGTCGTCGATCACCACGCTGCGGCCGCCATGCTGCCATACCGCGAGCTGGCGGCGTTCCTTGACCGCGATGACGAGGGTGTTCGGCAGCAGGCGCACGACCCGGGCCTCCTGGACCCAGCCGACCTTCTCGACCCGTTCGCGCAGGGCGTTCAGGTCCAGGCCCAGCAGCGGGTCGTCCTTGTGGACATTGGCTGCGCGGACGATGTCGGGTGTGGCCAGGGCCGAGGCGCCCTGGACGTGGACGGTTTCCAGCCGGAACCCCGCCTCGCCGAACTTGCCGCTGACGCCCGCGCCGACCGCGTCGGCGATTTGCTGACCGCGCCCGCCGGTGGCCAGGGTGACGCCGAGCGCCAGCGTCAGGACGCCGCCGGCGATCATCAGGATCTGTTTCGCGTTCAGGCGCGGGGCGACGGCGCCCTCCGCCTTCGCCGCCGGGCGCTTGGCCCGTGGACTAGCGGGCCCCTTGGCCCGAGGTTTCGCCGCGACTCGCGATCCCCCCCGCCCCACTGCGGGCATAAGCGTCCTCCGTGATCCACAGCACCAACCGGTCGAAGTCCACCCCGCCCGCCGCGGCCTGCTCCGGTACGAGCGAGGTCGGGGTCATCCCCGGCTGGGTGTTCACCTCCAAGAGGACCAAAACATCGTTAATGTCGTCATAACGGAGGTCCGACCTGGTAACGCCTCGGCAACCCAGGGCCGCGTGCGCCATCTCGGATAGTTTCTTCGCCTTCTCCGCCACTTGCGGCGGGATCCTCGCCGGGACGATATGCTCCGACCCGCCCTCGCCGTACTTGGCCTCGTAGTCGTAGAATTCGGTTCTGGGGACGATTTCGGTAACGGTCATGGCCTTGCCGTCCATGACGCCCACCGCGAGCTCCATACCGCGGATATAGGGCTCCACCATCACCTCCTCGCCGAAGGTCCATGAGGGGGCCACCACCTCCTGCGGCGGGCGATTCGCGCCGTCGCGGACGATGAACACGCCGACCGACGAGCCCTCGGCGTTGGGCTTCACCACATAGGGTGGGGGCAGGACATGGCCCGCGGCCACGTCGAAGCGGCTGAACAGGCCCCCGCCCGGCACGACCACGCCGGCGGCCGCCAGCACCGCCTTGGCCTTGGCCTTGTCCATCGCCAGCGCCGAGGCGAGCACACCGCAGTGGGTATAGGGCACGCCCAGCGTCTCCAGCACGCCCTGGACGCAACCGTCCTCACCCCACTCGCCATGCAGGGCGTTGAAGCAGACGTCGGGCTTCAGCTCGGTCAGGACCTGGGCCACGTCGCGGCCGGCGTCCACGCGGCTGACCCGGGCGCCCAGGCGCTCCAGCGCGTCCGCGCAGGCACGGCCCGAGACGAGGCTGACCTCCCGTTCGGACGAGAGACCGCCCATGAGGACAGCGACGTGGTGGCCGGAAAGGGGGGCGGTCATGGCGACTCGTAGCGTAGGAGGAAACGTGTCCTGCCGGTGGCGGACGGCGCCCTCCCGGTCAAGGGCGCTTCAGCTTTCGGTGCATCCGCGAGGCGGCCCAGAACAGGGCCGCCAAGCCGCAGCCGGCGATGATCCCCGCCATCAGGTCATGCGCGACCGTCAGGCCGAAGGTGGCCAGCAGGACGGCGCCCGCCCGCCAGTTGGTCATGAGGCTGGCGAACTCGCGCCGCTCGGCCATGTTCCAGGCCACGACCACCAACAGGCCGGCGAGGGCCGCGAGCGGCACGTAGGACGCAAGCGGCGCCGCCACCAGCATGAACACCAGGATGAAGACGGCATGCAGCATCCCAGCGACGGGGCTGCGCGCGCCGGCCCGGATGTTCGCCGCCGTGCGGGCGATGGTTCCGGTGACGGCGATGCCGCCGAAGAGCGCCGAGCCCACATTGGCCAGGCCCTGCGCCACCAGCTCCATGTTCGACCGGTGCACCCGGCCGGTCATGCTGTCGGCGACCTTGGCCGACAGCAGGCTCTCGAGGCCGCCAAGGAGCGTGAAGGACAGGGCCGCGCGAAACACCGCCATGATCAGCGACCAGGACAGTTCGGGCAGCTGCGGCGCGGGCAGGCCCTGCGGGATGCCGCCGAAGCGGCTGCCGATGGTCTCCACCGGCAGGTGCAGGAAGGTGGCTGCCAGGGTGGCGGCCACGACGGCGATCAGCATGCCCGGGAGGCTGGGCTTGAGACGGCGAAGACCGAGGATGACCGCGGCCACGCCCACACCCACCGCAAGGGCCGCCGGATTGAGGGTCGCGAGGGCTTGGCCAAGGGCCGCCAGCTTGGGAATGACCGGCCCTGGCTCCGGGCCGGCGAGCTTGAGGCCCGCGAGGTCCTTGATCTGGCTGGCCAGGATGGTGACCGCAATGCCGGCGGTGAAGCCGACGGTCACGGCGTGCGGAATATGGCGGATCAGCGAACCCAGGCGCAGGAGGCCGACCAGCGCCAGCATCGCACCGGACATCAGGACGGTGAGGATCAGCCCCTCGATCCCGAACTTCGCCACCGTGGCCGACACGAGGACGATGAAGGCCCCGGCGGGCCCGCCGATCTGGAAGCGGCTGCCGCCCAGCGCCGAGACCAGGAAGCCGCCGACGATCGCCGTGTAGAGGCCGCGGTCCGGCGAGACGCCCGAGGCCACCGCGATCGCCATGGAGAGCGGCAGGGCGAGGATGGCCACCGTGAGGCCCGCCATGGCGTCGCCACGCAGATCGCCGAGGCCATACCCCTCCTTGAGGGTGGTGGCGAGCTTCGGCCGATAGAGGTTCGAGGTGGCGGTTCCGTCCGGCATGGGACTCAGTCGCGTTTGAGAGCCACCTTAGCCTTGATCGGTCGCAAAGCGATGCGTTCCGCCGCCGCAGCGGCGATTTGCACCGCCTCCGTCACTGCGGATTCGCAGCTTTCGGCCGGAAGTCCACGTCCGAATTGGCCACTGTGTAGAGGAAGGCCGCCCACACGGCGACGTTCTGCGACAGTTCGGCCGGGTCGATCTTGTCCAGGGTGTCGTCCGCCGCGTGGTGCAGGTCGAAGTAGCGGTTCATATCCTGGCTGAAGTCCACGAACGGCACGCCCGCCGCTATGATGCCCGCGACGTCGGCGCCACCGAAACGCGGCGCCTCGCTGCTCGCGGCCACCTTCAGCTTGGGCAGCACGCTGCGGAACGCGACCATCGCCGGATGTCCCGCGGCCGCTCGCGGCGTGCTGACGCTCCAGATCCGGCCGGCGCCGCCATCGCTCTCGCCCGCCACGATCATCTTGCCGACCTCGTCCTTGTGCGCGGCGGCATAGGCGCCCGACGAGCCGCCCTGCTCTTCCGAGCCCCACATCACCACGCGGATGGTCCGCTTGGGTCGGCCCGGCGCGGCCGCCAGCTTGGCCGCCGCCGTGGTGATGGCGATCCCGGCGGCGTCGTCCACCGCGCCCGTCCCTGGGTCCCAGCTGTCGAGGTGGCCGCCGATCACGATCACCTCGTCTGGCTTGTCCTTGCCGCGGATCTCGCCCGAGATGTTCCAGGCCGGCGCGGCGGGGTTGGTCGAGGACTGCATGTCCAGCTTCACCATCACCGGCTTGCCGCGCGCCGCCAGGTTTTCCAACAGTTCCGCGTCCGGCGGAGACAGGGCCGCGGCCGGAATCCCGCCCGGCGCGCCGCCGCCGGTGTGCGGCAGACGGGTGTCGTCGGTGGAGATCGAGCGGATCAGGTAACCCACCGCTCCGCGCTTGGCGGCCTCGGCGGCGCCTGCCCGGCGCTGAACGCCCACGGCGCCGTAGCTGGAGCCGTCCTGGGTGCGGCCCATGGCCTGGGTGACCACGGCGATCTTGCCGGTGAGCGAGCCCGCCGGCTGGTCCAGCATGGCCTGGTAGCTCTTGAACACTACGATCGGAGCCGTCAGCCCACCTGCCGGCGTCGGCGAGGAGTTGCCCAGGCCCAGGATCGCCAGCTTGTGCGGCCACGGGCCCACCACCTCAGCCGACTCCGCCCCGCGCGACCACGCCGGCGTGGTGAACGCTTCGACCTTGATGTTCTCGAAGCCAAGCTCCTTGAACTTCGCCACGCTCCAGTCCCGCGCGCGCTCCATGGCGGGCGAGCCCACCATCCGCGCCCCGATCTCGGAGGTCAGGGACTCGGCGATCGCCCAGGCGGTGGTGTCGGTGAGCGCCTTGTCGCGGACGGCGGCCGCGCCGGCGGCGAGGTCCTGGGCGACGGCGGGGGAAGCGGCGAAGAGGGCCGCGGCGATGGCGAGCTGGGGAAGGATGCGCATGCCATGCGGGTCCCATCCCGGAAGATTCCCGTCAAGCTCCGCTCCCGCCACCATGGTGTCAGCAGCCTGTCGGCAGGATGTGCGTGCAAAAAGGGAGTTCCCATGCCTGTTCCGACCGCTCTAGACGGCCTGCCGCGTCCGCCCTGCGCCGAACTGCTGGGCTGGGACGTGGTGGAAGCCCGGCCCGCCGACGGCTGGATCCGCATCCGCTTCGAGGGCCGCCCTGAGTTCGTCAATCCGGCCGGCTACATCCAGGGAGGGTTCCTGGCCGCCATGCTGGACGACACGATGGGGCCGGCCATGTTCGTCTACTCCGAGGGCCGCCTGTTCACCCCCACCATCGAGATGCATGTCAGCTTCCTGGCGCCGGCGCGCCCCGGGCCGCTCTACGGTGAAGGCCAGGTGGTGCAGGCCGGCCGGAGCATCGCGTTCCTGGAAGGTCGGCTCATGGATCTGTCGGGAACGGTGATCGCGAGGGCGACCGCCAGCGCCCGACTGGTGCCCAGCGAGAAGGCGCTGGCGGCGTAGTCCGCTCTGAAAGCGAAGCTACAGCCGCTCGATCAGGCCGCCCTCCGCGTCGAACACGAAGGCGTCCGGGGTGCGCAGGTTGCGCCACAGGTCGTGGGCGTCGAGGTCCAGCAGCTTGGCCACGTAGAGGCTCAGCACCGTCCCGTGGGTCACGGCGACCAGCGGCCGGATGGGGTGGGCCTCCAGTGCGGCGGCGACCCGCCGGCAGGCTTCCTCGGCGCTCTCCCCGCCGGGCGCCGGGACGTGCGGGTTCGCGAACACCTGGGCGATCCGCTGGCGGAAGTCCTCCTCGGTGCCGAAGGAGGTGTGCTGGCGCTTATGCTCGTGCAGACCGTGCTCGACCTCGACGGCCAATCCCAGGTGCTGGCCGATGATCTCGGCAGTCTGCAACGCCTTTGGCTCCGGGCTGGAAATCGCCGCCTTGGGCGCGAAGGGCGCCAGCTTCTCGGCCAGGGCGGCCACCGCTTCGCGACCCTCTGGGCATAGGCCCCACTGCGGCGGCGGGATGTCGGGGTTGATCACGGGCCGTCCGTGACGCACCAGGATCAGCGAGGCGGCAGTCATGCGGGCCTGCCGATCCGCTTGATCTCCCAGTGGAGATCGATCCCCGTCCTTGCCTTCACATCGGCGCGCACCGCCTCGCCCAGGCCTTCCAGATCGGCGGCGGTCGCCTCGCCCGTGTTGATCATGAAGTTCGAATGCAGGGTCGAGAACATCGCCCCACCATACGGCTTTCCGCGCCACCCCGCCTCATCCACGAGCTTCCACGAGGAGTGGCCCGGGGGATTCTTGAAGGTGGAGCCGCCGGTCTTCTCGCGGATCGGCTGGGTCGTTTCGCGCCGCGCGGTGATCTCGGCGATCCGCGCCTGCACGGCCTCGGGATCGTCGGGGCGGCCTTGATAGGTCGCCTCGACCCAGATGATGTCCGCGGGCGCCTCCGAATGGCGATAGGTGTAGCCGAAGTCCTGCAACGCCAGCTCCCGCCGGGTTCCGGAGCGATCGTAGCCCCAGGCCGATACCAGCACGTCCTTGGTTTCGGAACCGTAGCAGCCGGCGTTCATGGTCAGCGCCCCGCCGATCGTCCCCGGGATGCCGGCATAGAATTCCAGGCCCGCGATGCCCGCCTTGGCCGCGGCCCGCGCCACCGTCGCGTCCAGCGCCGCCGAGCCCGCCGTCACGCGATGGGTCGCCGGGTCGGCCTCCACCCCGGCGAAGGCCCGGCCCGCCAGCCGGATGACCACGCCCGCCACGCCGCCGTCGCGGACGATGACGTTGGAGCCGACGCCTAGCACCGTCACCGGCACGCTGGCCGGCAGCGCCCGCAGGAAGTCGCGCAGATCCTGATGGTCGGCCGGCAGGAACAGCACCTCGGCCGCGCCCCCCACCCGAAACCAGGTGAACGGGCCCAACGGCTCGTCGCGCAGCAGCTTGCCGCGGACCGTCGGGAGATCGTCCCGCCAATCGGTCACGCCAGCGCTTCCAGCTCGCCGGGCAGGGCATAGGCCCAGCTCGTGATGTCGCCCGCGCCCAGCAGCACGACCAAGTCCCCCGGCGCGGTCTCGCCCTTCACCAGCCCGGCCAGGGCGGCGGGCGACGCCAGCGGCAGGACACGGCGGTGGCCATAGCGGCGCATGCCTTCGACCAGGCTGTCCTTGCTCACGCCGTCCAGGGCGGCCTCGCCGGCGGCGTAGACATCGGCCACGATCACCGTGTCGGCATCGTTGAAGCAGGCGCAGAATTCGTCGAACAGGTCGCGCAGGCGCGTATAGCGATGCGGCTGAACCACCGCGACGACCTTGCCGCCGGTGACGGCCCGGGCGGCCTTCAGCACCGAGGCGATCTCCACCGGGTGATGGCCGTAATCGTCGACCACGCGCACGCCGTTCGCAACGCCCGTGGTGGTGAAGCGCCGCTTCACGCCGCCGAACTCGGCCAGCCCCTTGCGGATGCCCGCCTCGTCCATCCCCAGTTCGCGGGCCACGGCCACGGCCGCCAGCGAGTTCAGCACGTTGTGGTGCCCTGCCATCGGCAGGTGCAGGCCATCGAACCGCATCGGCGGCCCGTCATGCGGCCGGATCACGACGTCGTAGCGGGCGCCGTCCGGCCCCATGGTGATGTTCTCGGCCCGCACCTCGGCTTGCGGATTGACGCCGTAGGTCACCAGCCGGCGGTTCTCGACCCGCGCGGCCATGGCCTGGACCTCGGCGTGGTCGGTGCAGATCGCCGCGAAGCCGTAGAAGGGGATGTTCTCCACGAAATCGCGGAACGCCTTCTTCACAGCCTCGAACTCGCCGTAGTGGTCGAGGTGCTCGGGGTCGATGTTGGTGACCACGGCGCAGGTGGACTTCAGCTTCAGGAAGGTGCCGTCGCTCTCGTCGGCTTCGACGACGATCCAGTCGCCCGAACCCACCTTCGCATTGGTGCCATAGGCGTTGATGATCCCGCCGTTCACCACCGTCGGGTCCAGGCCGCCGGCGTCCAGCAGGGAGGCGATCATCGAGGTGGTGGTGGTCTTGCCGTGCGTGCCGCCCACGGCCACCGAGAACTGGAGCCGCATCAGCTCGGCCAGCATCTCCGCCCGCCGCACCAGCGGCAGCCTGCGCTCCCGCGCGGCCACCATCTCGGGATTGTCGGGCTTCACCGCGGTCGAATAGACCACCGCATAGGCGCCTTCGACATGAGCCGGGTCCTGGCCGATGAAGATCTTCGCGCCCAGCTTCTCCAGCCGCTCGGTGTTGGCGCTGGCCTTGGCGTCCGATCCCTGCACCGTATAGCCGGTGCGCATCATGATCTCGGCAATGCCGCTCATGCCGATGCCGCCGATGCCGATGAAGTGCACGGGGCCGATTTCGAAGGGGACGGGTCGACGCGTCATCCCAGCGTGCTAGCCCATCGCGCCGCGTCGGGGAATATCCGCCCTACTTGCGCGCGGCGGCCTCGACGACGTCGGCCAGCCGCTCGGCCGCGTCGGGGATCGCCACCGAGCGCGACGCCGCCGCCATGCGGGCCAGGCGGTCAGGGTTGTTCAGCAGCTTGGTCAGGGCGCCCGAAAGCGATTCCACGGTGAGCTGGCTTTCCCGCGCGACCTCCGCGCCGCCGGCGTCGGCCAGCAGTTTGGCGTTCTGGCCCTGGTCGTCGTCGATGGCGATGGCGAGCGGCACCAGAATGGCCGGCTTCCCCGCCACGGCGAACTCGCAGACGCTGCCCGCCCCGGAGCGGCCGATCACCAGGTGCGCATCGCGCAGGCGGCTGGCTATGTCGCGGAAGAAGGGTGCGATCTCGGCGTCCACCAGGGCGTCGCGATAAGCCCGGCGAGCGGTGTTCATGGATTCGGCGCGGGTCTGCTGCTGGACGATCAGCCGCTTGCGCAGCTCCTCCGGCATCGCCTTCACCGCTTCCGGCACCAGTTCGGAGAGCAGGCGCGCCCCCTGGCTGCCCCCGGTCACCAGCAGGCGCAGCGGGCCATTCGGCTCGGGCGGAATGTAGGGGATCTCGGCTAGCGCCCGGATCGGCGGCCGGACCGGATTGCCCACCACGCGCGCCCGCTCGGCGACGCCCTTCGGCGCCTTGGTCAGGGTCGGGAACGCACAGGCGATGGTCTGGATGTGCGGCGCCAGGAACCGGTTCGCCCGGCCCATCACCGCGTTCTGCTCATGGATCACGGTGGGTCGGCGGTCCATGATCGCGGCCACCAGCGCCGGCGCCGACGGATAGCCGCCGAAGCCGACCACGACGTTAGGGTTGATCTCCCGGAACACCGACCGGGCCTGGAGGGCCCCGCGCAGCACGGCGACGCCCGCGCGCATCATCCCGATGGGGTCGCCCGGCTTGAAGGTCGCCGCCGAGAGGCCGATGCGGCGCTCGGCCGGGAAATCCTGGGCCAGGCCGGCCACGCGCTCGTCCGAAGCCAGCACGATGCCCCAGCCGCGCGCGATCAGGGCCTCGGCCAGCGCCTGGGCGGGGAAGAGGTGCCCACCGGTTCCCCCGGCGGCGACGACGGCGATCTTGCGCATGCCTGGACCGCTGCTCACGCGAACGCGCCGGCCTTGGCGAGGCCTTCGCTGGGCGTGTACGCCCCCGGCCTGCGGCGGGTCAGGGCCAGGGCCAGGCCCATGGTGAGCCCCATGGCCAGCATGGACGAGCCGCCGTAGCTGATGAACGGCAGGGTCATCCCCTTGGTCGGGATGAGGTTGAGATTGACCGCTATGTTGATGATCGCCTGCTGCCCCACCAGCACGAAGAGGCCCGCCGCGGCCACCTGTTCGAAGGGGTCGCTCAGTTTCATGGCGCGATAGAGGCCGCGGACCACCACGAAGGCGAAAAGCGAGATCAGCAGCAGGCTCAGGACCAGGCCGTACTCCTCGGCGCCGACCGAATAGATGAAGTCGGTGTGGAGGTCCGGGACGTGGCGCTTCATCACCCCTTCGCCAGGGCCGCGCCCGAACGCGCCCCCGGCGGCGATGGCCTCGGCCGCGCGATCCACCTGGTGGGTGTCGGCCTTGTCGGGGCTCAGGAAGCGGTCGACGCGGCTGGCCACGTGGGGGAACAGGAAATAGGTCGACGACAGGCCTGCGATCGCCGTGGCGCCCAGCAGCATGACCCACGACATGGGCACGCCCGCCATCCAGAACGCAGCGCCGAAGGCGACGGTGATCAGCACGGTCTGGCCCACGTCCGGCTGGATCAGCAGCAGACCCACCGAGACCGCGTAGAGCCCGAACGCGACGGACACGCCCGGCACGCCCTGCCCCTTCTGGCCCTCGGCGAACATCCAGGCGACCAGGATGATCAGCGCGGGCTTCATGTACTCGGAAGGCTGGAAGGTGAAGCCGCCGAACTCGAGCCAGCGGGTGGCGCCCTTGGCGTTGTGACCGATGAACGGCAGCGCGATCATCACCGCGATGGCGAAAAGCCAGATGAAGAACGACGCCCGGCGCACGCCTTTCACGTCCAGCATCGAGACGCTGATCAGGACTACCGCGGAGGCGGCGGCGAACACGCACTGGCGCACGGCGAAGTGAAACGGATCGCCGATGTTCATCCGGGCCGCCGCCGCGGGGCTGGCGGCGAACGACATCAGGACCCCGATCCCGATCAGGATGCCCACGACCCCCAGCATCCAGCGATCGACGGTCCACCACCAGACGCCCAGCGGCGAGCGGTCCGAACGCGGAAAGGCGTGCGCGTTGCTGGCGGTCGTCATGCGGACGCCTCCGTTGTCTTGCCGGCGGCCAGGGCGGCCACGGCGGCGCGGAACGCCTCGCCCCGGGCCTCGAAGTCGGCGAACTGGTCGAACGAGGCGCAGGCCGGCGACAGCAGAACGATGGCGTCCTTGCCGGACTGGGCGGCGTCCCGATACGCGGCCTGGACAGCCGCGGCGATGGTCCCGCTCTGCACGGCCGGAGCCTTGCCCTCCAGAACCGCGGCGAACGCCGGCGCGGCCTCGCCCACGAGATAGGCCTTGGTCACCCGAGGGAAGAGATCGACTAGGTCGTCGATGCCGCCCGTCTTCGGCTGGCCGCCGGCGATCCAGTAGAATTTCGGATAGCTCGACATGGCCTGGCGCGCGGCGTCGGCGTTGGTGGCCTTGCTGTCGTTGACGAACCGCACCTTGCCCAGGGTCCCGACGGTCTCCATCCGGTGAGCCAGGCCCGGGAAGGTCATCAGCGCGCGGGCGGCGGCGGCGGGATCGATGCCCAGGCCCTTGGCGGCGGCGTAGGCGGCCGCTGCATTCTGCCAGTTATGCCGGCCGGGCAGCGAACGCGCGCGCTTCAGGTCCGCCACCTGCGTGGCGCGATCGCCCGCGGCGTCATACAGCAGGCCGTCGAGGGCATAGACGCCGCGGCTCATGGCCTTGTTGGCCGAGATGGGCACGATGGTGCGGCGGTTGGCGGCGGTGATCTCGGTGCAGATCCGCTGGCCCCAGGCGTCGTCCACGCCGATCACAGCGGTGTCGCCCTTGTCCTGGTTGGCGAGGATGCGCTTCTTGGCCGCCACATAGCCTTCCATGTCGCCGTGCCGCTCAAGGTGGTCCGGCGAAACGTTGAGGATCAGGGCGACGTCGGCGTGCAGGCTGGAGGTCAGGTCGAGCTGGTACGACGACAGCTCCAGCACATAGACCGCGCCCCCGTGCATATCCTCCAGGCTCAGCACGCCCGTGCCGATGTTGCCGCCGATGCGGACGTCCCGGCCGGCCTCGGCGCAGATGTGGCCGATCAGGGCGGTGGTGGTCGACTTGCCGTTCGTGCCGGTGATGGCGACGATCCGCGGCCGCTTGTGCTCCGGGGCGGCATTCACGGTCCGGGCGAACAGCTCGATGTCGCCCAGGATCTCCACGCCGCTGGCCCGCGCCTTCTCGACGGTCCAGTGCGGGTTCGGATGCGTCAGCGGCACGCCGGGCGACAGCATCAGGGCTGCGAACTGCGACCAGTCCGCGGCCGTCAGGTCTGTCACCTCGAACCCCTCGGCCACAGCGGCGTCGCGCGTGGCGGGCTTGTCGTCCCAGAGCGCCACCTTGGCGCCGCCAGCCACAAGGGCGCGCGCCGCGGCCAGCCCCGTGCGGGCCAGCCCGAAGACGGCGACGGTCTTCCCCTCAAAGCCGCGGACCGGGATCATGACGCGGGGCGCACCTCCCTACCTGAGCTTCAGAGTGGCCAGACCGACCAGCGCTAGCATGACCGCGACGATCCAGAACCGGATCACCACGGTGGACTCCGACCAGCCCAGCTTCTCGAAATGGTGGTGCACCGGCGCCATGCGGAACACGCGCTTCCCCGTCAGCTTGAACGAGGCCACCTGCACCACGACCGACAACAGTTCGGCGACGAACAGGCCGCCGATGATGGCGAGAACGATCTCATGGCGCGCGGCGACGGCGATGGCGCCCACCGCCCCGCCCAGGGCCAAAGACCCCGTGTCGCCCATGAAGATCTTGGCGGGCGGGGCGTTGTACCAGAGGAAGCCCAGGCCGGCGCCGATCAGGGCCCCGCACAGCACCGCCAGCTCGCCGACGCCTGGCACGAAGTGGAGCTGCAGGTAATTGGCGAAGACGTAGTTGCCGACGAGATACGTGATGAGGCCGTAGGCTGCGGCCGCGATCATCACCGGCACCGTGGCCAGGCCGTCCAGCCCGTCCGTGAAGTTCACCGCATTGGCCGCGCCCACGATCACGAAGGCGCCGAACAGCAGATAGAACCAGCCCATGTCCACGAAGAGCTGCTTGAAGAGCGGGAAGGTCACCGACGTCAGCAGCTCCGGGCTCTCCGGAGGCTTGGCGGCGAACAGGATGATCAGAGTGATGGCCGCCATGGCGATGGCGGCCTCCAGCACCAGGCGCACGCGCCCCGAGATGCCGGCCGTCGTCTGCTTGGTGACCTTGGAATAGTCGTCCAGAAACCCGAGCAGGCCGTAGCCGGCCGTGACCAGGAGCACGGCCCAGACGTAGACGTTCGACAGGTCGGCCCACAGCAGGGTGCCGGCGAACAGGCCCGCCAGGATCATCACCCCGCCCATGGTGGGGGTGCCGGCCTTCTCGACGATGTGGCGCTCGATGCCCTCGGCGCGGATCGGTTGACCCTTGCCCTGCTTGGCCTTCATCCAGCGGATGAACCGCGAGCCCAGCAGCACGACGACCAGCTGAGCCGTGACGATGGCCAGGCCCGTCCGGGTGGTCTGGTACTTCAGCAGGTTGAGGATCGGAACGTAGCCGGCCGAGGCGAACGTCAGGTAGAGCCAGTAGAACATCAGCCGCGCTCCTCGGACTCGAGCGCAGCCAGGCTCTGGGCGATCAGCCCGGCCTTCGACCCGTTCGACCCCTTCACCATCACCACGTCGCCGGCCTCTACGGCCTGTGCGAGCTGCGGCGCGAGGGCGGCAGCATTCTCGGCGTAGCCGCCTCTCCGAGTCGGCGGAAGGGCGTTCCAAAGGGATTCCATCAGAGGACCGGCGCAGAAGACGAGGTCGATTGACGCAGCCTCCAGCGGCTCGGCCAGTCCGGCATGGAACGCCTCGGCCTCCGGCCCCAGCTCCAGCATGTCGGTCAGGGCGACGATCCGCCGGCCGGGCGTCGTCCGCGCGCCCAGCGTCCGGATGGCCGAGGCCATGGAAATCGGATTGGCGTTGTAGCTCTCGTCGATCAGGGTGAAGGCGCCGCCGGGCGCCGCGACCCTCTTCTCCGCGCCCCGCCCGGCCAGCGGCTCGAACGACCCGAGCGCGGCCAGGCTCTTGTCCAGGTCGACGTCCAGCGCCTCCAGCATCAGCAGCACCGCCATGCTGTTCAGGCCCCAGTGGAGGCCCGTCTGCAGGATCGGGAAGTCCATCGCCTTGCCGTGCAGTCGCGCCTGGACCACGGCGTGGCCCCCAGGGACCTGAAAGTCGATCAGCCGCGCGTCGCAGTCTTCGCCGGTCCCGAAGGTGCGGATCGTGGCCCCCGCCTTCAGCGCCTCAGCCTTCAGCAAGTCGAACCAGCGGTTGTCGGCGTTCAGCACCGCCACGCCGCCGGGCTCCAGCCCCTCGAACACCTCGGCTTTGGCGCGGGCCACGCCTGCCTCGCCATCCGGGAAGTTCTCGGTGTGCACCGGCCCCACCGTCGTCACCAGCGCCGCATGGGGGCGCACGAAGCGGGTCAGCGGCCGGATCTCGTCGGCGTGGTTCATGCCGATCTCGAACACCGCCCGCTGGGTGGCCGCCGGCATCCGCGCCAGGGTCAGGGGCACGCCGATGTGGTTGTTGTAGCTCTTCACCGACGAATGCGCCGGCCCGGCCAGCCTGAGGCCCGCCATGATCGCCTGGGTGACGCTGGTCTTGCCCACCGAGCCGGTGACCGCGGCCCGCCGAGCCTCCGTCGCCCGCTCGCGCGCCGCCACGCCCAGCTTCTCAAGCGCCGCCAGGGTGTCGCCGGCCTTCACGAACGGCGCGTCAACGTCCTGTGACACCAGGGCTCCGGCCGCACCCTTGGCCATGGCCTGGGCGACGAACTCGTGGCCGTCGCGAACGCCGGCCAGGGCTACGAACAGGTCGCCCGGCTCCAGCGTGCGGGTGTCGATCGAGACTCCGGTGGCGGTGAAACCGCCGCCTTCCGCCCCGCCCGTCGCCCTCGCTATGTCTGCCGAGGTCCAGAGCGGGTCAGCCATGGACAAGCTCCAGGGCTTTGGCCGTCTCCTCGACGTCATCGAAGGGATGGGTGACGCCGGCCACGATCTGCCCCTGCTCATGGCCCTTGCCGGCCACCACCAGGATGTCGCCGTCCTCAAGCATAGCGGCCGCGGCGCGGATCGCCTCGCGCCGGTCGCCGATCTCCTTGGCGCCTCTGGCTCCCGCCAGCACATCGGCGCGGATCGCGGCCGGCACTTCCGAACGCGGATTGTCGTCGGTGACGATGGCGACATCGGCCAGGCGCGCAGCCGCCTCGCCCATCAGCGGGCGCTTGCCCTTGTCGCGGTCGCCGCCGGCGCCGAACACCACGATCAGCCGGCCGCGCACGTGCGGGCGCAGGGCGCTCAGCACCGTCTCCAGCCCGTCCGGCGTATGGGCGTAGTCCACATAGGCTTCCCCCCCGCGCGGTCCGGCTCCCACCCGCTGCAGCCGGCCCGGCGCGCCGTTCAGCCGCTCCAGCCCCGCGAAGGTGTCCTCGAAGCTCAGCCCCGCTGCGCGGCAGAGGCCCGCCGCGACCAGGGCGTTGGACGCCTGGAAGGCGCCGGCCAGCGGCAGCCGAACGTCCCACATCCGGCCGTCGGCGCGGATCTTCAGCCGCTGGCCGTCGGGCAGCAGGGTCCGCTCCATCAGTTTCAGCGCCTGGCCGGTCTCGCCGACGCTCATCACCCGCTGGCCCGAGACCACCGAGGCGGCGGCGAAGAACGGGAAGGCCTCGTTGTCGGCGTTCAGCACCGCGGTGGCGCCCCGGGGCATCAGCTGCTCGAACAGGCGCAGCTTCGCCTTCATATAGGCGTCCATGGTCAGGTGGTAGTCGAGGTGGTCCTGGCTGAGGTTCAGGAACCCGGCCGCCGACAGCCGCACCCCGTCCAGCCGGCGCTGATCGATGCCGTGCGAGGAGGCCTCCATGGCGAAGTGGGTCACGCCCAGCCGGCTGATGTGCATCAGCAGTTCGGCCACGTCGCCGGCGTCGGGCGTCGTCAGCCCCGGCGGCGTCACCTGCAGGTCGGCCTCTCCAGGCCGCGAGACGGTCACGCCCAGCGTGCCCATGCTGGCGGAGGCATGGCCCGCGCCTGCGAACATCTGGCGGCAGAAGTTGGCCACCGAGGTCTTGCCGTTGGTGCCCGTCACCGCCACGCAGGTCTGCGGCTGGCGGCCCCAGAAGTTGGCGGCGGCCAGGGCATAGCCCCGGCGCGGATCGCGGCAGACGACCGTCGGCACCGAGAGGTTCAGGTCCAGGTCGGCGATCACCGCCGCCGCGCCCGCTTCCACGGCCTTGGCCGCGAAGGCCGCGCCGTCGACCGTCGAGCCCGGCAGCGCGGCGAACAGGAAACCCGGCTTCACCTTGCGGCTGTCGGCCGTGACGCCCGTGATCTCGGGATCGACGCCCAGGTGGCGCTTTACGAGGCTGGTCAGGCGAACGGTCATTGCCCTTCGCCCATCTGTTCGACGCTGGGCGGCTCCACCGGGATGGCCTGGCCCACATCGGCGCGGCGGGTGACGCCCAGGAACGGCGCGATCCGCTCGATCACGCGGCCGGCCGCCGGCGCCGCCACCCAGCCCCCCGTGGAATAGCCGGCGCTGCGGGCGGTGCCATGGGGCTCGTCCAGCAGGATCAGGACGAAGTAGCGCTTGGCGTCCACCGGGCCCGTGGTCGGGAAGACCGCCGCGAACGAGGACACCTGGCGGCTGCGGCTGTAGCCGCGGATCGCCGGGTCGTACTTCTCGCCGGTGCCGGTCTTACCACCCACGGACAGACCCGGCATGTTCGCCGACCGGCCACTGCCGCTCTCGCCGCTGACGTTGGCGCGCATGATCGACAGCATCTGCAGCGAGGTGCGTTCCGACATGACACGGGGACCATCGACCTTCGCGCCGGGTTCCAGCTTGCGGATCGTCAGCGGGATCAACTTTCCGCCGTTCAGGATCGTGCCGTAGGCGCGCGCCAGGGCCAGCGGCGTGACGTTGATGCCGTGGCCGAACGAGGTGGAGGCGACGGCGTCCTCGTTCCACACCTTGGGCGTCAGCGGACGGGCGCTTTCGACGAGCTCCACCTTGGCCGGCGTGGTCAGGCCGAGGCCCGCGAAGTAGCGGCCCATCTGCTGCGGGCCGACGCTCTCGGCCAGTTTGGCGGTGCCGATGTTGGACGAATGCTGGAACACCTCGACCAGCGTCAGCACCTTCCGGGCGGCGTGGTAGTCGTGGATCGTGCGGTAGCCCAGCTTGTAGGGGTTGCGGGCGTCGAAGGTGCTCTCCGGCGTCGCCACGCCGCTGTCCAGGCCGATGGCGACCGTGAAGGCTTTGAACGTCGAGCCCATCTCGTAGACGGTGGCCGCGGCGCGGTTGGTCTGGGCGTAGACGCCCGCCTTGCCGGGCTTGTTGGGATCGTAGGCCGGCCAGCTGGCCATGCCCAGGATCTCGCCGGTGTGGACGTCGGTCACCAGGCCCACCGCGCCCTTGGGCGTGAACTCGGCGACGGCCTTGTAGAGCTCGTCCTCCAGGGCTCCCTGGACCCGCAGGTCGATCGACAGCGGGACCGGCGAGCCGTTGCGGGCCGCGGCGCGGATATCGTCGTTGAAGGCGGCCTCCGCTCCCGAGATGCCCTCGCCGCCGGCGTCGGAGAAGCCCACGATATGCGCGGCCGAGGTGCCCAGGGGATAGACGCGGCGCTGCTCGGGTTCGAAGCTGACGCCCGGCAGGCCCAGCTCGTGCACCCGGTTGCGCTCCTGGGGCGTCAGGGCGCCCAGCACGAAGATCCGGCGGTTGCCGCGCAGCGCCCGCTCCAGGCGCTCGGGCTCCAAGTTCGGCAGGGTGCGGAGCAGGCTGCGGCGGGTCTCCTCGGTCTCCCAGATCTCCCGCGGGTCGATGTAGAGGCCGTAGTGCAGCAGGTCGGCGGCCAGCAGCATCCCGTTGCGGTCGACGAGGTCGGCGCGCGAGGCGCCCAGCGCCGCGAGCGATCCACCGCTGCGGACATCCGAGAACAGCGCAGCCCGCGTGGCGCCGATAGCCAGGGTCATGAAGCCCAGGGTGAACAGCGCCAGGACGAAGAAGATCCGCAGCCGGGTGTCGTCCTCGGCCTTGCCAGAGGCGCGGGCGCGCTCGAACGCATGCTCCAGGCCCCAGACGCGTTCGATCAACCAGCGCGGCAGGCCCGTACGGCCGAATGCCTGTTGGCTGAAGCTCATCGCGGAACCTCGGGCGGACGCGGCGCCTGGGCCACGCGCACAGGGTTGGCCTCGGGCGGCGGCGGGGGCGGCACGCCGGGGACCACGTTGGCGCCGTCGACCATCGCCGCCACGGCCGAGACGGCCTTGGCCTTCTTCGGCGGGCCGGCGCGGGCGAGATCGATGATCTGGTCGGGGGTCGCCTCGCGGTGGGCCGTCACCGGCTCCATCTTCAGGTAGGTGACCGACAGGCGCTCGAGCCGGCCCGGCTGTTCCAGGTGCGCCACCTCGGCCTGCAGCAGGCGGATGCGGGCCTTCTCGGCCTTGATCTGCCGCTCGATGGTGGCGATCTCCGCCCGTTCGCGGCCGGCCATGGTCTTGGCCAGGTAGACCCCGAGAATGACCGTCACCAGCAGGCCTACGCCCACCAGGTCCACTAGGCGGAAGCCCCGCACGCGGCGCGTGAAGACGCTCATGCGGCTTTCCTCCACGCCGGCGCATCGGTGCGCACGGCCGCCCTCAGCTTGGCCGAGCGGGCCCGGGGATTGGCGGCCGTCTCCGCCTCGGACGGAGCCTTGGCGCCGTTGAACAGCAGCCGGAAGCTGGGCTCGGCGCCCTTGGCCACGGGCGGCGCGTGGCGCGACCCGGCGGGCGTGCGGCCGGACCGCTCGCCCAGGAACGCTTTCACGATCCGGTCTTCCAGCGAGTGAAACGTGACGACGCAGAGGCGCCCGCCAGCCTTCAGCACGCGCTCGGCGGCCACCAGCCCGGCCTCCAGCTCAGCCAACTCCTCGTTCACGGCGATGCGCAGGCCCTGGAAGGTGCGGGTCGCCGGATGGATCTTGGCGCCGCGGCGGCCGCCCAGCGCCTTCTCCACGAACTCGGCCAGCTCCAGCGTGCGGCTGAACGGCTGCTCCTCGCGGCGGCGGATGATGGCCCGCGCGATCCGGCGGCTCTCCCGCTCCTCGCCATAGACGAAGATGATCCGCGCCAGCTCTTCCTGCTCCAGGGTGTTGACCAGGTCGGCCGCGGTCGGGCCGGTATCGCCCATCCGCATGTCCAGCGGGCCGTCCTGCATAAACGAAAAGCCCCGCTCGGCCTGGTCGATCTGCATCGAGCTCACGCCGAGGTCGAGGGCCACGCCGTCGGCGCGACCCTCGCCCAGCACCGCGTCCATCTCCGAGAATCTCGCCTCGACAAGGCTGAAACGATCTTCCGGAAATCCCGCGGCGAAGCGACGGACCGTAGGGTCGCGGTCAAAGGCCACGACCTTCGCTCCCGTCGCCAGGAAGGCGCGGCTGTAGCCACCCGCGCCGAAAGTGCCGTCCACCACGACGTCGCCCGGCCCGATGGCCAGATGCTCGACGACCTCGTTCAGGAGGACAGAAATGTGCGGGGCGCCGCTCATGCCGCGCCTCCGAGGCGGGCGGCGCGCTGCTTGGCGCGCATGTCGGCCAAGCCGCTGCGCGCCCGCTCGCGGTCGGCGGCGCGCTGGGCCCGGTAGGCGTCCCGCTCCCAGATCTCGAAACGGTCGCGCAGACCCACCACGGCCACCCAATCGGTGATGCCGTACTGTTCGCACAGCAGCTCTGGCAGGGTTATCCGGCCGGCGGTGTCGAACGACAGCTTCTGCATTTCCCCGAACACGTTGCGTTCGATGGAGTCGCGCAGTTCGTCGCCGAATTCCAGCTCGTCGGCCATGGCGCCGTAGCGGTCGAACAGGGCCTGGCCGCCACCCTCGATGCAGTCCGAACGGATCGACGGGAACACGAAGACGCCATCCGCCGGCCCCGAGAGCGCGGCGCGGTACTCCTGCGGCACAACGATGCGCCGCTTCGCGTCCAGCTGCTTCTCGAAGGTCGAGAGAAACATCTCTCCGTCCGGCCCCCTGCCCTTCGCCGATCAGCCTGAGTTCGCGCCCCGACCCGCCACTCTGACCGACGAATTGCAATTGGGTTAACATGGGATCGAGTGGGTTTCAATGACACTGACTGACTATTTGAACCGAAACAAAGGTGTCTTTCGGTCGCATGTCGGGTCGCCCCAAGTTGTCCACAGAACATACGCGGAACTATTAGTTAACAGCAGCGCTTCTTCCTTCCGCGCAGAGGGCGGCGGCGCTGCAAATGGGGAAGATGCGGATCAGACGGCCTGTAAGCCGGGTTCTGTGCCGCCCCTTGCGGGACGCGGCGGTCATTCCTCTGGACCGCTCCTCGCGGAACGGTTCTCGCGACCTACCCGGACCCCTCGGAGCGGCGACGCTCCTACCCGCCAGTATCCTTGCGGACTTGGCCGGGCGCGGGATCCCTATTCGGTCTTGCTCCTGGCGGGGCTTGCCATGCGACCTCTGTTACCAGCGGCCCGGTGCGCTCTTACCGCACCCTTTCACCCTTACCGGCGCCGAAGCGCCGGCGGTTTGCTCTCTGTGGCGCTATCCCTGGGGTCGCCCCCGGCGGGCGTTACCCGCCGCCATGTCGTCGTGGAGCCCGGACTTTCCTCGACCCACCAACTTGCGTTGAGGGCCGCGACCGCCCGGCCGTCTGATCCGCGGCGGAAGGTGAGGATTTGTCCTTGAGAGTCAAGCCGCAAGGCGCAGCAGCGCAATGAGCCGCGCCCGGGTCTCGCCATCGGCGATCCCGTCGACCCGCTCCGGCCGCCAGTGCCGCTGGAAGGCGCGGACCACGGCCGTCGTGTCGGCGTCGAACCGGCCGGACGGCGGCAGGTCGTAGCCGAGCCGCGTAAAGCCCGCCTGCAACGCGAAGACGGCGGCGCCCTCCTCCCCCTCCCCGACGGGCTGGCCCGGCGCGGCGGGCGCCTCGGCCCACAGGCCGTGACCGGCCTCGGCCAGGCGCTTCCAGGGGAACAGCTCCCCCGGGTCGTCCTTGCGGGCGGGGGCCACGTCGGAATGGCCGACGATGTCGCGGTCTTCGATCGTCCAGCGGGTGCGGATATCGGCGGTCAGAGCGATCACGGCGGCCACCTGCGCCTCCGGGAAGGGTCGGTAGCCGAACTCGTGCCCCGGATTGACGATCTCGATGCCGATGGAGTCGCCGTTCACGTTCCGGCGGCCGCGCCAGTAGGAGACGCCCGCGTGCCAGGCCCGGCGCTCCTCCGGCACCAGCCGGAAGATCCGTCCATCCTCCTCCACCACGTAATGGGACGAGACCTTGGCCTCCGGGTCGCGCAGCCGGGCGATCGCCTCCTCGCCCGTCCGCATGCCGGTGTAGTGGAGCACCAGGATGCTGGGCGTGACCGTTCGCGGGTCGAAATTGGGCGACGGGGCCTCGATCACGTTCATTCGGGACGGTTCCGCATGGCGAGCAACATGGACATGACCTGGTTCGCCCTGAGCGCGATGATCAGGACGCCGACCAGCGCAAGGACGCTGCCGATGGCCAGGCGCGGCCCGAACGGCTCGTCCAGCACGGCGACGCCCAGCCCGATGGTGGCCAGGGGCGTCACCAGGATCAACGCCGAGATCAGGTTGGCCTCGTAGCGCTGCAGCAGGGTGACATAGAGGGTGTGCGCGCCCACCGAGACCACCACGGCGGAGAAGACCAGGGCGGCCCAGAACGGCAGGCCCGCGGCGATCGCCTTGTCCACCTGCCCCGGCTCCAGCCACGCCGACAGCAGCGCCATGGGCAGGACGGACACCAGGCCGACCCAGGCCTGGAAGGTGATGGGGCGCATCCCCTCCATCTGCTTGGTGAGGATCACGCCGATCCCCGACATCACCGTGGCCCCGGCCACCAGCAGCAGGCCGGCCGAGAGCGTGAAGCCCGCAGGGTTCCACATGACGGTGAGCACTCCCGCGAAAGTCAGCGCTATGCCCAGGCCTCGTCGCCAGCGGATCCGCTCGCCCAGGAAGATCACCGACAGGATCAGGGTGATGGGCATGCCCAGCTGCAGCACAACCGCCGCCGTGGAGGCCGTCGAATACTTCAGGCCGACGAACATCAGGCCGAAGTTGCCGCCGCCCATCAGGAACGCCGTCAGGACCAGGCGCCAGGTGGGCTTGGGCGCCGGCCGCAGGAACGGGACCAGCATCGCCGCCACGATGGCGAAGCGTGCGGCCGCGTAGAACAGCGGCGGCACGTCGAGGTCGCTTACCACGTACTTCGAGATGATGTTGTTGACCGCCCAGACCACGCACATGGCCATCAGCAGGCCGAAGTCGCGGAGGGCCATGCGCCCGGGTTAGGACGCTATGCCCCCCGGGCGCAACCTCAAGCCTTGAAGAAGGCTTCGAGGTCGGCGTTCAGCTGATCCATATGGGTGACGAAAAGCCCATGCGGCGCGCCGGGATAGACCTTCAGCTCCGCGCCCCGGATCCCCGCCGCCAGCCGCTGGCCGGTGATGGCGAGCGGCGCCGAGACATCTTTGTCCCCATGGATGACCAGCGTGGGCCGGTCGATCCTGGCCAGGTCCGGCCGTAGGTCCTTGCCGATCAGGGCCTTGAACGCGGCCACGGCCACCGGCACGGGTGTCGCGACCAGCTGATCGGTCAGCCACGCCTTCATCGCCGGCGAGGTTTCCGGCGTGAAGAACGGCGCCTGATTTGCCATGGCCCACCCGGGAAAGTCGGCGGCGTAGGCCTTGAGCGTCGCCTGGTGGTAGGCCATCGGTGCGCCAAAGGGGTTATCGGCCGTCTGCACCACATAGGGGCCCACGGCGGCGACCAGGACGACCTTCTTCACCTTCGCCGTGCCGTGCCGGCCCAGGTAGCGGATCACCTCGGCCCCGCCCATGGAATGCCCCACCAGGATCACATCTTTGAGGCCCAGCGTCTCGATCACCGCGCCCAGGTCATCGGCCAGCGTGTCCATGTCATATCCGCGGCCCGGGACATCCGAGCGCCCGTGCCCGCGGCGATCGAAGGCGATGCAGCGAAAGCCGCGCTCGGCGAGATGCGCCACCTGATAAGCCCACATCTCGCTGGAAAGCGCCCAGCTGGACGCGAACACCACCGGCTGGCCCTCGCCCCAGTCGCGGAAGTAGAGGCGGGTTCCATCCCGCGCCTGCACGACGGCGGGCTGGTGCGTCCGCGCCTGGACGGGGCGCCCGCCGATGGCGAGCATCGATCCGGTGGCCAGGCTCGAGGTGATGATATCGCGGCGGTTCATCGGCATCTCCCTTTCTGGCGGGAGATGAGCCCGGCCCCGGAGGCGGGTCGATTACGCGGCAGGTAATGCTGCAGCGTTGCTCAGCGAGGAGAAGGCCGGGATCTCAGTTCTTGCGGCGGGTGAAGCGCAAGGCCGTCAGGGTCTGGGAAAAGCCCACGACCTTGCTGTCGACCAGGCCCGCGGCCCTGGCGGCGGCCATTACGTCGACATCCTTCACGGCGGCGGCCTTGCCCTTGCGCGACAGGATCCAAAGCGCGCCGCCCTCGGCCAGCGCCGGGATCAGGCCACCGACCTTCGCCAGCTCCTCGGCGCTGTCGGCCGCGTAGAACAGGAGGTCCAGCCCCGAGAGCTCTTTCACCGGCTGCGCGCCCCGTTCCGCCAGCTCCGCGGTGAACGTATCGTCCGCGACACCGATCACGGCGGTGCGCATCCCGGGTTTCACGCCGATCTTGTCGAGGCGGCCTCTGGGATTGGTGATGGCGTCGGCCCAGGCGGCGGCCTGCTTCTCGCCCAGCGGGAACCGCGCGCCGTCGGCCAGCACCAGGTCGCCGCCCTCCGCGCGGACGCCCTTCAGCGCCTCGGCGTCCCACACCCGCCGCTGAGCCCCGCGGAACAACAGCTTCACGCCTTCGTACTGAAGCCGGCCGCTGTCCGGACCGTCCGCGAAGCTGCCCGTCGTCTGAACGTCCTTGCCCATCGCAAACCTCTGGCGCCCGGCAAAGCCGCGGGCAACCCTGTCGATCAGATGTCCGCGATCCTCTTCATCACCCACCCCGAAGTCGTCATCGACCCGTCCGTCCCCGTGCCGCGTTGGCCGCTGTCGCCCAGGGGCCGGGAGCGGATGGAGGCCTTCGCATCGGCGCTGGCCGGCCGCAGGGTCGCGGCCGTCTGGTCCAGCGACGAGGAAAAGGCGATGAACGGCGCCGACATCCTGGCCCGACGCCTGGGCGCGCCGCACCGGGTCGACCCCGCGCTGGGCGAGAATGGCCGGGAGTCCACCGGCTACATCGCGCCTCCGGAGTTCTGGGAGGTTGTCGAGCAGTTCTTCGCCAGGCCGGACGAGAGCGTCCGCGGCTGGGAGACCGCCCGCCATGCGCAGGACCGGATCGTCGCGGCCATGGAGCGGGTCGCCGCGTCGGAGGACGAGGGCGTCTTGATCGTCGTCTCGCACGGCGGCGTCGGCGCCCTGCTGACCGCTCACCTCCAGCGCGTGGAGATCGGCCGGGAGGACTGGCCGCAGAACCCCAGTGGAGGTTGTTACCTTGTCATCGACCGGTCTCCCCTCGCGCTCAGGCGAAGCTGGCGCGAGATGGAGGATCCGGCGGACGCGTTGGCGGTGCTTTAGGCGGCCTTGCCCAGCGACAGGAACTCGTAGCGGGCGAGGTGGTGATCCACAGAGCCGAAGGCGCTCTCGATCATGGTGGCGCGCTTGAAGTAGTGGCCGATGGCCATCTCGTCGGTCATGCCCATGCCGCCGTGCAGCTGGATGGCGTTCTGCCCCACGAACTTGCAGGCCTTGCCGATCTGCACCTTGGCGGCCGAGACGGCCTTGGCGCGTTCGGCGTCGTCCACGACCTTGATGTTGGCCATGTAGGTCATCGAGACGGCCTGCTCGACGTTGATGAACATGTCCACCATCCGGTGCTGCAGCACCTGGAAGCTGGAGATGGGCTGGCCGAACTGCTTGCGCTGCTTGGTGTACTCCAGCGTGCCCTCGTGCAGCTTGCGCAGCACGCCGCAGGCCTCGGCGCAGGTGGCCGCGATGGCTTCGTCCACCACCTTCTCCACCAACGGCAGGCCCTGGTCGGCCGGCCCGATCAGGGCGTCGGCGCCCAGCGAGACATTCTCGAAGTAGACCTCCGAGGCGCGGAAGCCGTCGACGGTCGGATAGTCGCGGGTGGTGACGCCCTTGGCGCCCTTCTCCACGAGGAAGACCGAGATCCCCTGCGCGTCGCGTTCGCCGCCGGCGGTGCGGGCGGTGACGATGAAGTGGGTGGCGAAGGGCGCGCCGATCACCACGGCCTTGTGGCCGTTCAGGGTCCAGCCCGCGCCGTCCTTCTTGGCCGTGGTGGACACGGCGGCCAGGTTGTAGCGGCTCTGCGGTTCGGCCTGGGCGAAGGCGAAGATCGTCTTGCCCTCGATGATCCCGCCGATGAGGTCGGCCGCACCGGCATGGCCCGAGTGCTTCAGGAAGCCGCCGCCGATCACCACCGTGCCGAGGTAGGGCTCGACGACCAGCGCCTTACCGAACTCCTCCATCACGACCATGTTCTCGATCGGACCGCCGCCCAGGCCGCCCAACTCCTCCGAGAACGGCGCGCCCAGGATGCCCAGCTCCTCGGCGAAGGCCTTCCACACCTCCGGCCGCCAGCCCGGCTCCTTGGAGACCACGGCCCGGCGCTTGTCGAAGTCGTAGTGGTCCGCCAGGTAGGCCGCCACGGTGTCCCGCAGCATCGACTGTTCTTCGGTGAAGGAGAAATCCATCCTGGCGGCTCCGCTAATGGTTCCCCTCCCCTTACCCGGGGAGGGGTTGGATCAAACAGTTGTTCGTCGGTTGACCGAATAGCCCGGCCGCGGCCGGCTGTCAGCCACGCTCTGCGAGGAAATTCAGAGCCCGAGCACCATCTTGGCGATGATGTTGCGCTGGATCTCGTTCGAGCCGCCGTAGATCGAGGTCTTGCGGCCGTTGAACATCTCGCCGGCCAGTCCGCGAGCGTAGTCCGGGCCCACCGTGGCGTTCGAGCCCGACAGGTCGCGCAGGAACGGAGCGCCGTAGTGGCCCACAGCCTCCAGCGCCAGCTCCTGCAGGCGCTGCTGGATCTCGGTGCCCTTGATCTTGAGGATCGAGCTCTCCGGCCCCGGGCCCTTGCCGCTGCTTTCGCCGGCCAGGGTCCGCAGCTCGGTGAACTCCAGCGCGGTCAGGTCGATCTCCAGCTCGGCCACCTTGCGGCGGAAGAAGGCGTCCGACAGCAGCGCCGAGCCGGTGTCGGAGCGTTCGGTATTGGCGATGGTCCGCAGCTTCTCGAGGTTGCGCTTGGAGCGCGCCACGCCGGCGATCCCCGACCGCTCGTGCGCCAGCAGCGCCTTGGCGCAGGTCCAGCCCTGGTTCTCATGGAAGATGCGATTCTCGACCGGCACCTTCACATTGTCGAGGAAGACGTCGTTGACCTCGTGGCCGCCTTCCAGGGTGATGATCGGGCGCACGGTGATGCCCGGCGTCTTCATGTCGATCAGCAGGAACGAGATGCCCGACTGCGGCTTGGCGTCGGGATCGGTGCGCACCAGGAAGAAGCCCCAGTCGGCGTACTGGCCCAGCGTCGTCCACGTCTTCTGACCGTTGACGATGTAGTATTCCTTGCCGTCGTCGGCCGTGATCCGCTCGGCCTTCGTCTTCAGGCTGGCCAGGTCCGAACCGGCGCCCGGCTCCGAATACCCCTGACACCACCAGACGTTGCCGTTGTAGATGTCGGGCAGGAACTTCTTCTTCTGCTCGTCGGTGCCGAACGTGTAGATCACCGGCGCCAGCATCGACATGCCGAACGGCAGGATCGGCAGACAGTCGGCGCGCGCGGTCTCTTCCGACCAGATGTACTTCTGAGTGGGCGTCCAGCCCGTGCCGCCCAGCTCCTTCGGCCAGCCCGGCGCGACCCAGCCCTTCTTGGCCAGCACCTTGTGCCAGAGCAGGTACTCATCCTTGGTCAGCGGCCGGTGCTCGTCCTGCGCCTTGCGCAGTTCGGCCGGGTAGTTCTCCTTGATGAAGGCTCGGACCTCGTCGCGGAAGGCGTTCTCTTCGGGGGTGAAGTCGAGGTTCATCGGGACCATCCTCCTGGCGCGGCTTACGCCGTATCGGTTTGCCCGACCCTATACGCGCGGCCTTGGCAGGAGAAAAGATGACGCTAACGTCAACGTAAGCGGATCACTGTGGTGCGGCGGCGGCTTTCAGGCACGCGGCTAACGTAGGCCCCGGTAGTGGCGGCCTAGCCGGATCTGAAGCCGCGCGCCGAGCGTCGGCCAACCCAGCCTCAAACGAAGTCGGAGTCGACTTGTTCTTCGACGCGATGAGCGCAGCCTGAGCGACGAAGAAGCCATACGCGGCCTGAGCCGCGGAATCCTCCGGGCGCCGTTCGGCTTCAACAGCCGTGAGCCCGTAACAGGCATACATTGCGGAGAGCGGATCGAGACGCCCAGGCACGGCGAACCGCAGAGGAATGCGGACCGTCCCCCCAGCGACAGACTGGCCGTCGGCGGTTGTGGGTGTCATGCGGAAGCGAGTGGACAACTTCAGCGCGGCTTCTCCGAAGCCGAAGTTGACTGGAGCCTCCTCGACCACCTTGCAGTCGACGAGAGTTCCCTCCCCATTGACACCGCAGACGATGACGGCGCGCCCTTCCGTTTCGCGGCGTGCCGCTTCCACCGGATAGAAGCGATTGATATCCGCGCCACTCGGACGCTGGATCCAGTGAGGACTGACAATGGGATTTGGCGTCGCTGGAACCGTTGCGGGCGGAGCGGGCGTTGCCTGCACCATGATGACTAACAACGCCGACAACATGGAGCCCCCAACTTCTAAGGCAAAGCTTAGAGTTGAAGCCTCCGACACGCTACCGCGCCCTGCCTAGTCCCCCTGGACGATCGAGAACATGATCGGGATGCGGATCGTGCGGCCGGCGACGGCGGAACCGTCCGGGGCCGTGGCCGACATCCTGAAGAGCGGGGCCAGCTCCAGCGCGGCGATGCCGAACTCCAAGCCCACCGGATCCTCGATCTGAACGTTGCAGCCCTCCAGCGAGCCCTGAGTGGCGACCTTGCACTCCAAGAGCACGGCGCCGCTCTTGCCGGCCTGAACCGCGGTGGGGGGATAGACGTTGGCGATGTCCTGGCCGGTGGGCGTCGCCACCCAGTTCACCGATGTCAGGTCAGGGGCCGGCGCCGCCGTGATCGCGGAAGCGGAGGAGATGGCCGCGGCGGCCAGTGCGATCATGTGGAGCATTTCGGTCCCTACGCTTTGGTTACCTAAGCGTTAAAGCAAGACCCGCGCCAAAGCCAAGCCGCCTTGCGTTCGCCCCACGGAGCCGCCAGACCGTTTCCTTCATGCCCCGTATCGTCACCTACAATGTCCACCGCTGCGTCGGGAACGACCGACGCCTGGACGTCGCGCGGATCGCCGATGTCCTGGCCGCCCTCAATCCCGATATCGTGGCGCTGCAGGAGCTGGACGTCGGCCGGCGGCGCACCGGTCACGTGGACCAGGCGCACGAGATCGGCCAGCGGCTGGAGATGGCCTGCCACTTCCACCCCGCCTTCCGGGTCGAGGAGGAACTCTACGGCGACGCGATCCTCACCTCGCTGCCCGAGCGGCTGGTGAAGGTCGGGCCCCTGCCCGGCTATGCCCGGATGCGCGCGCTCGAGCCACGCGGCGCCCTGTGGGTCGAGGTGGAGGTCGAGGGCCGGCCTCTGCAGATCATCAACACCCACCTGGGCCTGGTGCCCCGCGAACAGCAGATCCAGGCCGCCCACCTCGCCGGGCCCGCCTGGCTGGAACATCCCAAGTGCCAGTTCCCCGTGATCCTGCTGGGCGACTTCAACGCCACCACCAGCTCGATCGTCTACCGCACCCTGACCCAGCGCCTGCAGCCGGCCCGGCGGCTGGCGGCGCGCAAGCAGCCCACCTCCACCTTCCCATCGCCCCTGCCCGTCCTGCGGATCGACCACCTGTTCGTGAGCCCTGGCATCGAGGTGCACGAGGTGAGCGCGCCCTTCGACCCGCTGACCCGGGTGGCGTCCGACCACCTGCCGCTGGTGATGGATTTCGACCTGACCTAGGGGGCGCGCAGGGCGCGGGCCTGGGCGAACAGCCGCTCGCGACGCCGGCCCAGGCGCCAGGAGTCTCCCACGTCGGCTGGGTCGCCGATGTGGTAGGCGGCGATGAATTCCTCGAGCGGCCCGTGTCGCCGGGGATCGATCCGGACCAGGCGGTCGTCGCGGTTGAGATCGTCGATCGCCCGAACGAGACTGCCGCGCTCGCTGCGCGCCTTGGCCACCGCGTCGCCCGTATAGCCCAGGAAGTGGCCTACCAGCCGGTCGCGGAACGCCGCGACGTGGCGGCGCGCGTCGGCGTCGTCGCACTCCACACCCAGCTCGATCTCGGTGTCGAACCCGAATGAGCGGTTGTTCAGGTTGGCCGAGCCGACGCGGACGATGCGGTCGTCGAACACGCTGGTCTTGGAATGGACGATGATCTTCGAGCCGCCCGAGGTCCGCGGATAGAGCGCGCGGAAGCGCCCGAAGATGTCGGCTGAACGCAGCCGCCAGACCATGGCGCCGCGCGTCCGGTCCATGGTCGCCTGGTCGAACCAGCTGGGCGACGCTCCGGTGGTGATCAGCACGACTTCCGGCCCATCAGGCTCGGCCAGCCGCCGTGCCAACGCCTCCGTCACCACCGGCGACGTGAAATACTGGTTCTCCAGGTAGATGGTCTCGCGCGCTTTGGCGATACAGGCCAGCGTCAGATCGCGGATCTCCTGCACGCAGGCCCGCCCCCGCCAGGCGGGAGTCGTTCGCTGGATCGCCACGTCGGCGTGGATCAGGTGCGGCGGCACGTGGTCGGGCCAAGGGTCGCCGCCGGCGTCCTCCGGCGGGACCATCGTCTCCTTGGTCCCGAGACGCCAGCGGTCGCGGAAATGATCGCCCAGCGCCCGCGCAGCGGGGCCGTCGACCATCATCATCACCTCGTGCCGCGGGGCATGGCACTCCTGGTCGGGCTTGATGCGGCGCTGGTCCTCTTCGAGGTGTCCCGGCGTATCCCAGCGGTCCACGCCGATGTCGCCGCCGCCGCAGAACGCCAGCCGATCGTCGATCACCACCACCTTCTGATGGTGGCAGGCGCCGAAGGGCACCTGGTCGTCCAGGTGGAACTTCACCCGCGTGCCGCGGAACCACTTGCGCGCCTTGTGGGGGAAGAACTCCTGGCTCGCGCTGATCGGCAGCGCCGATTTCCAGATCAGCAACCGGACGTCGAGCTCCGGCCGCTCCTCGGCCAGGCGGAGGAGGACATGGCCCACTTCGTCGGGATCGTTGGGCCCGTCGTAGCCGTCGGGAAACAGGCGCGTGCGCGGATCGAAGCCCCATCCCAGGATCAGGATGGACCGCCGCGCCTTCTGCATGGCCTCGTAGAGGGCGGTGAAGTAGGCCTCGGTATCGATCAGGAAGGCGGCCCGCCCCGACTCTTCGGTCCGCCAGCAGGTCTCGCCGGGGATGAACACGCTCATCGACACCTCGCCGCGGTCCGCGCGGCCGCCCTGGCTCAAAGCTTATGGCCTAGCTGTGGTTCCGGGCAAAGAACGCGCGTCGCGCGCAAAAAAGAAGCGCGCCAGGGGGACTGGCGCGCTGGCTGGGAGGCCTGGAGTTGGGCTTGGGACCTATTGCTTGGCGACGTTCGTGCTCGGGCCGACATAAGCCTGGCAAGCGGTTGTGAGTTCGGTGGTGAGGCGCTCCTTGCGGTCGGAGCTCTTCGCCTCCCGACGGGCGCGCTGGAACTCCTCGTCGCCGCGATTGATGATGTACGAGGCCCGTGCGCCGCGTTCGGCCTTGATGAAGCTGTTGAGGGCGGCAGGATCGACCACGCCTTCGATGCTGGTGGCGAGGCCCTTGCACCGATTGGCCTTCAGGTAGTCGACGTCGGTGACCTGGCTGGCGGCCGACGCGGCGCCGGCGGCGAACATCGTGACGGCCATGGCGATGACTGCAGTTTTCATGAGAACTTCTCCCTCAGAATCTGCACAAATGCTGCCCACCCGCCGCCGCCAACTCAAATGAACAAGACGCAATGTTGAGTAATGGGCGATTAATATTTGGTCATGATACGCTGATGTTACAT
The DNA here is from genome assembly GCF_001557235.1 of Phenylobacterium sp. CCH9-H3. Lineage (GTDB taxonomy): Bacteria > Pseudomonadota > Alphaproteobacteria > Caulobacterales > Caulobacteraceae > Phenylobacterium. The sequence goes on along the minus strand of NZ_LSJI01000180.1, from coordinate 23,675 downwards.
ATCCTCATAAACATCTTGTAATGAAGCCGCCAGACGCTGCACAAGACCTTATGGCCAAGCTGGATCCCAAACTGGACGCCCAGGGCGTCAACGCCCTCCTCCGCCGCGCCTTCCCCGACGCGCCGCCGGCCGGCTTCCCACAGGTGAGCGAGGTGTCGCCGGGGCGAGTGCGGGTGGTGTCTCCCTATCGCCAGGGGCTTCTGCGCCCCGGCGGCGTGATCTCCGGCCCCACGCTCATGTCCCTCGCCGACACGGCCGCCTACGCCCTGGTCCTGGCGCACGTGGGCGATCAGCTGATGGCCGTGACGTCCCAGCTCAACATCAGCTTCCTGCGCGGCGCCCAGCCGGGCGACATCCATGCGGAGGCCGAGATGCTGCGGCTGGGCCGCCGCCTGGCGGTCTGTGACGTCCGCATCTGGACTGAGGCGCCGGAGCGGCTGGCGGCGCAGGCGAACGTCACCTACGCTATCCCGTGATGACGGTTTCTCCGGCCAGGACGGGGCCCCCTGCCCCTATCAAGACGCCCTGCATCAAGGTCTGCGTCGTCGACGGCGAGAGCGGCCTGTGCCTGGGCTGCTACCGGCGCCTGAACGAGGTCGCCGCCTGGGCCCGACTCTCCGAAGCCGAGCGCGAGGCGATCCTGGCCGAACTGCCCGAACGCCGCGGCCTGATCCGACCCGAAAAGCTGGCCATGTTCTGATCCGGCCGGCCGCGGGTTGAGAAATCGGAAACCTTGCACGTTCACCCGATGAAAACCCAACCGGAAGTAGCTTTCCCCCTGACAAGACAGGCCGGAACGGCCGCTTCTACGGGTGAGATCGGGTGTCTTCCATCGGCAAATTCGCCATGGTGGCGGGCGTGTCGGCGCTGATGAGCGCCTGCGCCGTCACCGCCATCGACCCGCAGCCCCTGCGCATCGCGCGGCTGGAGGCTGAGGGGTTCGCATCCGGCCCGCCGAAGCCCGGGTCCGGCGCGGTGGCCAAGGCGGCCGACGGCCATTTCTGGGCCGACGCCCAGGTCAGCGGTCAGCGGGGCGGCGAGCAGCAGGTCCGTTTCCTGGTCGACACCGGCGCGACCGCCGTCGCCCTGACCCAGGAAGACGCCGAGAAGCTGGGCATCCGCCCCACCGACCTGAAGTACGGCCACAACGTCACCACCGCTGGCGGCCAGGCCCGCGCGGCCGCCGTGACCCTGGCGTCCATCTCCATCAACGGCGCGAAGCTGGAGAACGTCCAGGCCCTGGTGGTCTCGGACGGGCTGGACGTGTCGCTGCTGGGGATGAGCTACCTAGGCCGCCTCACCCGCTTCGAGGCCACGCGGAACACGCTGCGCTTCGAGCCCTGAGACGGCCGCCAGCGCGCGGTCGATCACGTCCAGGCCTGCGCCGGCCTTCACGCCCTCCACCGTAAGGATGCGCCGCCAGGCCCGCGCGCCCGGCTGGCCGTGGAACAGGCCCAGCATGTGCCGCGTCACCGCCGCCAGGTGCGTCCCAGCGGCCAGTTCGGACGCCACATAGGCCTTGTAGGCCTCGACCGCGGCGAACGGGTCCACGGTCGCGTCGCCGCCGAAGATCCGCCGGTCGGCCTCCGCCAGGATCGCGGGCGTATGATAGGCCGCCCGCCCCAGCATCACCCCGTCCACGTGCTCCAGGTGCGCCTCGGCCTCGTCCAGCGAGCCGATGCCGCCGTTGATGACGATGGTCAGGTCGGGCCGCTCGCGCTTCAGCCGCCACACCAGCGGATAGTCCAGCGGCGGGACGTCCCGGTTCTCCTTCGGCGACAGGCCCTTGAGCCACGCCTTGCGGGCGTGGATCACGAACGTCGAGACGCCCGCCTGGGCGCACAGGTCCACCAACCCGAAGAGGCTTTCCTCGGGTTCCTGGTCGTCGACGCCGATCCGGCACTTCACCGTCACCGGAACCCTCACCGCCGCCGCCATCGCCGCCATGCAGTCGGCCACAAGCGCGGGCTCGCGCATCAGGCACGCTCCGAAGCGCCCGGATTGCACCCGGTCGGACGGGCATCCGACGTTCAGGTTGATCTCATCGTAGCCTTCCGCTTCGCCGATCCGCGCCGCCTGCGCCAGGTCGGCCGGCTCCGACCCGCCCAGCTGCAGCGCCACGGGGTGCTCCACCTTGCTGAACGCCAGCAGCCGCGCCCGGTCGCCATGCAGCACCGCCCCGGTCGTCAGCATCTCGGTATAGAGCAGGCTCCGACGCGTCAGCATCCGATGCAGGACCCGGCAATGCCGGTCAGTCCAGTCCATCATCGGCGCAACAGATAGACGGGAGGCGTGCAAAATCGTATTTTCTCGCTTTTTTTCGGTCACTTAGACACTTGCCCACCAAATCGATTTACGCTCATTTCGACCCGTTTTTCCCCATTTTGTTGCGAAAAGTACAGCAATGCTGTACTTTCTCAGCCTCATGCTGTACCGCGCCCAGTCGGTATAGCCCAAAAGTTGGACAGACCGATGGGAACCATCGTCACTCGGAAACGGAAGGACGGATCAACAGGTTACCACGCGCAGGTGGTGATCAAACGCGGCGGCGCAATCGTTCACCGGGAAACCCGCACCTTCGACCGCCGCCAGGCGGCTTCGGCCTGGCTCGATCGACGGGAAACCGAGCTGTCCGAGCCCGGAGGCCTCTCACGCGCCAAGGGTGAAGATCCGGCCCTCGCCGCCGTGATCGATCGCTATGTCGACGAGTCGCTCAAGGCGATCGGTCGGACGAAGGCGCAGGTGCTGAAAGCGATCAAGAGCTACGACATCGCCGACATGCGCTGCTCACAGATCACTAGCGCCGATGTCGTCACCCTGGCGCGGACCCTGAGCGCGAAGGTCCAGCCGCAGACGGTGGCGAACTACCTGTCCCATCTCGGCGCCGTCTTCGCTATCGCCCGGCCCGCCTGGGGTTACCCGCTGGATCAGCAGGCGATGAAGGACGCGTTCGTGGTCACCAAGCGTCTGGGCCTGACAACAAAGAGCCGCGAGCGTGATCGCCGTCCCACGCTGGAGGAGCTGGACAAGCTGATGACGCACTTCGGCGAGCGCCAGCAGCGTCGGCCGTCCGCAGCGCCCATGCAGAAGATCATCGCCTTCGCCGTCTTCTCCACCCGGCGGTTGGAGGAGATCACCCGCATCGACTGGCCCGGCCTCGACGAGACGGGCAGCCGCGTCCTAGTGCGGGACATGAAGAATCCGGGCGAGAAGATTGGAAACAATGTTTGGTGCGATCTTCCGGACGAAGCGCTTCGCATCGCCCAGGCGATGCCCAGATCGACCAACGAAATCTTCCCCTACAGCGCCGACGCCATCGGCGCGGCGTTCACCCGTGCCTGCCAGCTTCTTGGCATCGAGGACCTGCACTTCCACGACCTGCGCCATGACGGCGTCTCGCGCCTCTTCGAGATGTCGCTGAACATCCCGCGCGTCGCGGCCGTTTCCGGCCACCGGTCGTGGTCCAGCCTCAAGCGCTACACACACCTGCGGCAAGTGGGCGACAAGTATGCGGGGTGGAAATGGCTGAAGGTCGTAACGGCAAAGCCCCCGGGGCGGCCCAAGCGTCGCTAGGCGCGTCCCATCGCGCGCCATGGCGCTTGCTCCGGCGGTCCGCTATCGAACTCCGGTGACCGCCTTCATCGACCTCCACGGCGCATCCGGCGCCGTCTATCGCTTCCGCCAGGCGCCGCTCGGGCCCTTGCCAGCCGCGGCGGGCAATTTCGTCTACGTCGCCGCCAGGGCGCAAGCGGGGCGCATCGTCTGCTGTGGGACAACCACAAATCTCGCGACGTCCGCCAAGGCCTGGGCGGATGCGGCGAAGCAGGAGGGCGGTGTCCACCTCTATGTCAGGCTCAACGTCGCGAGCAGGGCCAGGGCGATCGAGCACGACGACCTCGTCGCGGCTCTCCATCCGCCCCTCATCGCCACCGACCCGGGCTGACGGCGGGACCTCCGCCAGCGGCGCAGATCGGCCCCCGGGTGAGAGGAAGAGAAAGCAGCCCGTCGTCGTGACGGGTTCGTCGCTGCGAGAGAGGCTCGCGGCGCCCGTCGCGGAGCGCCGCGATGTCTTCCTCCACCCCCGCCCGCGCCGGCCAAGGCCGGGCTAGCCTCCATCAGGAGATCACCGAAAAGATCGTCGCCGAACTGGAGGCCGGCCGGGTTCCCTGGGTCCAGCCCTGGGGCTGCGGCGCGACCAAGGCGGCGCTGGCCATGCCGGCCAACGCCGCGACCGGGCGTCGCTATTCCGGGATCAACGTCCTCATCCTCTGGGAGGCGGTCGTCTCCCTGGACTTCCATGCACAGTCCTGGCTCACGTTCCGCCAGGCGCTGGCGCTGGGCGGCAATGTCCGTCGCGGCGAGCGCGGCGTGACCATCGTCTTTGCCGACCGCTTCACCCCCGACGCCGAACGCCGCCGGGCTGAGCGGGACGGCGGGACCCCGGATCAGGTCCTGTTCCTGAAGCGCTTCACGGTCTTCAATATCGCCCAGTGCGAAGGCCTGCCGGCCCAAGTCGCCGCGCCGCCGCCCCCGATCCCTGAGGGGCTGGTCCTGCCGCAGGCCGCCGCCCTCATCGCCGCCACCGGCGCGGACTTTCGGGTCGGCGGCGACCAGGCGTTCTACAGTCCGCCCTACGACTACGTGCAGGTCCCGCGGCCGGAGGCCTACTTCGAGCCGGTCAACTGGCATCGCACCGCCCTGCACGAGCTCGGACACTGGACGGGCCATGCGTCTCGGCTCGCCCGCGACCAATCCGGCGCCTTCGGCTCGGCGCCCTACGCCAGGGAAGAGCTGGTGGCCGAGATGGCGAGCGCCTTCGCCTGCGCATCGCTGGGCATCACCCCGACCGTCCGCCATGCCGACTACCTCGCCGCCTGGCTCGAGCTGCTGCGCGCCGACAACCGCGCCATCTTCCGCGCAGCCAGCGCGGCCTCCAAGGCCGCGGACTACCTGCTGGCCTTTGGTCCCGCATCGACCCCCAAAAGTGAGAGGGGGGAGGGAATTCGTGACGGGTAGGAGGCCGAGAGAGAGGCTCCCGGTCGGCCCGTCATGGAGACTCACCATGACCCAGGTGCAGAAAATCGTCCTCTCGAGCTCGCGGGACATCCCCTTCAACAAGCTGGTGCTGAGCCAGGCCAATGTCCGCCGGATCAAGGCCGGCGTCTCGGTCGAGGAACTCGCCGAGGACATCGCCCGGCGCACCTTGCTGCAGAGCCTGACCGTGCGAGCGGTCCGCGACGCTGATGGCATCGACACCGGGATGTTCGAGATCCCGGCCGGCGGGCGGCGCTACCGGGCGCTCGAGCGGCTGGTCAAGCAGAAGCGCCTCGCCAAGACCGCGCCCATCCCCTGCGTGGTCCGCGAGGATGGCCTCGCGGAGGAAGACAGCCTGGCCGAGAACGTCCAGCGTGCGCCCCTGCACCCGCTGGACCAGTTTCGCGCCTTCCAGGCCCTGCGCGAGAAGGGCCAGACCGAGGAGGAGATCGCCGCGGCGTTCTTCGTCTCGGCCGCGGTCGTGCGGCAGCGTCTGCGCCTAGCCTCGGTCTCGCCTCACCTGCTCGACGTCTACGCCGACGACGGCCTCACCCTCGACCAGCTGATGGCCTTCACCGTCAATCCCGACCACGAGCGCCAGGAACAGGTCTTCGAGGCCCTCACCCGCGCCCATTCCAAGGAGCCCCATCAGATCCGCAGACTGCTGACCGAAGGCGGGGTGCGCGCCTCCGACCGGCGCGCTCAGTTCGTCGGCCCAGCCTATGAGGACGCCGGCGGCCTGGTCATGCGCGACCTCTTCCAGGGCGACGATGGCGGCTGGCTGCAGGACCCCGTCTTGTTGGATCGGCTGGTCGCCGAGCGCCTCGACCGCGAAGTCGTCGCCATCCAGGCGGAAGGTTGGAAGTGGGTCGAGGCAGCGGTCTCCCTCCCCTACGGCCACACCTACGGCCTGCGGCGCCTGAGCGGCGAGGCGGCGCAGCTCAGCGACGAGGGCATCGCCGCTCGCGACGCGCTGAAGGCCGAATACGAAGGCCTTGAGGAAACCTGGGCTCAGGTGGAGGACCTACCCGAGACGGTGGACGCGCGGCTGGGCGAGATCGAAGCGGCCTTGGAGGCCCTCCAGGACCGCCCGGTCGCTTATGCGCCCGAGGATGTCGCCCGCGCCGGCGCCTTCATCACGATCGATGGCTCCGGCGAATTGCACGTCGAGCGCGGCTTCGTCCGTCCCGAGGACGAGGCTCCGCTTCCCGCCACGCCGGAATCCGATGCGGACGCGCCCTCCGCCGGTGACGAGCGCGATGCGGACGCCTCGGCAGGCGCCGAGCCGGTCGCCGAAGCGCCGGACGCCGACGAAGGTCTGCGGCCGATCCCCGATCGGCTGGTGGCCGAGTTGACCGCGCACCGCACGCTCGCGCTGCGCGACGCTCTTGGCGCCGATCCGCATGTGGCGTTCACGGCGGCGCTGCACGCGCTCGCGCTGAAGCTCTTCTATCGCTTCTGCGGCGACACCTGCCTGGAACTCGACGTCAAGAGCGCCGCCTTCAACGCTCAGGCGCCGGGCCTCGCCGACACCGCCTCGGCCAGGTCCGTCGACGCCCGCCACCAGGCCTGGGCCGCCCACCTGCCCAAAGAGCCGGGCGAGCTGTGGGACGCCCTGCGCACCTGGGACGAAGACAGCCGCCAGGCGCTCTTCGCTCACTGTGTCGCCCTGTCGGTCAATGCGACGATCGAGCCGTACAACCGCCGTCCGAAGGCGATCGCCCAGGCCGACCAGCTCGCCCAGGCCGTTCGCCTCGACATGGTGGCCGCCGGCTGGGCGCCGACAGCGGAGAACTACCTCGCACGGGTGACCAAGGCCCGGATCCTGTTGGCGGTGCGCGAGGCCAAGGATGCCGCGGCGGCTGGCCGCCTCGAACCGCTCAAGAAGGACGACATGGCCGCCCAGGCCGAACAGGTGCTCGCCGGGTCCGGCTGGCTGCCTGAGCCGCTGCGCACGCCGGGCGACCGGACGAGCGAAGAGACGGCGGCCGTGGCGGACGAACCGGCCATCGACCCTGACGGCGCCGAGGCTGATGCTGACGACCATTCGGCAGCCCCCCACGCGCACGCCGCCGAATAGGCCGACCTCCCCCCGATCGGCCTGGAGGGGCCCGCCGATGGCGGGCCCCTCTTTCCATGGAGCCTTTGGCATGGGCGAAGACGCCTCCGAACTGGCCGGCCGCCTGGCGCGCGAGGCCGAGAGGGTTTGCCGGCACTATCTGTCGAACGGCCGCCGCGAAGGCGCCTATTGGCTGGTGGGCGACGTCCAAAACCAGCCAGGACGCAGCCTCTATGTCCGCATCTCCACGCGGACCGGCGTCGCGGGCGGTGTTGGCAAATGGACCGACGCGGCCACCGGCGAGCACGGCGACCTGCTCGATCTCATCGCCTTGAACCAGGGCCTCGCACGCCTACGCGACACCCTCGACGAGGCCCGCCGGTTCCTGGCCCTGCCCCGCGAGGACAAGGCGAACCTCGGGGCAGGTCCGTTGCACGCGGCGCCTGGATCGATCCTGGCCGCCCGCCGGCTGTTCTCCATGTCGCGGCCGCTCCCGGGCACGCTCGCCGAGGCCTACCTTCGCCGTCGAGGCCTGATCGACCTTGGACAATGCGCCGCCCTGCGGTTCCACCCGCATTGCTACTATCGGCCGATCCGCGCGGACGGCTGTGACGCGCCCTCGGCGGCGCCCGCGCTGATCTGCGCCGTGACCGACCTCGGCGGTCGCCAGACCGGCGCCCTGCGCACCTGGCTCGACCCCCGGACCGTCGACAAGGCGCAGGTCGCTTCCCCACGCCGGGCGATGGGCGAACTCCTCGGCCACGGCGTGCGCTTCGGTCGCGTGGACGATGTCGTGGCCGCCGGCGAAGGGGTGGAGACCCTGTTGTCCCTGCGTCAAGCCGCCCCGCGCCTGCCCCTCGTCGCCGCCCTGTCGTCAGCCCATCTGGCCGCCCTTCGACTTCCGCCCGGCCTGCGACGGCTCTATTTGGCGCGCGACAACGACCCCGCCGGGGACCTGGCGGTGATGCGGCTCTCGGAACGCGCCGGAGGCGCCGGCATCGAGGTCATCGTCCTCGACCCGATGTTCGGCGACTTCAATGACGACCTGCGCCGCCTTGGTGTCCAGGCGCTTGGAGCCCGCCTGGCCGAACGGTTCGCGCCGGACGACGCCAGGCGCTTCCTCAGGGCCTAGACCCGTCCGCCGCCGGGGACCTTCGTCGGTTGACCGCTTCGCCATGGGCCGAGGGTCGGGCCCGTCCCCGCCCATCGCGGCCTTCTAGAGGGCGATCGGTCGGCCGCCGCGCCGGCCCCGCAACGGCATGGGCCGTCCTCCGCTCCGCTGCGGCCCAAGGGTGCGGGGCCGTCCCGCCCGCCTCGGAGAGATCGCCACGAAGGCCGCGACGGACGCGGCCGAACTGGAAAAGGCCCACCACCATGCCGACGCACCTACACGACGACTTCGAGCCCGACCATGCGAGCTCCGCGACGGAGCAGCTTCTCGAGGACCTGAAGCTCTATGGCTACCGGCCCCTCGACGACGAGCCCGATCCAAGGCCGGCGCCGGAGCCTGGAGCGGTCTCCGCCGCCGCGGCTGACATCTTCGACGCCCTGGTCGCCACCATGACCGAGACCGTCCTGGAGCCCGACCTGCCGCAGCTGCTTTGGTCGATCGTCGACATCTTCCATCGCGCCGCCGATCGCATCCAGGGCCGGCTTGACGCCAACGAGGACGCCCAGAAGCGTTGCCAAAGGGAACAGGACGGCTCGGAGGTCCGCTCCGTGGCGCTGGAGCGGCTCCTGGCCGAGGGACGGAATCTCCTCGACCGCCGCGACAGCCTCGAAGCCTTCCGCGACTCAGCCGCCGACCTCCACCAGAGCCACCTTGGCGCGCCGTGGACCCCGCGCGCGGGATCGCGCGTCAACCACCGCGCCCTGACCGCCACCATGATCGACAGTCGCGACTACCTGGCCGCCAAGCGGCGGGCGGAAACCGCGCCGCTGCTGCCATCGGGCCCGAAGATCGCCTTCACCGGAGGCCCGGCGTACAACGACCACACCCGGATTTGGGACGCCCTCGACAAGGTCTACGCCAAGCACCCCGACATGGTCCTGCTGCATGGCGGTACGCCCACGGGCGCCGAGCGTATCGCCGCTTGCTGGGCCGAGGCCCGCAGAGCGCCACACATCGCCTTCCGGCCCGACTGGACCCGCCATGGCAAGGCTGCGCCCTTCAAGCGCAATGACCACATCCTCGAGCTCCTGCCGATCGGGCTCCTGGCGTTTCCGGGCAGCGGCATCAACGCCAACCTGGCCGATAAGGCCAAGATCCTCGGCATCCCGGTTTGGCGGTTCGGCGGCGCCTGAGCCCCGCCGCTGGACGCGACGACCGTCGCCATTTCTGCTAAGCTCAAGTCGCGCCGCGGTGGTGGTGGAGGCGCGAGCGATCGCACCTTGCCCCGGAGCCCCCACCATGATCGTCCTCGCCATCCTTCTGGCCGGCGTCGGCCTGTTCCTGCTCTGCCGCCTCGCCTTCCTCCTGGCCATCTACGCCCTTCCGCTGTTCACCGGCGCCGTGGTCGGCGCCGCCGCCCATGCGCTTGGGACGGGCCTCGTCGCCTCGGCCCTTCTGGCCGCTCTGGCGGGCATTGTCGCCCTCGCGGCATGTCATTTCGCGACGACCGTCCTGCGGCCGTCCGTCATGCGGACGGTCGTCGTCGCCCTCTTCGCGGCGCCGGCGGCGTTCGCAGGCTACCATCTGGCCCATGGGCTGAGCGCGCTCACCGCCGTGCCGGAACCGTTGCGCCCACTTGTGGCGTTCGCGGCGGCGCTCCTGGTTGCTGGCGCCGCTTGGACACGCATGGCCGCTTCGAAGCCAGGTCCCGGCTCGGACCCGCCGGCCTTCCCCCGCGACAGCGCATCCCAGACCAGCTGACCGAGGCTCCTTCGGCCTCGATGGCGATGGGGTCGGCGGCAAGTGGTCGGGCTCGAGCGTCTGCGCCCCACCCGCCGATACTCGCTCGAACGGTCGAGGCGCCGCGGTCGCCGGTCGGACGCCTCGACAGCCCGCCCTGACGGCCGCGCGGTATGGGAAGGCTCGCCCAGGCCGAGATAGGGTGAGTCCGTGGCCGGGGGGCGCAGTCGGGTCCGGCGATCCCGCAATCGCCGGCCGGCCCTGAGGCGTCCGGCCGACCCCTTGCGTGTCCGACGCTCTTCGTCTCGACCCCGCACCCCGCGCGGTCCCTGCGATGGCCTGATCTGGCCGAAGGCCGGCGTTCGCCTCGCTCGCCTGAGCCGCAAGCGCGCGCGGCGGCTTTCTTCCCCGGGCGCCGCGGCGCCCTTCCTCGCGCACCAAGAAAGCCGCCGCACACCCTCCTCCGCTGACGCTTTGGCTTGGCTGCGCCAAGTGCGGCGGCGACCGCCTTCGGCCTCTTGATCGCCATCGGGACCGCGATGGGCGCGGGCTCGAATGAGAGACCTAAGGAGACACGACAATGGCCAACATCGGCAGCTTCAAGAAGACCGGCGCTGAATTCCAGGGCGAGATCGTCACCCTGAGCGGCCAGGCCAAGGGCGTCCGTATCGTCCCCGAGACCAGCCGCCCCAACGACAACGCCCCCAGCCACCGGGTCTATGTCGGCCGCGCCGAAATCGGCGCCGCCTGGGCCAACACCTCCGCCGAGGGTCGCGACTACCTCTCGGTCAAGCTGGACGATCCGAGCTTCACCGGGCCGATCTTCGCCAACCTCTTCGCCGACGAGGACGGCGACGGCCATAGCCTGATCTGGTCGCGACCGCGCAAGGCCAGCGCCGACTGAGGTTCGCCGCCGGCCCCGCCTCAGGGCGGGGCCGCACGGCTCCAAGGGCGATGCCGTTTTGCGCACCCCCCGTTCTCGTCTTCGCGCCATCCCACCGCAACGACCGGCGTCCATCCTGGCGGCCAACTCGCCGTCACCACGGGGTCGCCATGTTCAATCCACCCCTGCAGGCCACACCGCCGGCCAGCGCCAGCCTCACCGACTACGACCGCCAGCACATGAAGACCTACCTGCGCCTGCTCGACGCCGCGGCGGACGGCGCCGACTGGCGCGAGGCCGCCGCGATCGTGCTCGGCCTCGACGTCGCGCACGCGCCCAGCCAGGCGCGCCGCGTGCACGAAAGCCACCTCGCGCGGGCCCGCTGGATGTCCACCCACGGCTACCTGGACCTGCTGCGCGGCGCTCCTGGCGGGACCGGAGGTGATGCCCCTTAGGCATCGGCGCCCGCCCCCGCCCGAGCTTCCGCGGCTGCCCATCCCGCAGTCATCGTCCGCATGACGCAAGGTCCGCGCGTATCCGGAGCATGGGATGAGGCTCGATCCGTCGCAATGGCGATCCTCCGCGGCCTATGCCTATCTCGACGATCTCATCGCTTCCGACCTCGCCTGGGAATGCCTTCGCCGCAACGCCGACTACCAGGCCGACTTCGAGGCGACAGCAGCGCAGGACGCCTCCGCCACGGCCTTGAGCGCCCGTTGGGGGTTGCGATTTCCCGACGGATCCGGCGCAGGCCGCATCCGCGGGGCCCGTGTTCTGGACGACGCAGGCCGATCTCGCGACGGTGGTGCTCGCCCCCTCACTCTGGACCGGGGCGTCAGACGCCGAACGCGCCCTTGGCCGCCGCGCCGCGCCTGGCCGCGCCAGTCCCGAGGGGCGCTGGCTCGTGCGCGGCGCCGGCCGGTTTGCCGTGCATCTGCTGCTGCTCCGCGGCGCCAGGACCGACGAACCGCTTGCAGCCGTCACGCCGTTCGACACTGACGCTCCCGCCCGCCTCGCCATGGCCGCGCGCGCCTGGCGCATTCTACGTGGCGCGCCGGAGCGCCTGGACGACCAGCTCACCGCCCAGCGGCGGCGGCGGCTGAGCCTCAGCCTGCGCGCCCTCGACGCGCGCGCCAGCGGCGCCAGCCACCGCGAGATCGCCGCCGCGCTGTTTGGCGCGCACCGCCTCGCCGACCTGCCCTGGAAGTCCTCCGCCCTGCGCGACACGACCTTGCGCCTGGCCCGCGACGGCGAGGCGCTGGTCGCAGGCGGCTATCGGCGCCTGCTGCGGCCCAGCCGCATCTCCCGCTAAGCCGCGCGGCCCGGCCCACGCCCGCGTCAGGGGTGCGATCTCGCCTCAGCGCCTTCGCACTCCCTCCGCTCGGCGATGGCGCGCCAGGGTGACCCATCGCCGCCGTGGCCGCTCACCGGCCGCGGCCCATCCCTGGAGACGCTGCAGATGCCCGCCCCACCCCCCGGCGCGCCGGACCGCTTCTTGAGAACGCCGGAAGCCGCGCGCTTCCTCAGCCTGTCGCACCGGACCCTGGAAAAGCACCGCACCTACGGAACGGGCCCGGCCTACCGCAAGCTCGGCGGTCGCGTCGTCTATGCGCTCGAGGACCTGAAAGCCTGGGCGGATCGCGGGTCGCGCCTCTCCACGACCGATCCCGAGGCCGGCGTCGTATGGCCCGCGAAGCCCGTCAGTGGCGCACGGCGATGAGCGGCTGCGCCCCCGATCTCGGCGACAACCTCACCCGCGTCCACCTGACCTGGCTTGAAGGCCGCGTCGAACACTGGATCCGTTTCGGCGCCATCGCCCAGGAGACCCTCCTCGACCGCCGCCGCCGGATCGTCGCCTTCGCGCCGGGCGCGATCTTCGCGTTCGTGCGATGGGCGTCCAACGACTTCGGCACCGTGGTCTCGCGCCTCGACGTGGTCCGCGCGGCCGTCCCCGGCGAAGCCTATTCCACCTTGCCCCACGTGCGCCCCGGCGGCGACATCCTGCTGCGCCAGACCGGTTGGCCGAAGGTCCAGCGGGTGCTGGCGGCGATCGACGCCATCGAAGCGCTGGGACTGACGCCCGCCGCGGTCGCGCCCGACCATTGGCGCCATGTCCACAACCGGCTTGCCGCCGGCCAGGACCCGCGCCCCTACACGGCCGCGCGCCATCGGGCCTGGCTGCTTCGCCGCAGGACCGGCCCATGACGCGCCCCGCCTGGATCCTTGCGGCGCTCGGCGCCCTGGCCGCGCTCGGCGCATCGTCCTTCGCTCGCCCCACCCCCCGATGGATCTGGAACGCGAGCGCCAGCGTGCCGGAAGGGCTCTATCGCCTGCAGCCGGCCGCGACCGTGCAGGTCGGCGACCTGGTCGCCGCCGCCCCGCCAGAGCCCCTCGCAAGCTTCCTGGCGGCGCGTCGATACCTGCCCCGCGACGCCCTTCTCCTCAAACATGTGGCCGCGCTCCCCGGCCAGGACATCTGCCGCGCCGGCCTCACCGTCCGCATCGACGGCGCCCGGGCGGGAGAGGCCCTGCCCCGCGATCGGCGCGGCCGCCGCCTGCCGGACTGGCAGGGCTGCCGCACGCTCGCGCATGGCGAGGTCTTCCTCATGAACCACGCGATCTCCGACAGCCTGGATGGACGCTATTTCGGCGCCCTGCCGGCCCAAAGCCTGCTCGGGCGCGCCGCACCGATCTGGCTGAGACCCGCGGCAGACGCACCCAGGCTCGGCCGCCACGCCGTCAGCGCCTTCACCGCTTCAACCGCAACCGGAGATCCAAAACCATGACCCAGATCGGCTTCTTCCTCCGCACGGACGATGGGTTCCACGGGCGTCTGCGCACGCCCACCCTCGACGCCGAGCTCACCCTCGTTCCGGTCGAAAGCCGCGACGCGCGCCGCGGGCCGGCCTACCGCGTTCATCTCGGGACCGGCGCCGACGGCCCGGAGGTGGGCGCGGCCTGGCGGCGCACCGGCGAAAAGGTCGGCGCCTATCTGGGCCTGGTGCTCGACGACCCGGCGCTGGCGCGCCCCATCCGCGCCAACCTCTTCCCGGCGGACGCGGACGGGACCCGCTTCCGGCTGGTCTGGAGCCGACCTGTCCGCGGCGCCGCGCAGCCGTGACCCCGCGCCGAACCTGCGCCCGGTACGCGCTGGCGCTGCTCGCCGCCCTGGTCACGGCCGACGTCGCTTTCGCAGACCCCCGGCCACCATGGCGCGCCGAAGCCGCCGAAGCCTTTGCGCCGTTCATCGCCGAAGCCGCCGCGCGCCATGGTCTCCCGGCCGCCTGGATCGCGGCCGTGCTGCGCGCCGAAAGCGGCGGCGATGCTCGCGCCGTCTCACCCGCCGGCGCCATGGGCCTCATGCAGCTCATGCCAGAGACCTGGTCGAACCTGCGCCAACGCCTCGCCCTGGGAGCCGACCCGTTCGATCCGCGCGACAATATCCTGGCGGGCGCGGGCTATCTGCGCGAGCTCTTGGACCGCTACGGTCCGACCGGCTTCCTGGCCGCCTACAACGCCGGGCCCGGACGCTACGAGGCGCACCTGCGCGGCGATCGCGCCCTGCCCGCGGAGACCTTTGCCTATCTCGCCACCCTCGGGCCGCGGCTGGGCGCGGCAGGCGATGGATCGGCGCCGCCCGATCCTTTGGCCTGGCGCAGCGCGTCGCTCTTTCCGGCGGGCGGGTCCCCGGCCACGGATGCGCCGCCGATCGCCGTCGCCGTGTCCGTCGCGCCGCCGCCGACCCGCCGTCCAAGCGCCGACCCCTCGGCGCCCGGCGGGCTCTTCGTGCGCCGCTCCGGCCCGCGCGCCGGCGTCTCGCCATGAGCGGCGTCGCAATCAGGTCGAGCGCGGACGGGGGTGGGCCCGGGGGCGTGATCTCGGCCCCGTTTAGACCCGCAGGTGGACGGCAAGGGAAAAGCAGCGCCTGCGGTTCGCTGCAAGGGTTTGGTTGGATTGAGGTTTTTCGGGTGCGCGGCAGCCTTCGCCGCCAGCCGGACTTGGCGATCCCCCAAGGAATTCAAGGGCCCGAGCGCCATCCCGGGGCCAGAACGCGGTGAAGGCGGGCGCCGACAGGCCGTTCCGCCTGCGGCCCGGGCGGGTCCGCGGCGGCGGGGTTCGCGTGCCCAGCAGCTTCGTCGGCCAGGTGATGCGCGCGGCCAAGACGGCCGGCCACATCGGGAGCCGCTTCGGCGGTGGACGCGGCGCCGGCGGCTCGCGCTTCGGACGCGGTCGCCGGGCGGCCCTGGCGCTCGCGCTCAAGTCCCCCGCCCGGCGCGTGGTGACCAAGGCGCGGGTCGTGCGCCACCAGGGGTCCAGCTTCCGGGCCGCCCCGCTCCCCAAGCACATCCTCTACCTGAAGCGGGACGGCGCCGGGCGGGACGGTGCGCCGGCCGATCTGTTCGACGCCCAGGGCGACCACGCCGACGAGGCGGGCTTCGCCGCCCGGGCCCGCGACGACCGGCACCATTTCCGCTTCATCGTCTCGCCGGAGGACGCCGCCCAGCTCAAGGACCTGCGGGCGTTCACGCGGGACCTGATGGCCGACGCGGAGCGCGATCTCGGCACCCGGCTCGACTGGGTCGCGGTCGACCACTGGAACACCGACAATCCCCACCTCCACATCCTCGTGCGGGGCCAAGCCGATGATGGACGCGATCTGGTGATCAGCCGGGCCTATATCAGCCGCGGCTTGCGCGATCGCGCCGCCGAGCGCGTCACGCTCGAGCTGGGTCCCCGCGCCGAGCATGAGATCCGCTCGGCCCTGGAACGGGAGGTCACGGCGGACCGCTGGACCAGCCTGGACCGGGTCCTGCGACAGGCGGCCGACGATGGCGGCGGCCTGGTGGACCTGCGGCCCGGCGCGGGCGGCGAGGACCCGGACCTGCGGCGCCTGCTGATCGGCCGGGCCGCCCATCTGGAGCGACTGGGCCTGGCCGATCGCGAGAGGGCGGCGTGCTGGACCCTCAAACCCGCCCTGGAGGAAACCCTGCGCGCGATGGCGCGGCGCGGCGACATCATCGCCACGCTCCATCGTGCGATCGGAGGGGGCGAGCGCGCCCTCGACGCCGCCGCCTTCGCCATCCACGCCGAGGCGCCGCAGACACCTGTGGTCGGCCGCCTGGCCGCCCGCGGCCTGCAGGACGAGCTCACCGGCCAGGCCTATGCGATCGTCGATGGCGTCGACGGCCATGTCCACCACCTCAGCTTCGCCGACCTCGACTTGACCGGCGACGCCAGGCCAGGCGCCATCGTCGAAGTCCGCGCCTGGACGGACGACCAGGGACGCGGGCGCATGGCGCTCGCGACACGCTCGGATCTGGACCTCTCCGGACAGGTGCGCGCGCAGGGCGCCACCTGGCTTGACCGGCAGTTGGTCTCCCGCAATCTCGCCATGGCGACCATCGGCTTCGGCGCCGAGGTCCGGGACGCCATGGCGCGCCGCGCCGATGGGCTGGCGGCCGAGGGTCTGGCAGACCGGCGCGAGGGCCGCACCTGGTTCGCGCCGGATCTCATCGCGACGCTGCGCCGCCGCGAGCTGGCCGCCGTCGCGACGCGGCTGGCCAACGAAACGGGACTCCCGCATCGACCCGGCGGCGAAGGCGAGACTGTTTCGGGGGTCTACCGCCAGCGGTTGGTCCTGGCGTCCGGCCGTTTCGCGATGATCGATGACGGCCTGGGCTTCCAGCTCGTGCCGTGGCGTCCGGCGCTGGAGGCGCGTCTCGGCCAGCAGGTCAGCGGAACCCTGTCCCCAGGCGGCGGCGTCGATTGGACCTTCGGCCGGCGGCGGGGGCTCGGACTGTAGCGCCGGGTCGCCGAACTCCACCTCGCCGCCGCCCCTAGGAGGCGCCGGCGAAGTGCGCCAGGGCGCGCGCATGGTCGCTCGCCAGCGCG
Source organism: Phenylobacterium sp. CCH9-H3 (assembly GCF_001557235.1). GTDB lineage: Bacteria > Pseudomonadota > Alphaproteobacteria > Caulobacterales > Caulobacteraceae > Phenylobacterium. The sequence goes on along the minus strand of NZ_LSJI01000180.1, from coordinate 6,956 downwards.
AACCTCAGGCAGACGGACCTGCCTCGCGCGCGGCAGGCCCAGTCGCCGCGGCAGTTGAGCGTGAGCCATTCGACCGCGGCGATCATCGGGGTGTAGCCGGCCGGAACGGCCTTCGGTATCGGCGCCACGACCTCGTGGAATCCCTCGCCGCGCCCGGACAGGACATTGAAATGCAGTCGCGCCACGCCAGCCCCGAATCCTCAGCTCCTGGCCCGAGGCTAGCAGGCCCGTCCGCCGGATCCCGCGCTGAAGGCCGAGGGTCCCCGTCCGGGCCGTCAGTATTCGCGCGCCAACCTATCCGATCGCGCGCCGCCCCCGCGGCAGGGCCTTGCGGCGGCGGCGGGGGCGCCAAGCTCCGGATCTCCAAGACCGGAGACCCTCCCATGTCCGCCACCAAGATCCTCTGGGGCCAACTCCTCCTCGTCGGCCTGATCGTCCTGGCCGGCGTCTGGGGCGCGACCGAATGGACGGCCTGGCGGCTCGGCTTCCAGCCCGGCCTCGGCCGCCCCTGGGCCGTCCTGGCCGGACTACCCGTCTATCCGCCGCCGGCCTTCTTCGGCTGGTGGTTCGTCTACGACGCCTATGCGCCGCGCATCTTCCTGCAGGGCGCGGCCATCGCCGCCTCCGGCGGGCTCGCCGCCATCCCGGTGGCGATCGCGCTCTCGGTCTGGCGCGCCCGCGAAGCCAAGCATGTGGTCACCTACGGCTCGGCCCGCTGGGCGAGCCTCGACGAAGCCCGGGCCGCGGGCCTGCTCGGCGAGGACGGCGTGGTCTTAGGCCAGCTCGGCGCGGCCTATCTGCGCCATGACGGGCCCGAGCATGTGCTCTGCTTCGCCCCCACCCGGTCGGGCAAGGGCGTTGGCCTCGTCGTCCCCACGCTCCTGACCTGGCCGGAAAGCGCCGTCGTCCATGACATCAAGGGCGAGAACTGGGGTCTGACCGCGGGTTTCCGGGCGCGGCACGGCCGGGTCCTGTTGTTCGATCCCACCAATCCTGCGTCCGACGCCTACAATCCCCTGCTCGAGGTGCGGCGCGGCCCCAGCGAAGTGCGCGACGTCCAGAACGTCGCCGACGTGCTGGTGGACCCCGAGGGCTCGCTCGAGCGCCGCAATCACTGGGAGAAGACCAGTCACGCCCTGCTCGTGGGCGCGATCCTGCACGTGCTCTACGCCGAGGCCGACAAGACCCTGGCCGGCGTGGCGGCCTTCCTCTCCGATCCCCGCCGGCCCATCGAGACCACCCTGCGCGCCATGATGACCACGCCGCACCTCGGCGCGGCTGGCGTCCATCCGGTGGTCGCCTCGGCCGCCCGCGAGCTGCTCAACAAGAGCGAGAACGAACGCTCGGGCGTGCTGTCCACCGCCATGTCGTTCCTGGGACTTTATCGGGACCCGGTGGTGGCCCAGGCCACCGGCCGATGCGACTGGCGGATCGGCGACCTGGTGGAGGGCGCGACGCCGACCACGCTCTACCTGGTGGTGCCGCCCTCCGACATCAGCCGCACCAAGCCCCTGGTGCGGCTGATCCTCAACCAGATCGGCCGGCGCCTGACCGAAGACCTCGAGAGCCGGTCGCAGCGCAGGCGACTTCTGCTGATGCTGGACGAGTTCCCCGCCCTGGGCCGGCTCGACTTCTTCGAGAGCGCACTGGCCTTCATGGCCGGCTACGGCCTGAAGAGCTTCCTGATCGCCCAGTCGCTGAACCAGATCGAGAAGGCCTATGGCGTCAGCAACGCCATCCTCGACAACTGCCATGTGCGCGTGGCCTTCGCCACCAACGACGAGCGCACCGCCAAACGGGTGTCCGACGCGCTCGGCACCGCCACCGAGCTACGCGCCATGCGCAACTATGCGGGGCACCGGCTGTCGCCTTGGCTCGGCCACCTGATGGTCTCGCGCCAGGAGACGGCGAGGCCCCTCCTCACGCCTGGCGAGGTTATGCAGCTGCCGCCCGGCGACGAGATCGTCATGGTCTCCGGCCTGGCGCCGATCCGCGCCCACAAGGCGCGCTACTATGCGGATCGCCGCCTGGCGCGCCGTGTCGCCGCGCCTCCAGGGCCGGGACCAGCCCGACCGCCGGCGGCCGACGACTGGTCGGGCCTTCCGCCCATCATGGCGCCGCCCGTCGGACCGGCGCGCCGCCAGGGCGGCGCCTCACCCGACGACCCGAATGGCGGCGTGCGGCGTGAACCGGACCTGCCGGAGCATGAGGAGATCGTCTCGCCGCCCAGGCCGGCGCCGGAGTTCGATTTCGCCGAGGACGAACCGGACGACGAGACGGTCCGCGCCCAGGCCCTGCAACGGCGGATGTCGGGGCTGGCGCGGCAGGCGTCGCTGGACCCGGACGACGGGGTGGAGCTTTGAGCGCCATGCGGACCAAGCACACCTTCCGCCTGCCGCCCGGCCTCGCCCGCCAGCTCGCCGACCATGCCAGCCGCCGCGGGGTGAGCCAGGCCCTGATCGTCGAGGCGGCGCTGGCCTCCTTCTTCTCCCCTGACGGATCGGACCGGCTCGAAGCGGCGCTCGGTCGCCGGCTTGACCGCATGAGCCGCCAGGTCGAGCGCCTGGAACGGCACGTGACCATCTCCAACGAGGCCCTGGCGCTCTTTGTGCGGTTCTGGCTGACCGCGACGCCGCCCCTTCCCGACGCGGCCGGCGTCGCCGCCCAGGCCAAGGGGCGCGAGCGCTACGAGAACTTCGTCGAATCCCTCGGCCGCCGGTTGGCGCGCGGCCAGACCCTGGCCGAAGAGCTCTCCCGCGACGTGACGCCGGACGCCGCGCCGTGAGGTGCGCCCGCCGCGCGCCTGTCTTTCTACGCCAGGGCGCGATGGGGGGCGGAGGCTTGTTGCCGAGCGCCCGATCCTGCCTCTTCTAGTCGACCTCATCGCGGCGCCGATCTCCGGACGCCCACCCGATGGGGACTTCCATGGCGTCGATCGCGCTGACCTCCGAGGCCACCTCACGCGGCGCCCGCATGCTGCGCTCGGCCCTGGGCGGCGCCATCACCGGCTGGCTGGAAGACCCGGCCGTGGTCGAGGTGATGCTCAACCCCGATGGCCGCCTCTGGATCGACCGGCTGACCGAGGGCCTCGCCGACACCGGTGAGCGACTCGGCGCGGCGGACGGCGAGCGGATCATCCGCCTCGTGGCCCATCACGTCGGCGTCGAGGTCCACGCCGGCGCGCCAAGGCTCTCGGCGGAACTGCCGGAAAGCGGCGAGCGCTTCGAGGGCCTGCTGCCGCCCGTGGTCGCCGCCCCGGCCTTCGCCATCCGCAAGCCGGCCGCGGCGATCTTCAGCCTGGAGGACTACGCCGCCGCCGGCGTCATGAGCGCGGCGGCCGCCGCCCGGCTGCGCGAGGCCGTGGCCGCCCGCCACAACATCCTGGTGGCGGGCGGGACCTCCACCGGCAAGACCACCCTGGTCAACGCCCTGCTGGCGGAGGTCGCCCGCTCAGGCGACCGCGTCGTCCTCATCGAGGACACCCGGGAGCTGCAGTGCGCCGCCCCCAATCTCGTGGCGCTGCGCACCAAGGATGGCGCCGCCTCCCTCACCGACCTGGTCCGTTCGGCGCTGCGCCTGCGGCCCGACCGCATCCCGATCGGCGAGGTGCGCGGACCTGAGGCCCTGGACCTCATCAAGGCCTGGGGCACTGGCCATCCCGGCGGCGTCGGCACCCTGCACGCCGGCTCCGCCCACGGCGCGCTGCGCCGCCTCGAGCAGCTGATCCAGGAAGCGGTGATCACCGTGCCGCGCGGCCTTATCGCCGAGACCATCGACGTGATCGCGGTCCTGAGCGGCCGCGGCGCCGATCGCCGCCTCACCGAACTCGTCCGGGTCGAGGGCCTCACCCCCGCCGGCGACTACCGCCTCACCCCTCTTGGAGATCTCTCATGACCTTTCTCAAGGGCGGCCTCGGCCGCACGATGATCGACCGGCTGGCCGCCGCCGCGCTCGCCGCCGGCCTGATGATCGCCGCCCCGGCCCACGCCGCCGGCTCCTCCATGCCCTGGGAGGCGCCGCTGCAGTCGATCCTGCAGTCGATCGAGGGCCCGGTCGCCAAGATCATCGCGGTGATCGTCATCATCGTCACCGGCCTCACCCTGGCGTTCGGCGACAACTCCGGCGGCTTCCGCCGGCTGATCCAGATCGTCTTTGGCCTGTCGATCGCCTTCGCCGCCTCCAGCTTCTTCCTGTCCTTCTTCTCTTTCGGCGGCGGGGCGCTGGTCTGATGCGCGCCGAACCCTCACCCCTGGACCTCCCCGGCTTCGCCGCCCCCGTACATCGGGCGCTGATCGAGCCGATCCTGCTCGGCGGCGCGCCGCGCGCGGTGGCCATCGCCAACGCCACCCTGGCGGCGGCCATCGGCCTGGGCCTGCGGCTATGGCTGGCCGGCCTGGTGATCTGGGCCGTCGGTCACGGGGCGGCGGCCTGGGCGGCGCGGCGCGATCCCTGGTTCGTCGAGGTGGTCCACCGCCACCTGCGCTACCCCGCCTACCTGCGCGTCTGAGGCCAGCCATGATGTCGCTCGCCCCCTATCGTGACCGCACAGCCCGGCTCTCCGATGTTCTGCCCTGGGCCGCCCTGGTCGCCGAGGGCGTGGTCCTCAACAAGGACGGCGCCCTGCAGCGGACCGCCCGGTTCCGCGGGCCGGACCTGGACAGCGCCACGCCCGCCGAGCTGGCCGCCGTGGCGGGGCGGCTCAACAATGCGCTTCGCCGCCTGGGTTCGGGCTGGGCGGTGTTCGTCGAGGCCCAGCGCCGGCCCGCGACCGACTATCCCGACGATCGGCTGCCCGACGCGGCCAGCGCCCTGGTGGAGGCCGAACGCCGCGCCCAGTTCGAGGAGGCCGGCGCCCACTATGAGTCCGCCTACTTCCTGACCCTGGTCTGGCTGCCACCGGAGGAGGACGCTGTCCGGGCCGAAGGCTGGCTCTATGAGGGCCGCGCCGAACAAGGGGTGGATCCCTGGGAGCTGACCAAGGCCTTCATCGACCGCACCGACCGGCTGCTGCGGCTGGTGGAGGGCTTCGTTCCGGAAGCCGAATGGCTGGACGACGCGGCGACCCTCACCTTCCTGCACGCGACCGTCTCCACCAAGCGCCAGGCGGTGGGGGTCCCCGAGACGCCCATGCACCTGGACGCGCTGCTGGCCGACGAGCCGCTCACCGGCGGCCTCGAACCCCGGCTGGGCGACCACCACCTGCGGGTCCTCACCGTCATCGGCTTTCCCGGCGCCACCACGCCCGGCCTGCTCGACGAGCTGAACCGCCTGGCCTTCCCCTACCGATGGACCACCCGCGCCATCATGCTCGACAAGCTCGACGCCACGCGCCTGCTCGGGAAGATCCGCCGCCAGTGGTTCGCCAAGCGCAAGTCGCTGGCCGCCATCCTCAAGGAGGTGATGACCAACGAAGCCTCGGCGCTGATCGATTCCGACGCCGCCAACAAGGCCGCGGACGCCGACGCCGCCCTGCAGGACCTGGGCGCCGACCAGGTGGGCCAGGCCTTTGTCACCGCCACCCTGGTGGTCTGGGACCCCGACCCCAGCCAGGTCGCCGAGAACCTGCGGCTGGCCGAAAAGGTGATCCAGGCGCGGGATTTCACCGTGATCGCCGAGGGCCTGAACGCCGTGGAGGCCTGGCTGGGCTCGCTGCCGGGCCAGGTCTACGCCAATGTCCGCCGCCCGCCGGTCTCCACCCTGAACCTCGCCCACATGATTCCGCTCTCGGCGGTCTGGGCGGGTCCGGCCCGGGACGAACATCTGGACGCCCCGCCGCTGTTCTTCGCCCGCACGGACGGGGCGACGCCCTTCCGCTTCAGCCTGCATGTGGGCGATGTCGGCCACACCCTGGTGGTCGGCCCGACCGGCGCCGGCAAGTCGGTGCTGCTGGCGCTGATGGCGATCTCGTTCCGCCGCTACGCGGCCGCCCAGGTCTTCGCCTTCGACTTCGGCGGCTCGATTCGCGCCGCCGCGCTCGCCATGGGCGGGGACTGGCATGACCTGGGCGGCGCGGTCGGCGAAGCGGGCGCAGACGACTCCCCCGCCGTGTCGCTGCAACCCCTGCGCCGGGTCGACGACCTGGCCGAACGCGCCTGGGCGGCCGACTGGCTGGCGGCGATCCTCGCCCGCGAAGGCGTGGCCATCACGCCCGACCTCAAGGCGCACCTATGGTCGGCCCTGGGCTCGCTGGCCTCCGCCCCGGTGGGCGAACGCACCCTGACCGGGCTCGCCGTCCTTCTGCAGTCACAGATCCTGAAGCAGGCGCTCTCCCCCTACGGCCTGGGCGGCGCCTTCGGACGGTTGCTCGACGCCGAGGCGGAATATATCGGCGAGGGCGCCGTCCAGGCCTTCGAGACCGAGGGCCTGATCGGCGCCAGCGCGGCCGCCCCGGTGCTGGCCTACCTCTTCCATCGGATCGAGGCGCGGCTGGACGGCCGCCCCACCCTGGTCCTGGTCGACGAGGGCTGGCTCGCCCTCGACGATCCCGGCTTCTCGGCCCAGCTGCGCGAGTGGCTGAAGACCCTGCGCAAGAAAAACGCCTCGGTGGTCTTCGCCACCCAGTCCCTGGCCGACATCGAGACCAGCCCGATCGCGCCGGTGATCGTCGAGAGCTGTCCGACCCGGATCTTCCTGCCCAACGACCGGGCCTTCGAACCCCAGATCTCCAGCCTCTATCGCCACTTCGGCCTCAATGCGCGCCAGATCGAGATCCTCGCCCACGCCACGCCCAAGCGCGACTACTACTGTCAGTCGCGGCGCGGCGACCGGCTGTTCGAGCTGGGCCTGGGCGAGGTCGCGCTCGCCTTCACCGCCGCGTCGTCGAAAGCGGATCAGAGCCGCATCTCCGCCCTCCTGGCCGCGCACGGCCACGCCGGCTTCGCCGCCGCCTGGCTCGCCCACAAGGGCCTGGGCTGGGCGGCCGACCTTCTCCCCACCCTGACCCCGGAGCCTCTGCC